>NZ_CP026118.1:2833904-3161685 GCF_004101865.1 Halobacillus litoralis
TTTTCATACATTTGCCTTTCTAAGACAGGACTGTTTCCCTTTAACCTGGATTTGACTCTAAGATGGTTGTAGTAATGCATATATGTCTCAAAACGATCTTTGAAATGTTGAATACTATCAAATTCTTCATAGTATAAGAATTCCGATTTAAAGATGCCGAAAAAATTCTCCATCACTGAATTATCATGACAGTTCCCTTTCCTAGACATACTTTGAGTGATGTTGTGATCTTGGAGTTTCTTTCGGAACTGAGCCATTTGGTAATGCCAACCTTGATCCGAATGGATGAGAAGATCTTCGTGTTCCTCCTTCTTTTCCAGTGCTTGGTCAAGCATCTCCTCTACAAGAGAAAAAGTCGGTCTTTCGCCTAAGGTGTAGGAAATGATCTCTCCATTGAATAGGCCAAGGACAGGAGACAAGTAAAATTTCTGGGAGAACACGCGGAATTCCGTAATGTCTGTGACCCATTTCTGATTGGGGCGATCACTCTTGAAATGGCGGTCTAGTACGTTATCGGCGGTTTTCCCAACCTTCCCTTTATAAGAGACGTATTTCTTTTGGTTCACCTGACATGCAATGCCCAGCGCTACCATGATTCGGTAGACTTTCTTGTGGTTAACCTTATAATTTTTTCTCACGAGGATGTCCGTAATTCTACGGTATCCTACACGGCCATTATGAGTGTTATAGATGAAGAGAACCCTCCTTTTCCACTTGCGGTCAGGGTCGGGCTGGCTTAGCTTTTTACTGGCATAATAAAAGGTACTGTGTGCTAGGCCGGCGACCTTAATCAGCACTTGGAGGCGGAATGCGTGCCTTAGTTCTTGGATTACTTGCGCTTTTTCTTTTGTGCCGATTTTTCCTTCTCGTGAACTAAGGCATTCAACTTTTTTAAATAAGCGTTCTCCGCACGTAATTGTTCGTTCTCTCTCTTAACTGACTCAATAGACTCATCGGTGTTGTTTTTCTTTTCCGACACGGCTTTCGACCCCTTTTCATACATCCGAAGGGCATCGTATCCACCTTTTTTCCACTTTTCCTTCCACCTTCGAGCCATAGAAGAGTCAGGAATATGGTAAATCGCCGATGCCTCCCGAATGGAACAACCCGTTCGTTCGATAAATTGAATTAATTCCAGTTTAAAGGCAGGCGAATAGTTTGTATAGGGAAAAACAAAGGCTTGATCACCATGATGTCGAACCAACTTCACCCAATAGCGAATAGATGAATCATCAACACCTGTTTCTGACGCTAAATCCCTATAACTGATGAATCCTTGTAAGTAGCGTTTAGCAATTTGTAATTTCAGTTCTGAACCAAATTTCGTCACTTTAGACACCTCTTTGAAAGTGTCCAACAATAAGGGGTCGCTTCATTGATACTCACTGCGGGGTCTCGACTAGCTCCTTCTCCCGCGGGAGTCTCGTCATTTCAAAGCCACCCCTTCCAACATAGGATGAACGAACCTTGGATGGGTATATTTGTACTCCAATACGGTTCTCTTTCATAGGGAGCGCTCTTCACTAGAAGCACCGAAGTTGAGGTTTCCGTTCTCCACATAAAAGAAGGAAGGTACGGGAAATTGCGAGACTCCTATGGGATGACAGGCATGTGGTGAGATCCTGCATGAGTTTCCCCGTTTCCCACGCCCCTCACGATATGAGTTTCTCGAAATCGTTGTGTACTCTTTAATGGGTGATGAATAAGTCATGCTTAAGTGCTGGGATGATAGCACCTTTTATTCGCAAAAGCTCTTTACAAATAAAGATTGTTTCGAGTACCTTACAATTGTAAGGTGGCTGGGAAAACGGTGAGACTCCTCATTTGAAAGCGGAGGCGTCTTGATCAGCGGCGTATGGACTGGACTGAGCTGGAGGAGATAAAGGAAACACGAAGAACAAAGTGATTCGGTGTTGAGTTATCGTACAGAAGCGAGGGAAGTCTCACTAGCCGCTAGACGCTGGAGCTGGATAGCGCATGTATGGCTAACCTACTATTTAGAGATTCTGCTAAATCCCATATAATAAACGGGATGAACATGATCGGTGAGATCCCGGAAGGCGAAGCCTGAGGAAGCTCACCACATGCCCACGGAAAGCGATCCGTTTTCCCAGCCACCATTTCCTTATACAAAAGTCTCGAAACTAAATTTTCCTGATACGGAGCTTTTATTGGAGGAGAATGGTTGGGGGTCATTGTTGTGGGTTGCAGTAGTGTCTCTTTTTCAGTACAATTTAAAGGATGTAAACTTTGAGAAGGAGTGATTGGCAATGGCAAACGTTTATGTACTGGATCATCCCTTGATTCAACACAAATTGACGTACATACGTAAAAAAGAAACAGGAACGAAAGATTTCCGTGAGTTAGTGGACGAAGTAGCTGCATTGATGGCTTTTGAAATTACACGTGACCTTCCTCTAGAAGAAGTCGAAATCGACACACCTGTGGTAGAAAATGCGAAAGCGAAAGTGCTGACAGGTAAAAAAATCGGACTCGTTCCTATCTTACGTGCTGGTCTTGGTATGGTAGACGGAATCATTCAGTTGATTCCTGCTGCAAAAATCGGGCACGTTGGCCTTTATCGTGATCCAGAGACGTTAAAGCCGGTAGAGTATTATGTCAAACTTCCTAGTGATATTGAAGAGCGTGAACTGATCGTTATCGACCCGATGCTGGCGACAGGGGGATCAGCGAATGAAGCCATCGAATCCTTGAAGAAACGTGGTGCTCGCCAAATCCGTTTAATGTGCCTTGTTGCTGCTCCAGAAGGTGTCGATGCTGTACAAGCAGAGCATCCGGACGTTGATATCTACTTAGCCGCTCTTGATGAAAAATTGAATGAAAAAGGATACATTGTACCTGGTTTAGGCGATGCGGGTGATCGCTTATATGGAACGAAGTAAAAAAATAGACTAGAACTTCCTCATTAAAGGAGGAGAATACATGAGTAATCGTATTAAAGTAATGACGATTTTCGGTACAAGACCAGAAGCGATAAAAATGGCGCCGCTTGTATTGGAATTGAAAAAAAGGTCTGAGCAATTCGAGCCGATTGTTGCCGTTACAGCCCAGCATAGAGAAATGCTCGATCAAGTGTTATCTATTTTCGATATTGAACCAGATTATGATTTGAATATCATGAAAGCTCGTCAGTCTTTAGCACAAGTGACGACTCGTGCGTTAGAGGGTCTGGACGAAGTGATGAAAGAGACGGAACCTGATATCGTTCTCGTCCACGGTGACACAACAACAACATTTGCGGCTTCATTGGCAGCATACTATAACCAGATTCCTGTCGGTCATGTTGAAGCTGGTTTGCGTACGTGGAATAAATATTCGCCTTACCCGGAAGAGATGAACCGTCAGTTGACGGGGGTCATGGCTGATCTGCATTTCGCACCTACCAACAAGTCACGTGACAACTTAGTTGCTGAAAATAAATCGGAAGACCATATCTTCGTAACTGGAAATACAGCAATCGATGCTCTGCAAACGACGGTGGATGACAGCTACACTTCCGACGTTTTGGCAGAAGTCGATGGAAAACGACTAGTTTTGATGACTGCTCACCGGCGGGAAAACCTTGGTAATAACATGCAGCAGATGTTCCGTGCAATCAAACGTCTTGTGGAAGAACATGAAGAGATACAGGTCGTTTATCCTGTTCATTTGAATCCTGTGGTCAAAGAAACAGCAGATGAGATTCTTGGGAATGATGAACGTATTAAATTGATCGACCCACTTGACGTCATCGATTTTCATAACTTTGCTGCAAGAGCACACTTGATATTGACGGATTCTGGCGGGGTACAAGAGGAGGCTCCTTCTCTCGGAGTGCCTGTCCTTGTCCTTCGCGATACAACAGAGCGTCCGGAAGGTATCGAGGCAGGAACATTGAAGCTTGCGGGAACGGAAGAAGACCATATTTTCCATTTAGCACATGAGTTGCTATCAGATGAAAGTAAGCATGAAGCTATGGCAAAAGCTTCGAATCCTTATGGAGATGGTCAAGCTTCCGCACGTATCGCTGAAGCCATCCGCTATTTCTTTGGACATCGGGAAGACAAACCTGCGCCATTTGAAATTGAATGAATGAGTAAAGACTGGGCTCTTGGAGCTCAGTCTTTTTTTGAATGAATTCATAAAAGCCGACGGTGAGTATGGAGCCTTCCAACATTTCTCCCACTTCTTCTTTTACCCTCCTTTCCTTTTTTGAGTAATCCTATCAGCAAATATTTTTCACCTTTAGTATAAACACATTACACTGACAGAAGATAAAAGAAAAAGGAGCGCTGTTTGATGAGGTTTTATATTTCTATCTTCTTAACTTTTGTCATACTTTCAGGATTTAGTGCTCCTCCAACACCTGCAGCACCGGAAGAAGAAGTAACGATCATCGTAGAGCTGAAAGAAGATACTGCCCCGTTTATTTCAGAGTTGAAAAGAAGGTTACCTCGTCTTGAAGTAGTGGCTGAATACGATACGATTTTTAATGGAATTGCCATACGCGGTACAGCCGAGGAACTGGAAAAATTAGTGCGAATGGATAACGTCGTCAATCAGTACCCTGTTCAAACATACAGATCACTCGGTGAAAAGCCTCTGAGTTTCACAACGGAAGATATTCGTAATCGAATTCAGTCTCCTTATACAGGAGAAGGGATAAAGGTCGGAATCATTGATACAGGTATTGATTATACACATCCAGATTTAGAAGCCAATTATAGCGGTGGATTTGATACGGTCGATTTTGACGAAAATCCAATGGAGACAGAAGGGGAAGGAAAAACTGTACACGGAACCCATGTAGCTGGAGTTATCGGAGCGAATGGGGAAATGGAGGGAATTGCTCCTGAGGCAGAACTATTTGCCTATCGAGCTCTTGGACCCGGCGGCGTAGGTTCCTCTGTGCAAGTGATAGCGGCTTTAGAAGAAGCGGTGAAACAAGGAATGGACGTGATCAATCTATCCCTCGGTAATGACGTGAACGGACCGGATTGGCCTACCACTCATGCCGTAAACAAAGCTGTAGAGTTAGGGGTGGTTGTGGTTGTGGCAGCAGGAAACTCTGGCCCTGATTCCTGGACTGTCGGTTCCCCGGCTACATCATCAGATGCTATCACTGTAGGAGCTTCAGCTTTATCAATGAAAGCACCTATATTAAAAGTACCAGGAGAAAGAAGTAAGGTCGCTGTCCAAGTGTTATCTGGTTCACAGAAGTGGAAACTGGATAAAAAGTATCCTATTGAATATGTGGGCACAGGAGAAAAGGATCTCGAAAATGTTTCAGGCAAAATTGCTTTGTTTGAAAGAGGAGGGATTCCTTTCAGTCAAAAAGCTTTGCGAGCCTATAAAGCAGGAGCGAAAGGTGTGCTCATTGCTAACAATGAAAAAGGGATGTTTTATGGAGGATTGGATGGTCTGAACCTGCCGATTCCCGTTGGTGCGATTTCGCAAGAAGCTGGAAAGTGGTTGGTGGAGAAAGCGGTCCAGCAAAATCAATGGATAGAGACAGTGCAAGAATCCTTAGGTGATCAAGTGGCGCCTTTCAGCTCACGCGGTCCTGTGACCACCAGTTGGGAAATCAAACCTGACCTCCTTGCACCTGGGGTGGATATCATGAGTACTGTGCCGGGGGGATACCAGGCACTTCAAGGGACAAGCATGGCGGCTCCCCACGTGGCGGGAGTTGCGGCACTGATGAAAGAAGCGCACCCTGATTGGAATGCGGAACAAGTGAAAAACGCACTAACAACATCGGCACAACTGATTTATAATAAGGAAACCCCTTTTCCTCCAACCCAGCAGGGGGCTGGCTTTATCGATGTCAATAAAGCTCTTGACCCTGAGATTGTAATTAGTGCAGCTCCACTTTCTTTCGGGAAAGCAGACGATACTTTCTTCAGAAAGAAGCTCTCATTTAAAGTAGAAAACCTATCAGATGAACCTGTCCAATTGCAGATGGAAAGACCGAAATCCGAAAACGGGGAATCATGGACAGTACCGATGACGATGGAAATTCCACCAGGGAAGTCTGAAGAGGCAGACGTGGAGTTGCGTTTGAATAATGCGTTTTTAGAAGAGGGAATCCACGAAGGATACTTGACTCTTAAAGGGGATACTGATTATCAACTGCCATATGTCTATGTAAAAGAGCGTTCTGACTATAATAAGGTCTCAGGCTTTGAGCTGACTCAAAATTGGAATGATGAAAAGGGGGGCATGTATCGTTTTCACCTTGCTGAACAGGTGGAAAAAGTGACGATTGACTTATATCGCTCTGGGACATTGTTGAATATTGGGACGATTGCAGAAATTGATCAACCTCGACCTGGAATGATAGAAGGGGGAGCCGGGTTGAAAAATCTTGACCTGAAGGGGGCTTACCTGGCAGTTGTTACTGTTAATTCCAATGAGGGATCTGATAGCTATTCTTTCCCAGTTTATATAGAAGGAGAATAAATAGAAATGAAAGCATCGCTCTTGGTTAAAAGGCGGTGCTGTTTTTATTTGTAGCTCTATTAAGTGCTTTTTTTAATAAGTTTTTCGCCAAATCAGACAGAAGAACTTTTCAGCGGCACAAAAAGTTAAATAATGGAACACAACCCATTATTTTGAATGAAGAAAGGCTGGATTTTTCTAGTGAAATACATGTTTTATGTGAAAGGTAAAATTGTGACAAAAATGTGATCGAATTTTGTCATCCATTTGTACTTTTGCTCACAAACTCATTGACATCAAACCACCCCTAATGTATTCTTACATAGTGTGGAATGATAAGGTTTTCATCAGTGACAGCAAAGGTTTCAACCCTTTTTTATTTGTCAAGAAAGGTCAAGTCATGAAACGAACCAAACCACCTTTTCAAGCAATGGCTTTAACGAGCAGCATCGCTTCCCAACTTGCTGGCGGACCACTTGCCGGCGCATTTCTGGGGAAATGGATTGATGGTCATTATTCCACCGGACCCACATTCTTAATCATTGGAATTTTCCTCGGGTTAGGTGCAGGTACATATGGAACTATTCATTTAGTACGGACGTACACGGGAGACGATTAACATGGAGACATATCAGCATATGATGGCCCGTCAACGAAAATGGATGTTCTATCTTCTGGCTTTATTAGTACTTGGTTGGGGCATCACCCCTTGGCAGCCAATTTTCCTCGGACTTCTGCTAGGAAGTGCATTAAGCTTTTACAACCTCTGGCTTATGCAACGGAAAATCCGCAAGCTTGGAGAAGCTTCTGCAGAGAGCCGCTCTGTAAGAGGAATTGGTACTTTTACGCGATTGGCTTCCGGTGCTTTAGCCGTAGTCATTGCCCTTCAGTTTGAAGAATATTTCCATTTAATTTCAGTAGTATTGGGCTTAATGGCAGCCTATTTTGTCATTTTAATAGATTATCTGTTCAATAAATCAACAGTTTAGCATGATGGAAGGTAGGTGAACAGTTTGAATCACGAAGCACCGATGTGGGAGGATGCGTTTGGAATCTTTTGGTTGGATTTCAACTTATCGAACGTTCTTATGATGTTTGTTGCATCATTGGTCGTATTCATCCTCGGAGTAGCGGCGACACGAAACATGCAGCGGTATCCAACAGGTTTTCAAAACTTCATGGAATGGCTGATTGATTTCATCAAAGGCATCATCGGATCGAACATGGATTGGAGAACAGGCAGACTCTTTTTGCCCCTTGGGCTAACATTATTCGCCTACATATTCGTAGCAAATATGTTAGGGGTCGTCACAAATGGTGTAGTTGGACACACCCTATGGTGGAAATCTCCGACAGCCGATCCGGGAATTACCTTGACTCTTGCGACATTGGTCGTAGTGTTGTCCCATTATTATGGGGTGAAGTTGAAAGGTGGCAAGGAATATTCAAAAGGGTTTGTACGTCCTTTACCGTTCTTATTGCCATTCAAAATCATTGAAGAGTTCTCGAATACGTTAACACTTGGTTTACGTCTTTACGGGAACATTTATGCAGGTGAAATCCTGCTGAGCTTGCTCGTTGGATTAGCAGCGACAGGCGTGGGTGGATTTATCGGAGCAACACTTCCGATGATAGCATGGATGGGCTTTAGTACTTTCATTGGTTTCATCCAAGCGTTTATTTTCGTTATGTTAACGATGGTTTACTTGTCTCACAAGGTGAGCGACGACCATTAATATAAAGCATTAAAATTATTTTTTTAAAAATATTGAGGAGGATTTTCATTATGGGTCTTTTAGCAGCTGCAATTGCAGTAGGTTTAGCAGCACTAGGTGCTGGTATTGGTAACGGTCTGATTGTAAGTCGTACAGTAGAAGGAATCGCGCGTCAACCAGAATTGCGCAGTGCACTTCAAACAACAATGTTCATCGGTGTTGCCCTAGTAGAGGCGATCCCTATCATCGGCGTTGTTATTGCATTCATCGTAATGGGTCAATAACAAGGAAGAGCGAATACGCTTATGGCGAAGTTCAACTCCATCGATCTTCGCCTTTCCTTTACCTTACGAAAACTTTATACCCGTGAGTCATGGTAAGAAAACTTCGACGGAAGCTGTTTTTACAGCGGAAGCCGGGTTTTTCGCTTGTCTAGCTGTATTGTTTATCGCGAATAGACGCTCTATATAAGTGAAAGCCTGTTATGAGATGGTGTGGAGAGGAGTGAAAACTGTGCAAGGATTTACAGAGAGTATGGTCCTCGGAGCTGGAGGACTTAACATAGGTGACATGATCATTCAACTCGTTTTTTTCCTTGGTCTACTGGCCCTTTTAGGTAAGTTTGCTTGGGGACCATTGATGAATATGATGAAAGAACGTGAAGATTACGTAGCTAATGAAATCAACACGGCTGAGAAAAGTCGCGAAGAAGCTCAACGTATGCAACGCGAAGCCTCTGAGGAATTGAAATCAACACGTCAAGATGCACAGAATATCATCGAGGATGCCCGTAAAACGGCAGGCCAGCAAGAAAGGGATATTCTGGAAAATGCTAAAGCAGAATCAGAACGTATCAAAGAGTCTGCTCGTCAGGAAATTGAACAGGAGAAAGAAAAAGCAGTACAAGCCCTTAAAGACCAAGTGGCATCCATGTCTGTCATGATTGCTTCGAAAGTGATTGAAAAAGAACTTTCTCAAAAAGATCAAGAGGCATTGATCAATCAGTATATCGATAAGGCAGGCGAAGATCGATGAGCCAGTCTATCATTGCCAAACGCTATGCTGATGCCCTTTTCCAACTGGGAAAAGAAAGATCGAAATTAGATCAATTTGAAACTGAACTACTAACTTTACGTGAAGTTTATCGTGATAACAACAAAATCGTCTCTTTCCTGAAGCACCCTCGTGTATCTGTAGATCAGAAGAAGAAAGTCATGACGGATTCTTTTCAGTCATTCTCTGAAGAGATCGTAAATACACTGAAACTCCTGGTCGAGAGACACCGTGAAGATATTATCGCAGATATGATCCAGCATTATATCGGGATGATGAATGATGCAAAAGGAATTGCAGATGCGGATGTTTACTCCGTCCGCGAACTTTCGGAAGCAGAGAAACAACGTCTTTCAGAAACATTCGCACCTAAGGTCGGTAAACAATCCTTGAACCTGACGAATATCGTAGATTCTTCCATCCTCGGCGGCATTCGATTGAGGGTGGGTAACCGTATATTTGATGGTTCTGTCAGTGGAAAGCTTCGCCGCATAGAGCGCGAGCTAGTTTCTACGAACAAAAGATGATAGGGGTGAAATGACATGAGCATCAAAGCTGAAGAAATCAGTGCGCTGATTAAACAGCAAATTGAAAACTATGAATCAGATATAGAAGTCAATGATGTGGGTACCGTAATCGAAGTCGGTGACGGGATTGCCCGTGCTCATGGCCTTGATAACGTCATGGCTGGTGAGCTAGTTGAATTCTCGAATGGTGTCATGGGAATGGCACAAAACTTGGAAGAAAGTAACGTTGGTCTTGTCATTCTTGGACCATATACTGATATTAAAGAAGGCGACGAAGTTCGTCGTACTGGAAGAATCATGCAAGTGCCCGTCGGGGAAGAAATGCTTGGCCGTGTCGTGAATCCACTTGGACAGCCTGTAGATGGCCGTGGACCAATTGAAACGACGAAAACTCGCCCGATTGAATCGCCGGCTCCTGGTGTTATGGATCGTAAATCCGTTGATGAGCCACTCCAAACAGGTATCAAGGCCATTGATGCTCTAGTACCTATTGGTCGTGGTCAGCGTGAGTTGATCATTGGTGACCGTCAAACAGGTAAAACATCCGTTGCAATTGATGCGATACTAAACCAACATGATCAGGATATGGTTTGTATTTACGTTGCCATCGGGCAAAAAGAATCTACCGTGCGTGGTACTGTAGAAACTCTACGACGTCATGGTGCACTTGATTACACGATCGTAGTTACAGCGAGTGCTTCTCAACCAGCACCGCTCTTATACTTGGCTCCATATGCAGGTGTATCACTTGGTGAGGACTTCATGTACAACGGTAAGCATGTGCTTGTCGTATATGATGATCTTTCTAAGCAGGCGGCTGCATACCGTGAACTTTCTCTACTATTGCGTCGTCCTCCAGGTCGTGAAGCTTTCCCCGGAGACGTATTCTACCTACACTCTCGTTTGCTGGAACGTGCGGCTAAGCTCAGTGACGCTAAAGGTGGCGGCTCATTGACTGCTCTTCCTTTCGTTGAGACACAGGCTGGAGACATTTCTGCATACATTCCAACAAACGTGATTTCCATTACAGACGGTCAAATATTCTTACAATCTGATTTGTTCTTCTCAGGGGTACGTCCAGCGATCAACGCAGGTCTCTCTGTATCGCGTGTAGGTGGCTCGGCTCAAATCAAAGCTATGAAAAAAGTAGCTGGAACACTAAGACTTGACCTTGCATCCTACCGTGAACTTGAAGCCTTTGCACAGTTTGGTTCTGATTTGGATAAATCCACACAGGCAAAACTGAATCGCGGAGCTCGTACAGTGGAAGTACTGAAACAGGGTCTTCACCAACCATTAGCTGTAGAAAAACAGGTCATGATCATTTATGCACTTACAAAAGGTTTCCTGGATGAAATTCCAGTAGATGATGTCACTCGTTTCGAGTCTGAGTTCCATAACTGGTTGGATAACAATCGTAAAGAGCTTCTTTCTCAAATCCGTGAGACAGGCAAACTGGCTGACGATGAAGACATGAGTGGCGCTGTGAAAGAATTCAAGAAAACATTTGTTGTTTCTGAATAAATGAATCATAGCTGGAAAGGGTGGTGAAACAGCGTGGCATCCCTTAGAGATATTAAAGGTCGGATCACATCTACGAAGAAGACGAAACAAATCACAAAGGCGATGGAGATGGTATCCGCTTCAAAGCTGAATCGCGCCGAGCAGAATGCTAAAAGATTCGTTCCCTACAGTGAAAAAATCCAAGAAGTGGTCGCGAGTATCGCCCAAGGTGGCGGTGATGCAAGCCATCCAATGCTAGAATCGCGCGAAGTCAAGAGGACAGGATATCTTGTCATCACTTCTGATCGCGGACTTGCAGGGGCATTCAATAGCAGCGTTCTCCGGAAGGTTTACCAACAGATCCGAGATCATCACACCTCTGCTGAAGAATATACCCTGATTACGATGGGTCGTATCGGTCGTGACTTCTTCCGCAAACGTAATATGCCAGTAGATATGGATATTACAGGTGTGGCTGATCAGCCGGATTTCGCTGATATCAAGGATATTGCTTCAGATACGGTTCAACTATATACCGATGAAAAAATCGATCAGCTTTACATTTATTACAATCATTATGTCAGCGCTATAACTCAAGAAGTTACGGAAAAGAAAGTGCTGCCATTGACTGATTTGAATAAAGAAGGCAAAGCGAGTCAAAGTTCATATGAGTATGAGCCTAATCAAGAAGAGATTCTTGAGGTCTTGCTTCCGCAGTATGCTGAAAGCTTGATTTATGGTGCTTTGCTCGATAGTAAAGCAAGTGAGCACGCGGCTCGAATGACAGCGATGAAGAGTGCTACAGATAACGCTGATGATTTAATCGGCGATCTTACGCTTTCTTATAACCGCGCACGTCAAGCTGCTATTACCCAGGAGATTACTGAAATTGTCGGCGGTGCAGCTGCCCTCGAATAGGAACTCCCGTATTTTTTCAACAGTAAGTTAGGAGGGAAATCGATGAGTAAAGGACGCGTGACTCAGATTATGGGACCGGTTGTTGACGTAACCTTCGATGACGGCCAACTCCCAGATCTTAACAACGCATTGCACGTCCAATATGACGCGCAATCTGAAAATGAATCAAACGTAGACCTTACATTGGAAGTCGCCCTTCACTTGGGTGACAACACTGTCCGTACAGTAGCCATGTCATCAACAGAAGGTGTCATGCGTGGCACACCGGTTACAGATAAAGGAAGCCCTATTTCTGTCCCTGTAGGAGATGTGACGCTTGGTCGGGTATTCAATGTACTTGGTGAAAATATTGACTTGGATGAACCACTTGGGAAAGAGGTTCGTCGTGACCCGATCCACCGTACTGCTCCGGTATTCGAAAACCTGGCGACAGAGACTGAAATCCTTGAAACAGGGATTAAAGTCGTTGACCTTCTTGCCCCTTATGTAAAAGGTGGTAAGATCGGATTGTTCGGTGGTGCCGGTGTAGGTAAAACCGTTTTGATCCAGGAATTGATCAATAATATCGCTCAAGAACATGGTGGTATTTCCGTGTTTGCTGGTGTAGGAGAGCGTACACGTGAAGGTAATGACCTTTACTACGAGATGACGGATTCAGGTGTAATTAAGAAAACAGCTATGGTATTCGGTCAAATGAACGAGCCGCCTGGAGCGCGTATGCGTGTTGCTCTATCCGGTCTGACTATGGCTGAATACTTCCGTGATGAACAAGGGCAGGATGTACTCTTCTTCATCGATAATATTTTCCGCTTTACCCAAGGTGGTCTGGAAGTATCTGCCCTTCTCGGTCGTATGCCTTCAGCTGTTGGTTATCAGCCGACCCTGGCAACAGAGATGGGTCAGCTTCAAGAGCGAATCACTTCTACAGACAAGGGATCTGTTACATCGATCCAGGCGATTTACGTACCTGCCGATGACTATACAGACCCTGCGCCAGCTACGACTTTCGCACACTTGGACGCAACCACAAACCTTGAACGTAAACTTTCAGAGCAAGGAATCTATCCAGCCGTAGATCCACTGGCTTCTACGTCTCGTGCCTTGGACCCTGAGATTGTTGGAGACGAGCACTATGATGTAGCTCGTGAAGTTCAACGTACGCTTCAGCGTTATAAAGAACTTCAAGATATTATCGCTATCCTCGGGATGGATGAGTTATCTGATGAGGATAAGTTGACGGTATCTCGTGCACGTCGTGTACAATTCTTCCTTTCTCAGAACTTCCACGTAGCTGAACAGTTCACAGGACAATCTGGTTCTTACGTGCCTGTTTCAGAAACAGTCAAAGGCTTCAAGGAAATTCTTGACGGCAAATATGACGATGTCCCTGAAGATGCATTCCGACTTGTCGGCCGTATCGAAGACGTCGTAGAAAAATCAAAACAAATGCAATAAACAGTTCAATGACTGAGAGGGAAGACTTTACTTGTTGGTGAGCTTCCCTTCTCTTCATGATCAGCCAAGGAGGAATACGAATGAGCACACTGACGGTGAGTGTAGTCACTCCTGATGGCCCGGTGTTGGAAGATGCATTTGAAATGGTTAGTTGTAAGGCGGAAAGTGGAGAACTCGGGGTTCTACCTGGACATATCCCTATGGTAGCTCCGCTAACCATCAGCGCTGTTCGCTTGAAAGGGGAAGGTAAGTCCGATCGTATCGCAGTCAGCGGTGGGTTTTTAGAGGTTCGTCCTGATAAAGTGACAATCCTGGCTCAATCAGCTGAAAAACCTTCGGATATTGATATCGACCGTGCCCGGATGGCAAAGGAACGTGCCGAGCGTCGCCTGCAAGATAAACAAGCCGATATTGATTTCCAACGGGCTGAAATGGCACTCAAGCGAGCCATTAATCGTTTGCATGTTTATGAAAATAACTTCTAAACTGCTTTCATCTTGAGAGCAGTTTTTTTGTGAAAATTATGACATGATAAGAGTTTGGTTAATCAACGAACTTTATCATCCTCGAATCGTCAGCAAACGCTGGGTTTAAAAGTCAAAATGAAGGGAATCCATCTTTATTGCTCGGGAAATGAAGCGGAATATTCCTTCTTTTGTCGTCTGTTGGTTCCTTCTGCGAACAAAGTTTGACGTAAAGAAGGACATGTCGACAAACAGTAGAAAGGAGTGATCGTTTTGGAACAATACTTTGCTGAAGAAGCTTTGCTTAGTATGACATCACATTTGATTTTCATTGTCATAACATGGAGGGTTTTGCAATCGGTCAACTTTGATGCTTTTTTCAAAAAAGATCGGGTATTTGAGGCCAGGGCTTTAATTATTATGATTACCATCGCATTAGGTACAGCGGTCAGTAACTTCTTTTTAGAGTTCATATCATGGTCGAACAGTCTTGTCTATTTGTTTTAGCACCATACATGTGTGAAATTGTCTAATGTTGTTAGGAATTGTATCGTATGATTGTTGTCTTCTCAGGCCAAACTTATAGTAAGTCAATGCTTGGGGAGGCATTTAAAGATGAAAAGTATGTTTGCTGGAATTATCGCTTTACTTATTATAGGAACAGGTGCTTATCCACAGGAAATGACAGAAATTCAAGAAGTCATTATGGAGTTTTCGTCATTTGCTGCGGATAAGCAGCTAGATGTGAATGAGTGGACGATCACAATGAAAGAAAAAACGACACCAGAAGAAGCAGAAAGAATCAAAGCAGATATGACGATGCTTTTTGAACGACCAATTATTCAAAAAGAAATAATGACAAACGCGACAAAATATACAATTACGGACAGTCAAAAAAACAAAAATTTCGTCGAAACTTATATATTGATCTATCCTACAAATAAGAAGAGCAGTACAGAAATGGTTTACACCGTGCAAGGTCAGGGAAAACCTTCATTAAGTAAACATGATACAAAAATTGTAAATGAAGTGAAAAGTCGATTTTTCTCGAAAAATGTCACTATTTTCTCTTGTCTTAAGGCGACATATAGTGGTATTATGAATGATGTTTTAGTCTATGAAAAATTCGAACAAGCATTCAATATTACAACAATAAATGAAATCGACGACGAAAACGGTTGGACTAGCAGATCCGGCTATACAAATCAATGGGGTAATACCTTGCCAGTAGGGGATCAAACTGTGAATGTTCAGTTTGCTACAAGAACTTTGGGCGGGGAGACAACCATCACTATTGGCACACCCATTATTACTGCTGAATATTAATAATAGTGAATATGGACGCGGAGGAGAATGAACCTTGGAAAAAATCATCGTCCGTGGTGGGAGGCAGCTGACCGGCACCGTGAAAGCTGAAGGTGCTAAGAATGCCGTACTGCCTGTCATCGCAGCAAGTATAATTGCAAGTGAAGGAAAAAGCGTACTACACGAAGTACCTGCTTTAGCTGATGTATATACAATTAATCAAGTCATTCGACATATGAATGCAGATGTAAATATGGTAGGAAATACAGTGACTGTGGATGCTTCAGGTCAATTGTCTACTGAAGCACCAATTGAATACGTTAGGAAAATGCGTGCTTCTGTTCTTGTATTGGGACCACTTTTGGCCCGGTATGGCCGTGCTAAAGTTGCATTGCCAGGTGGGTGCGCGATTGGATCACGCCCACTCGATCAGCATTTGAAAGGCTTTGAAGCTATGGGAGCTGAAGTAACCGTAGGAAACGGGTATATCGAAGCTGAAGTGAAAGGTCGTTTGCAAGGCGCTAAGATTTACTTTGATGTACCAAGTGTTGGTGCAACAGAGAACGTAATGATGGCTGCCGCTTTGGCAGATGGAAAGACAATCTTGGAAAATTGCGCAAAGGAACCAGAAATCGTCGACTTGGCCAACTACCTGAATAAGATGGGTGCACATGTCGTCGGTGCAGGAACAGAGACCATTCGAATCGAAGGTGTAGAGAAACTTGTTGGTGCTACCCATACGATTATCCCTGACCGTATTGAAGCAGGAACGTTCATGGTTGCTGCTGCCATAACAGGCGGGAATGTCCTTATAAAAGGTGCGATGCATGAGCACTTGCGTTCACTCGTTTCTAAAATGGAAGAAATGGGCGTCATCATCCAAGAGGAAGATGATGGACTGCGAGTCATCGGTCCTGACATCTTGAAAGCTACAGACCTTAAAACGATGCCTCATCCAGGTTTCCCGACTGATATGCAGTCACAAATGATGGCTCTTATGTTAAGTGCCACGGGAACAAGCGTCATTACTGAAACGGTATTTGAAAATCGTTTCATGCATGTGGAAGAGTTCCGCCGCATGAATGCTAACCTGAAAATTGAAGGCCGCAGTGTAATCGTTGAAGGACCGTCTTCTCTGCAAGGGGCAGAGGTTGCAGCAACAGATTTGCGAGCTGGGGCAGCCCTGATTTTGGCTGGGTTAGTCGCTGATGGTTACACAAGAGTAACTGAGTTGAAGCACTTGGATCGCGGTTATGTGGAATTCACTGAGAAATTAGCACAAATCGGCGCTGACATTGAACGAGTCAAAGAAGAAGAAGTGTATATGGAAGAAGCTGAACCAAGCGAATCTGTATCGACATTATAATATATACATCATGATTGCTTGCCTGTTTCAATATTTTTGAAATAGGCGAGCATTTTTAGTTCTATCATCTTTCAATTCTGGATACATTTTAGTAGAGGGATCTACTTTGTGACCAGGAGGATGCGGATGAAAAAAAATAATGGAATCGGACTGATTGCTTTATGCAGCTTATTTGCAACTATGCTTATTATACCTACACTGATCGTCGTCCCCTTTACAAATTCCGGTAATACCGAGAAAGTGGAAGAAACACCACCTACTGAGCAAGTGGCAGAGGTTGAAGACTCCGCCTTCTCTGTAAGTGTGTGGAGAAGTGAGTCGGAAAAGGTGGAGGAAGTTCCTCTGGAAACCTATGTCTCTCGCGTTGTGGCTTCTGAAATGCCGGTTAATTTTGAGATGGAGGCATTGAAGGCGCAGGCATTGGCGGCGAGGACATATATCACACGTCACTTAGTCGAAGGAGAAAAGGTTTCTTCCGAAGCAGATGTGACAGATACGGTTTCTCATCAAGTGTATAAGGATGATAAAGAACTGAGAACTTTGTGGCAGGACAGTTATGCTGATAATATGGAAAAAATCAACCAGGCCGTGAAAGCGACAGCAGGCGAAATCATAACATATGAGCGGGAACCGATCGAAGCTTCTTTCTTTTCGACGAGTAATGGTTTTACAGAAAATGCGGGAGATTACTGGGAGCATGACATTCCTTATTTAAAAAGTGTAGAAAGCCCCTGGGATCAAGGGTCACCTAAATTCACGGACCAAAAAATCATTACGGTCGCTCAGCTCGAACAAACACTGGGAGTCAGCGTAGGTGCGGGTATCCAACAATCTACGATGACCAAAACAGAAGGAAATCGTGTAGATGAAGTACACTTAGGTTCTCAAACATTTTCCGGGAGAGAAATCCGTGAAAAGTTCGAGCTGCCTTCCAGTGATTTTTCTATTCAACAAAAAGGTGAACACGTTATTTTTACAACCAAAGGTTACGGCCATGGCGTAGGGATGAGCCAATATGGAGCTAATGGCATGGCAAAAACGGGGAAAGATTATAAAGAGATCATCCACCACTATTATCAAGACATAGAAATTTCCCCATTGAGTACACAGACGGCTTCTCTTAACGGGGAAAAACCAGTCAATTGAGCGAGCTGCAGAGGCAGCTCTTTTTTTATGATATGAGAAAAGGGGTGGGGTGACTCAACATTTTTCCTTATGTTTCATTACTGAATAATCATTTTAAAAAGGGGCATGAGAAGATCTTCTACAGAGTAATTCATATAAAATTTTCCTCTGAATGTATATAATCCCTCATAAGTGTTCAGAATGGTTTTTGAGGTGATGAACATGAAAGAGGAAGGTAAAAAAAGCGTGACAAAATTAAAGTTTAAACGCTTGATGCGCAAGAAATGGTTGTATCCAGCTTTGTATTTGTCCGTAGCCGCATTAGTTCTAGTAGGAGTGTTCTGGTATCAGCAGGGAGCGAGTGATTTGGAAGACCAAATCGCTGAGCAGCCACAGTCTGAAGTACAAGATGAATATCTGACAAATGATAACGGTCAGGATTCTGTGCCAGTCATGGACAATCAGGAAAACTTGGAAATGCCGGTAGCAGATGAGCAAACAGCTTCGATTGTCACAAAATTCTATGACTATGACGCGTCCGAGGAAGATCAAGAAAGTGCACTGGTCCTATACAACAATAAGTACTACCAAAGTGAAGGCGTAGATATTACTAGAGAAGATGGAGAAGCATTTGAAGTAACAGCTGCTCTATCAGGAACAGTCACAGAAGTGAAAGAAGACCCGCTTTATGGGAATGTCGTCGAAGTCAAACATGATAACAATTTGGTAACGGTCTATGCTAGTTTAGAAGAGGTTGAAGTTTTGGCCGGTTCTGATGTTTCTCAAGGGGATGCACTCGGAGCAGCAGGTCGTAATTCCTTTGGACAAGCAAGCGGTGTCCACGTCCACTTCGAAGTTCGTAGTGATGGCCAACCGGTAAACCCGGAAGATTTCTTCGGTCAACCAATGAGCCAAATTGCGGATGAGGCTGGAAAAGCGACAGAGGAAGCGCCGACAGATGAAGCTTCAGAAGAAGAAGAAGCACCATCTGAAGAGCCTACTGAAGATAAAGAACAGCCGACAGAAGACACAGAACAACCAACAGAAGATAAAGAACAACCAACAGATGAAGAAACAAATAGCGATGAAGGTACTACTCCTGGATCAGAAGAAGAAGAGCAAACACCAGATGAAGATAGTGCATCTTCCATCTCTAATACTCAAGCTTAAAAAATGAGGGTTATGCCCTCATTTTTTTTTGGCCAAAAACTCTATTCCACTATATTTCCATCCTCTTGCAACGGTAAGAAGCCCCAAGAATAAACTTCCGTAATTATAAATCCACTATATCTATCTTCAATTCTCAAAAAGTTCTGTTCTTGCTATTCATGGTGAAGGTCACCATCGCTGCTTAAAGCTATCATTATTCATATAAAAATATTCGCCGGGAATTTAATGGATTTCTGTTTTATGTTACTGTAAGCAAAAAAAGTTTCTTTTTTTCATTTGCAAGTGATGGTAAGAAAATCTGGAGTGAGGAGTGAGAAAATATGGTGGAAATCCTATTGGCTGGAATTTTACTCGTTTTAGTTATTATCGCTCGTAATTTAAAACTGATCGGTGAGAAATTACCTGGTACCCCGGACAGAAAGAGCAACTCAAAGAAGGAGGGTGAAGGTCCCCCTTTATAAACAACAGCTTTTTGTCCTGATGATGCTTTTGTGAAATAAATGAAGAACTTCGCCGACTGCTAAAAAACAGCTTATGAAAACACAACAACAGCTGAATTGGTCTAATTCATCAGTCCTTGCATCCTGTGGCATATCTGGGAACTTTTATTAATACAATGAGGATAACCGAGCACTCGGTAACATCCAGGGTGATACATCATGAAAAGACATCTAGAGTAAACCACCCCTATAACCTAATAAAAGCGCTTTTCTAGTAGCCCCTCCCCTGGATAGTCAATCACAGGAGGCGAGTGGAGTGCATGATTACATCAAAGAGAGGACCATCAAGATTGGGGAACACATTATTGAAACGAAAAAAACGGTGAGAGTGATCGCCAAGGAATTTGGCGTTTCAAAGAGTACGGTCCATAAAGACTTGACAGAAAGACTTCCTGAAGTGAATCCTGAGTTAGCTAAGGAAGTAAAGAAAATTCTCGATCACCATAAAGAAATACGTCATTTGCGCGGTGGAGAAGCGACACGCAGAAAGTACAAGTCACAATTCCTGGATGATCAACCAGTCCAGCCCCTTTTATAAGCAAGACACCTCCCTTTGTCAAAATTCCTCGATACTTGGTAACTTTTTTCATTTCCCATAAGACGAATGTCGTAATTTTGTGATAGAATATAGAATTAGATGTGCAATATTTAATTGAAAATATACTTTCAACAATTGGGAAACATAAGTTATCGAAGTTTCGATTTCATTGCCCGCATAGCAGCTCCTAAAGACCTGCTATGTTTCAAGGGGCGATTATGCTTTTTTACAATAGGGAGGATCTACAGGACATGTTTGCGAGAGATATAGGAATTGACCTTGGTACAGCCAATGTGCTCATCCATGTGAAAGGTAAAGGAATAGTATTGAATGAACCATCAGTGGTGGCTATGGACCGTAATACAGGTAAAGTACTTGAGGTGGGGGAAGAGGCTCGTCGAATGGTGGGACGTACGCCAGGAAACATTGAAGCTATCCGCCCGCTGAAGGATGGTGTCATTGCTGATTTTGATGTGACAGAAGCGATGCTTAAGCATTTCATTCAAAAAACTAATGTGCGGGGCTTTTTATCCAAACCGCGCATGTTGATCTGCTGCCCGACGAATATCACCAAAGTGGAGCAGAAAGCTATCAAAGAAGCGGCAGAAAAATCAGGCGGTAAAAAAGTATATCTAGAAGAGGAGCCCAAGGTGGCAGCGATCGGCGCCGGAATGGATATCTTCCAACCGAGTGGAAATATGGTTGTAGATATCGGTGGTGGCACGACAGATGTCGCTGTACTATCCATGGGTGATATTGTCACGGCTTCTTCTATCAAAATGGCCGGAGATAAGTTTGATCATGAAATTCTTCAATACATTAAGAAAGAATACAAGCTTCTCATAGGGGAACGTACGGCAGAAGATATTAAAATAAGTGTAGCAACTGTATTTCCAGGTTCGAGGAATGAGGAAATCGAAATCCGCGGGCGTGACATGGTGTCAGGATTGCCACGTACGATTTCCGTTAATTCTAATGAAATAGAAAAATCACTGCGTGAATCTGTTCAAGTGATCATTCAAGCTGCTAAACAAGTGCTGGAGCGCACTCCACCTGAATTATCTGCAGACATCATCGACCGTGGAGTGATTATGACAGGCGGCGGTGCACTTCTCCATGGCATCGACCAGCTGCTTGCAGAAGAATTGAAGGTTCCTGTCCTTGTTGCAGAAGCGCCGATGGACTGCGTAGCTACAGGTACAGGCATCATGCTTGAAAATATCGATAAGCGTATTTCTACGAAGTTCTAATTCACACGGACCACTACGGAAGGAGCGATCACCTTGTTAAGAGGATTTTACACAGCTGCCTCAGGTATGATGGCGAATCAACGCATGCAGGAAACATTGTCGAACAACATGTCGAATGCCAATACTCCAGGATATAAAGCGGATCAAGGAACGATGAGAGCATTTCCAGAGCTTTTGATTGAGCAAATGGGAAGCGAATCGATTCCTGTGTCACGAGGGTTGAATGTACCTGTACGCGGCCATGTAGGGTCCCTTAACACAGGTGTATATATGCAAGAAGCCATTCCCTCCTTTGCCCAGGGAGACATAAGGGAAACAGGGGTTGGCACAGATTTCGCCCTTATCCAGGGAACAGTTCCTGATGAATCAGGCTCAATCTTTTTTAATGTACAAAACGAAGCGGGAGAAGAAAGATATACTCGAAATGGAAACTTCACTGTGGATGGAGAAGGGTTCTTAACAACGAATCAAGGATATTATGTGCTTGATGATACAGGGAATCCGATCAACACTGGCGGTATGGAGTTCGATCTTTCTTCAAATGGTACCTTGGAGGTTGATGGACAGGAAATCCCCCTTGGACTTTCTTACAGCCCGGAGGCCGGGAGTATGGTGAAAGAAGGAAATGACTTGTTCCAAGCGGCAGAAAATGGGGAACCGGTCGAGAATGCAAGAGAAAATGAAGCTGTAGAATTCAATGTACGGCAAAATTTCCTTGAGCAGTCGAATGTGGATGCTAATAGAACGATGACGGAAATGATGAATACATATCGCTCGTTCGAAATGAATCAACGGGTGTTAAAAGCGTATGACCAGAGCATGCAGAAAACAGTGACAGAAATCGGTAGAATACGTTAAGGGAGTGTCAGCATTGATTAATCGTTCGATGATCCAATCAGCAGTCACAATGGGGCAGCTGCAAAGCAAGTTGGATTTGATAGGGAATAACTTGTCTAATAGTGAGACCACGGGCTATAAAAGTCGAAGCGCTGACTTTTCTTCGTTACTTTTTCAACAAATCGATAATCAATCACATGAGCATGCTCAGGTTGGACGTACAACCCCTGAAGGTGTCAGAATAGGGGCAGGTGCTAGACTTGGACATACGAACCTCGATTATAGACAAGGGAGCCTGCAAAATACAGGGAGAGACCTGGATGTTGCCCTTTTAGGGGATAATCATTTATTTCAGCTCCGTGTTGAGACAGAAACCGGGCCAGAGACACAATTTACGAGAGCTGGTAACTTTTATTTGAATCCGATCGACAACGGACAAGTCCTGCTCACAAACTCTAATGGACATCCGGTAATCGGAGAAGATGGAGAGAATATTGTCTTAGAAGAAGGGTTCCAAGGGATTTCTATCGATCAAGATGGTTCCATTCTAGTGAAACGCGGAGATGGACAGGCGGTAGAAGGGGAACTTAGCGTGACAGAAGCAGTCCGTCCTCGTATGCTTGAAGCGATAGGAGATAACCGCTTCCGTATTCCGGATGGTATAAACCCGGATGGAATCATGGAAGACCTGCCCCGTGGTGATATTGAAATGAAAAACAAGACACTCGAGGCATCCAATGTGGATGTATCGAAACAAATGACAGATATGTTGATGGCACAGCGAGCTTACCAATTCAATGCGAAATCCATATCGACAGGTGATCAGATGATGGGGCTTGTTAATCAACTGAGATCATAAACGTAAGGAGTATGACGACCATGGCAACAAATCCTAATTCAAAAGGGAAAAAGCTTAATAAAGAGCAGGAAAGAGAAAAAAAGCGTAAAGCCCTAGATGAAGCAACGAAACAGAATACAGCGAAGAAAGAATCGTCCAAGAAGCAAAAATCTGTGAAGGAAGAAAAAGCTTCAAAGAAAGGACGCCGCCGCGTTCTGCCTATTTGGCTGCGTATCATCCTTGTCCTGCTCTTCAGTGCAGTCGCTTTAGTGTTAGGATTGATGGTCGGTTACGGTGTGATCGGTGAAGGAAACCCAACGGATGCGCTGGAAATGGATACGTGGAAACATATTTGGAATTTTGTAACGAAAACGGAATAGAGAAGAAGGCAGCTTGTCCTACATTATATGTGCAAACAGCCTTTCTATGCGAACACGAGCCAACCTGGCTCGTGTTTTTTCTTTATATGAGAAAAGAAACTCCCTCTCTCACTCCACGAAAGTCCCCTTTATCTGGGTGACTCAGCTATTAAGACACTTTGGGTCCGCTGCGTTATGGGGAGGTGGGCTGACTGGGGTGCATAAATCACTTCACAGAAGGATTTTGCTCCAAAAACAAGTGGCCGTCTTTCAATGGACTCTACATTAGGCGGCTGAGCAATTCACTGCCATTCCAATAATAGATAGCACACTGAACGGCGCCGAGGTACGTTATATGGCAGGGGGCGGAGGGAAACGATGAGACTCCTGTGGGACACGCGGGTTAGATGAGACCCCGGAAGGCGTAGCCTGAGGAGGCTCAGCGCACGCCCACGGAAAGCGAATCGTTTCCCGCAGCCCCCTTATTCACACTATAGTCTCGAAATCCAGTCTTATCTAACATATTCAACCCCTACACAGATGTTTTCAACTTATGATTTAGGGAATGAAAAACATACAACGAGTTGACGCAGAAGGGAGGGTCCAGGCTTGAAAACAGAGGTATTCATTGCTGGTGGAGGAGTAGGAGGTCTGACGCTGGCGGTGAAATTAGCGAGACGGGGTGTCCACGTCGTCATTGCAGAACAGTTATCTAAGGAATCCAACGCTTATAAAGGAGAGCTTATTCAACCGAAAACATTAGCCATCCTTGAGCGTCTGGGAGTGTTAGACCATATTGAAGAAAACGGACATCCTATCGATCAATTGAGGTTCCAGGAGGTGCATCGCAATCATGGAGAACTGCCTCAGGAAATCAATCTTACTGAACTGAATTATAGCAGGGTCGCAAGTAATTACGATCATGCGTTGATGGTGCCCCATGAGAAGACTAAAGAGATCCTCAGGAATAAAGGAAAGTCATATGAAGAGTATTTTCATTATCTACCCGGAACGAGATTTTTAGGATTTGAAAATGGCATGGCAAAAGTGAAGCGGAAAAAGGAAACATTCCATATCCAGGCTCAGGTGTACATAGGGGCGGAAGGACGAAGTTCGCCTACACGTGATGCCATGAATGTCCAAGTGGAACGGAAAGATTATAACCACCATTTTCTGACCGTGACGATACCCAGACCAGAAGATTTTACAAAAGGTAAAATCATTACGACTACCAGTTGTTTTCTCGGCTTATTCCCTTTACCTGATAATGAAGTGAGGACTGTTTTCCTCATTAAGGCAGGAGAGTACAAGACGATCAAGGAGAAGGGCTTGGAGTATCTTTATCAAGCCTATAGTGAACTGGAACCGGAACTGTCCGCAGGGGTGAGAAGTATTAAGGACTGGAAAAAAGTCCAGTTGATGATTCCTTACACTTATCATGTAGATCGTTATTATACAGGCAGTTTGGCTATTATCGGAGATGCGGCTCACACTGTTCATCCGATGGCTGGTGAGGGGATGAACTTGGCGATCCAGGATGCAGATGTGCTTGGAGAACTATTGGCATGGTGCAAGGAAGAAAATAAGCGCTATATCGACCATCTTCATTATTATGAAGATGTCAGAAGACCTCGTGTCTCCTTTTTACTGACCTTGAGTCACTTGTCCGCTCTTGTATATTCCTTTCAATATGAATGGTGGCGCAAGTTCAGAATGCTTGCAGTGCAGCGAATTTATGACGATGATCAGCTTCATGTCAAACAAATGCTGAATATATCCGGACTTGGGAGATGGGATTTCAATTTGCTGGATCGAGCGATACAGGGAAGTATGCTTCCGGCGAGAAAGAAAAAGGTATCGGATCGTAAACAGCAACAATACCTATTCTCAGAAGCTGAAGATTATCCCTGGAAAAGGAATGAGAAAGGAATGATTACATGAATGAGTGGATAAACGTCATGCAGGCTAGAAAGTGGATGAAAAAAAATGAGTCATTTCTTCCGAGTTGGCATGCGTATGTCGGGTCAGAATTAGGGTTATTTGATGAATTCGAAAGTGCGCGGACGGTAGAAGCCATCAGTGAGAAAACAGGATACCCTCATGATTTGTTGGCTTCCTGGGTGAAAGTCGGGGTAGCTGTTAAACATTTGAAAAAAAGACCGAATGACCGCTACCGCACGTCTAAAAGAAGATGTGCCAGCCTGATGGGAAATGATGCTTCTCCTGGTGTGAAAGCATTACTGAAAGAGATGATGGAACTGCATTTTCCGACGATGCTGCAATACCCTGTTATCATGAAATCGCAGGAACGTGCGGAGTTCAATCATGACCTTCACGGGGAAGTCGTGGCTGAGACATCAGCTTTGCTGGAACACTTCGCCATTAAAAAAATCAAGAAAATGATTCGGGATAAAAAGGTAGAAACCATCGTCGATCTTGGATGTGGACATGGGGGATACCTGAGGAAGCTGGCTGCGGAGTTTCCACATGTCCAGATGACCGGTGTCGATATCAACCAAAAAGTAATCGACCGTGCGCGAGAGCTATCAGAAGAATTTCCGAACGTTCAATTTGAAGTCGGGGATATCAATGAATGGAAGCCTGCGAATGATGAAAAGGTGGATGTTGTCTTATTGCATAATATTTTTCATTATATTCATCCCTCGTCAAGGAGAGGGTTATTGAATCATCTTCATCACTATGTGAGGGGTCAGGGGCTGCTTTCTGTCATCACTCCTATCAATGAAACAGAACATGGGGAAGCCTTTTCCTCTGCTTTCAACAGTTTTTTTGTAGCTCATTCCAATCTTTTCTCATTACCGAACAAAAACGAACTTAAAGAAATATCTGAGCACTGCAGCTATGACCTTTTTGATTTGGACCCGGTCATAAAAGAAGGATCATGGTACACATGCTGGATGAGTCCTTCCAGCCCGGT
This sequence comes from Halobacillus litoralis, assembly GCF_004101865.1. Classification (NCBI taxonomy): domain Bacteria; kingdom Bacillati; phylum Bacillota; class Bacilli; order Caryophanales; family Bacillaceae; genus Halobacillus; species Halobacillus litoralis. Next base: position 2,860,207 of record NZ_CP026118.1, read on the forward strand.
CAAAGAAATGAAGCACACGCGAATGGCCGGCAGTTCAGAACAGACTTTGGCAACAAGTTCATTCGACCAGTCTGAGCTTACTCGAAGCTCCTGAAAAATTAATAATACAAGGAAAAACCGCTGAGACCATTAAGTCTCAGCGGTTTTTTTCCGTTCAAAGGTTTACTTTGCTTAAACATGTCGGATTGATTATAGAATTCACGCTTTTATCCCTATAATCCTCCCCGTCCTTGTACAAGACGTACAATAAGAACGATAAGAGCAATGACCAGCAGCAGGTGAATCAGATTACCTGCGATACCGCCGATTACACCGAGCAGCCAAAGTACAAGGAGCACTATCAAGATGGTCCAAAGCATAAGGAGTCCCTCCTTTTCTAATGTTGTAAAATGTGAACTTAAAGATATAATTTCCCATTTCTCATTATCTAAAACAGAAACCCCGAAAAAACTTTGTCCCATAGTGGTTGTACCCTTATAATAAAGTAATGAAAGAAGAAAGGAGCCAGATGATGTTAGACATACAAGCAATCAAAGAAATTATCCCCCACCGTTATCCTTTTCTGTTAATTGATCAAGTCGAAGAACTCGTAGAAGGAGAGCGTGCGGTCGGGTACAAAAATGTAACCGTAAATGAGCCCTTTTTCCAAGGTCACTTCCCGGATTATCCGGTAATGCCTGGAGTGCTGATTACAGAAGCCTTAGCGCAAATGGGTGCAGTAGCCATGTTGAAAAAAGAAGAAAATCAGGGGAAACTCGCTTTCTTTACAGGCATTGATAAGTGTCGCTTCAAACGCCAAGTGAAACCGGGGGACCGTTTGAAACTGGAAGTGGAAATCGTCCGGATCAAAGGCCCGATGGGGAAAGGTAAAGCTACAGCTTCTGTTGATGGAGAAGTTGCTTGTGAAGCGGAAATCATGTTTGCCTTGAAATAAGCACAAAAAATCCGCTGTCAATCTAAATAGTTTAAATAACAGAACAATAGTAAGTAAAAACAAGGCTGGTACAAAAGAATTTTTCTGCTAGAAAACCCGAATTCGTTCGGGTTTTCTTTATGAAGCAATAAATGCATACGCTCCGATTGATCCATTCTCCTTTATTATTCGTCTATACAAGCGGCAGTCATCGTTTTGTCCCAGTCTCGTCCTGTTTTATATTCCCTTTTACACTGAAGACGTTTATTATTGATATAACCAAATATCATATACTCCTCTTATAAATAAAATCAAGTCACCAATGGTACCGACACAAAAGAAAATGAAATAATAGCTTGAAATAGTAACCTCCTTATTAAACAACTCTTTAAATGCTTGGATGTACATTCAATTGATTTAAACCAGCTTAATATCCCAGACGGAAACTGACGATCATCATTTATGATCACCTTCTTTACCAATCACTCTTTTCTTCCTGACGAAAAAGCTTCTGCCATGTTGCTTTCAGTACAACTTCCTTACGATATCTTCCTTCACTTTAACATCAATCCCGTTTTCCTATCGCTTTATCAACTAACCATAGTAAATGACGCTTTTAATTGAATGATGATTTCTTAAGCTGAATCATAACATTGCCGGACTTCTATATTCAGGCAGGAGGCTATAGTTTTTTTATATAATTTTTGATTTTATGGATGAATTTTCCCATATGGGACATACTAGATTTCGTAATCATTAAAAAGGAGGAATCACCAATGAAAGCATTGCTATTAAAACTTTCGGTTGCGATTTTGGCCATCTCTTTGCTTGGTGCTTGTGCTTCGGAGGAAGAACCGCAGGATGAGGGCACTGAGGAAAACGTGGAAGAAGGAAATAACAACGAAAATGGAGATATGGAAGACCAGGGCACTGAAGAAAACGACATGAACAAGAATGATGATAAGAAAGAAGACCAGGGTGATATGACTGATGGTGAAAACGGAAATGGTGAAGATGGCGCCACTAACGAAGACACCATGGAAGACGAAAACAATAATGAGTAAACTTACTTAGCCGCTGTTTTTAGCGGCTTTTTTTTTATTTGTGAAAGAGGGTGTCCTCCCTCACATAAATGCGAAAACTCCCCATCCTTTTTAACGATACACTTCATCGCTCTCCCGGCACCCTCTGCCACACAAAAAATTCGGATGTATTTTTTTAATATCCTGCTTTATTCGATCACATCTCACGTCTAATGGAGAGGATTGTGGCAATTGCCATTATACATATACCGCCAATGGTGAGCAGTGGGACGAGGAAGTGGAAGGGTGTCATGAAGTTAATTAGAAAAATCCCGATCCCCGCCATAAACATAATGAATCCAGTCCAAGCTAATTTCTTTGCCATCAATGACAGCTCCTTCATGATAGATAGAAAGACAGCGGCTCTCAACCACTGCCTTCCTTATGCTCATCCTTTTACATCAATACGGTTACCAAGGTCAGGATGAGGAACGGATTGTTCAAGCATCTCCACCATTTGATTCCCTTTCTCTTCTGCATCACCCTTAACTTTGTCCATCATTGCCAAGCTGGATTGCTGTTTTAACTGGGTGGTGCTCATCGCCATTGATAAGGCTGCAATGTCCATTAAATCCCTCCTTCCTTTCTACTATCGGTTAATCAGAAATGTCCTCAAGCAAAATCCCGGACTCGTTTTTCTCAGTGCGGATATTTGATTTTCTTTGGAATATAACTGTTTATTATGTAAAATAGAATTAGAGATAGTTATAGAATCTTTTCTTTTAGGGGTTTCCCGGTTTCAATTGTGTGGAATAAGCGAATAGAGGTGATTATTGATGAAATACAGAACGGCGAACGACTTGAAAGATTTATTGTTAGAAGATCACGAAAAAGTGGTGAATCGAATACCGCTTGAAAAACTGGATGTGTATCTTTACCTCCATACCATCTATCAAGATACGTACGTCCCGGACGACACATTGTATCAATTCATCTTCCGTCACTTTTTCCGATTGGACAATCCGAGTTTGACGAAAGAGTTTGAAAACTATTACTTCAAGCTGATGGAAGAACAAAGGGGTTATGAGCGACCGAACATCGTTCAAATTACAAAGAGTTTATACGAAGTGAAGAACCACAAAGGGAATCCTACCATGCAGTTTCCTTTAGCAGCCTCAATGCTGCACACCCTCAACCCTAGTTTTCCGACTTATGATAGTGACATTGTCAAAGCTTTTGACTATTCATCAACATATCACTTGTCAGGGTTCGATAAGAAGATGAAACGGTACATCCGCCAATATCAGCATACGTTCAAAACTTACGAAGAATTACTGGAAGATGAAGCTCTAGAGCCGCTCTTTTCCCATTTTGATGAGCGTTTTCCTGAATATGATCTGCCGAAAGTCAAAAAACTGGATTTGATTGTAGCTCAGATCGGGAACAACCTACAATGAATTCTTTGCCGAACCTATAAGGGTTCGGCTTTTTTTCTGTCCTCTGCTTTCCATCGGTTACAGTCCTTAAAATAGGAATGGGGATATGCTGGGCAGCTATTCATATCATTCCACAGTGAAAATGAACAGTAACAGGACTGAATCAGACACAATTTTGTCAATTTCGATTCCATACTACAAGTTGCATTACAATTCGCAGTTTAGTAACATTAATCGTAATTATGACTACTTGGTCAGTGTGGAGATAGTCTTAAAATATCGGGATTTTAAGCTTGTTTGCAGGGGAGTATATACTTAAGTCGGAAAAGTGCGAGAATAACATAGATGTTTGTTATTGAAAGTTTTAATGAGAGGGAGTATTGAATGAAACGGTTGTCCATTTTGATAGTGCTGCTCATCTTTGTAACCGCTTGTACACAGGAGGATGCAAGTGAAGATGTCGAGGAACGAATCACTCCTGTAGAGGTAGAGAACATTAAGAAAGAGGACTTTGTTGTCGATCGCAAAATAGTCGGACGTGCTACATCAGCTGATTCGTCACCTGTGACAGCGCGGACCCCAGGTGAACTGGTAACACTGAACGTTTCTAAAGGTGACCGGGTAGAAGAAGGGGAAACGATCGGTGTCGTGGACCCTGGGACAGGGGAGAGCCAGGTGGAACTTCAACAGTTGGCTGTTCAACAAGCAGAAAAACAGTTGGAAAATGCTCGAATTTCTGAACGACAGGCAGAACGGGGAGTTGAGAATGCAAAGGAGCAAGTAGATCTTGCTGAACAAGCTTCCCAGTCAGAAGCAAGTCAATCTGCTCAAGCGGCTCAGGCTGCTCAACAACAATACGAGCAAGCCCAGCAGCTTGCAGATGAAACAAAGAAGTTGGTGGAGGAAGGGACCGTCCCTGAAGCCCTTTATGAACAGGCACAAAATAGAGCAGATCAAGCAAAAGCTCAGTACCAGCAATTGCAAGGGCAAAAAGGCCAATCCTCATCAGCTGCAGGACAAGCTGAGGCACAGGTTGATCAGGCTGAACAGCAGTTGGAGCAGGCACGTGTAGCTGTTGACCAAGCAGAACTGCAGGTCGAACAAGCGAACGTCCAACTAAGCCAGGCACAGGACCAGGCTTCCAATGAGGCTGTTACAGCACCTGCCACAGGAGAAGTCTCTACTATGAACGCTGGCGAAGGAGACTTTGTTACGAACCAGCAGCCTTTTGCCACAGTCGTCAGTTTGAACCCGATGACAGTCACAGCATCTGTCACGGCTGAACAACTGCCTTTGTTTGAAAAAGGAGAAGAAATAGAGGTAGAGATTTCTTCTTTAGATCAGAAAGTGACAGCAAAGGTAGCCTATGTATCGTCCGTGCCGGATGATACTGGTCTGTATCCGGTAGAAGCTACTGTCGGTAATGATAAAGAAAAAATTAAGCCAGGTATGATGGCAACATTCCTGCTGCCGGAAAATGTGGTTGAAGATACGTTGATAGTGCCGACTGACAGCGTTGTAGAGGAAAATGACGACACTTATGTGTACCACGTGGTGGATGAAAAGGTGGTACGTGTGGATGTCGAAGTTTTGGAAGGGCAATCAGATTTCACTGCTATTTCAGCTGATCTCCCGGAAAATGCTGAAGTGATTACGACGGGCCAGTTGACTCTTTCTGATGGAGATAAGGTGAGCATCATGAAGGAGGAAGACTCTGATGAAGCTCGTTAATCTTTCTGTCAAAAGACCAGTCGGGGTCATTATGGTTGTTGCGGCTATTCTTGCTCTTGGTTTCGTATCACTGAGGAGTTTGACCATCGATCTTTATCCTGAAATCGATTTGCCGATTGCTGTCGTTTCTACATCTTACGAGGGGGCAGCCCCTCAAGAGGTGGAAAAGCTCGTCAGCCGACCTGTGGAATCATCGGTAAGCAGTATTGAAGGGCTTGAAGTGCTTCAGTCGCAATCTCAGGCTGGAGCTTCACTCGTTTTATTACAATTTAACACAGGTGTGGATTTAGATAGTACCTTGCTCCAAGTCCGTGAAAATGTCGATCAGGTTACAGATCTTCTTCCGGAAGGAGCTACAGATCCAAGCGTACTGCGATTCGATCCCCAGCAACTGCCGATCATGACTGTCGGATTATCGGGAGACACACCAGCAGAACTTCAGGAAATTGCTGAAAATCGCCTCGTACCTTTTCTGGAAAGGCAGGAAGGTGTCGCTTCTGTAAGTGTTGAGGGTGGTAAAGTCAGTGAAGCTCAGGTCCTTGTTGATAGAGCCCAGATGGCTCAGTACGGCCTTGATTCTCAAACGGTGATTCAAGCGCTGAATGCGAGTAACCAGTCCGCTTCAGCAGGGAGTATCGAAAAAGGACAAAAAGATCTGCAAATTCGTATAGATGGGGAATTCGGTTCCATTGACGATGTGAAAAGTACTATTATTCAATCGCCGACAGGAGCTCAAGTCACGCTTGATCAAATAGCCGAGGTCAAAGAAACATTGACCAATTCGAATACAATCAGCAAAGTGAACGGATCTTCCTCAGTAGTATTGTCCATCCTGAAAAAAACGGATGCGAATACAGTGGAGACATCCGATAACGTACGCGCGGCTATGGGTGAGTTGGAAGGCGATCTTCCAGAAGGTGTCGGAACAGATATCGTGCTCGACACATCCGAATTCATAAAAATATCCATCAATAGTGTCGTTTTGAACATCATCCTTGGTGGGATTTTCTCGGTACTCGTGCTCTTGCTTTTCCTTAAAAGCATACGAGCAACCCTTGTCATCGGGCTATCGATTCCGATTGCCATCATTTCCACCTTCACCTTAATGTACTTCACTGGAGAAACATTGAATGTGTTGACAATGGGAGGCCTTGCTCTCGGAATCGGGATGATGGTGGACAGCTCGATCGTCATTTTAGAGAACATCGTCAGTTATCGGCAGAGGGGTTACTCGATGGTGGAGGCGGCCAAAGAAGGAGCATCAGAGCTTGCTCCTGCAGTTGTAGCTTCTGCAACCACTACACTAGTGGTTTTTCTTCCGATTATTTTTGTTGAAGGTATCGCTTCAGAACTGTTCACACCGCTGGCGCTGACGATCATGTTCGCTTTAATCGCATCACTCGCTGTTTCTGTAACGTTGATTCCGATGCTTTCGTCAAAATTGCTTACCAAATCATTAAAAGAAAACGGGCGCCGCTATTGGTTCGATCGGTTTCTTGAGAAAGTCAATGATGGATACCGATCGATATTACGCTGGGTGCTGAAATTCAGGAAAACCACACTCGCGATCACCGCTGCACTCATCGCAGGCAGTGTCGCTTTAATTCCGCTGATAGGGACAGAGTTCATTCCGCCTTCTGATCAAGGACAGGTCGAAGTCCGGGTCAACATGCCAGAAGGTACGTCAATGGAAGAAACAGAGGTGCTCACTGAGGAAGTGGATTCCCGTATCGAGGATTTCCAGGAGATCATTGATGTCAGTTATCTGTCGATCGGCGGTGGCGGCATGGGGAGTGTAGGCAATGGGTCTTCTGATTTTGCCTCCTATACGATCCAGCTTGTCGAACCAGGAGAACGGGAGAAAACGACACAGCAAGTGATGGAAGAAATAGATGAATCTCTATCAAGTATCCCAGGAGCTGAAATTCAGGTAAGTGAGATGGATGCAGGTCTAGGCACTGGTGCACCATTGCAAGTTCAATTGAATGGTGCGGAATATGAAGTGTTGGACCAGCTGGCCGGCCAAGTTGCTTATATGATGAATGAAATTGATGGTGTCAATAATGCCACCTCTTCGACTGAAGAGGGCCGTCCTGAAATGCAAATTGATGTCAATCAAGAGAAAGCGGCACAGTATGGTTTGACAGATCAACAAGTGATTGGACAAGTCCAACTGGGTTTCAATGGGCAAATTGCGACACGATATCGAGATGGAGCGGATGAAATCGATGTCCGATTCATTTTACCGGAAGAAGAGAGGCAGACCATTGCAGATCTAGAGGGGATGCTTGTGCAAACACCGAATGGAGCCCTGATTCCACTAGCGACGATAGCTGAGCTGAAGCAAGTTCAAGGCCCTGTATCACTTCTCCGCCAAAACCAGCAGCCTCAAGTGAATGTGGAAGCGGAAATCGGAGATGTCGATTTAGGTACAGCAACAGAAGAAGTTAGAGCTGAATTGGAGAGATTGAATTTTCCTGATGGTTATTCCTATAGCATCGGGGGAGAAGCTCAGGATATGCAGGATGCCTTTGGTGACTTATCACTAGCCCTGATTTTTTCAATCTTTCTTGTTTATGCTGTAATGGCGATTCAGTTTGAAAACTTCCTGTTCCCTTTTATCATCATGTTTTCACTTCCTGCTACTGTCATTGGAATTTCAGGCGGGCTGTTTATGACAGGACTGCCATTCAGTCTGCCTGCCTTTGTCGGGATCATTATGCTGGCAGGTATTGTGGTCAACAATGCGATCGTCTTAGTAGATTACATTAATATTCTAAGACGGAAATCCTACGATCGTTATGAAGCAATTCTGGAAGCAGGTCCTAACCGGATGCGACCGATTTTAATGACGACATTGACGACAATCTTAGGAATGGTCCCACTGGCTATCGGGATTGGCAGAGGGGCAGAAGCTCAGCAGCCATTAGCAGTCACGATCATTTTCGGGTTGACCGTTTCAAGTTTCTTTACACTTGTGCTTATCCCGGTCGTCTATACGTATTTCGATGATTTATCAACGAAAGTGACAGGATTCTTCCGTCGCAGAGCAGCAAAGGAATAAATGGAATATCAAGGGACCTCAGGTCATCCAATATTTGGATGACCTGAGGTCCCTAAAAAAACCAAATAAAAGAGCCTCCATTATGGAGACTGTGATTCCAACAGTGGATTTGTGACCTCATCAAGTGAATCTCCCAGTTGTTGGATGATGTTTTTCAAACGGTCCGGAAATCCGAATACATGGACGCCACATGTCATGTTTTGGTCTTCCGATTTCAACCAAATGACTCTGCCTTCTGCTGTGAATGTCTCATTTTCATAGATGAACGAAAGATATATTTCGTCTTTCGTGGACAAGCCGGGTTCGGGAGCGGCAGAAAAACGTAAGCCGTTCATACTTATATCATTAATGCTTATAGGACCGGATATATGTCTGTTGGTTTTTTTGTTATAAAACCCCGGGAGTGGTACGTGGAAGGGGTAACGGAAAGGCTCATGTCTGCGTTCGTGCAAAATCGAACATTCCCTTCTCCAAATAGTTGTTGCTTCCATCATATACCTAAACAGCCGGGCGTTCAATCATGTTCCTTATGATTCAGATGAACAATTCATTCATCGTCTTCCTGACGGTCGACTTTAATCAAATCCCATGTTGTGACAATACCCATCGGCAAGTCATCAGGACTTCCTGACTCCGTTAAAATGACAGCTTTTAGCTTCCGATCCTCATCCAAGCTTTTTTCGAAACGTTCTTCAAGCTCGAAAACGGTCGCATTTGCTCCTAAAAATTCTACATTAGTATTTTTTTCGTGATGTAACACTTCTTTTGGGGTGATGTCTTCTAATCGTGCATGGCCGTCTACCATCGTTTGAGAGAGCCAGCGAACGATGCCATCATTTGTGAGCAGCCCGAGAAAATTCCGTTCCTTAGTATAAATAGGAAATTGCGAAATTCCGTGCTGATCAAAAGCTTCTATGATATGTGTAATAGCTGTATCTTCTTTAAAGAAAAGGACGGGACGGGTCGCAAAATCAAGGGCTTCAGGCGGTTGATCAAGCGTTTGTTTAATTTTCTTCAAATGCTCGACAACATCTTTATGAGGTGTTGCAATAAAGTAATCTCCACTGATCCGCTCGTGCACGATTGCATTCCTCAACTTCGCATACTGCTTCAGTTGATCGAAGTGAACACGGATCACACTGTGCTTCAATTTTGATCGTTGTAGGAGTTCAGCGAAATTATCATTTTTCGGGAAGCCGTTCAATTCCTTCAAATGCTGATGGATTTGATTGAATGTGACTTCGAACTGTTCCACAATTTCATTCATCTTGCTCACCTTTTTCCTCGTTTCCCTATAGTATATCTTTTCTGGACACATCTCACTCATATTGGGTAAAAAGAACAAAATATGCCCAGGACTTAAATAATCATTAAGAAGAGACGATAATAAAAGGTGAGGAATACGGAGTATACATTTGTAACTTGATTGAACAAATCTAGGACTCCCTCAGGATTTTTGTGCTTTAAATAGAACGGACCTTTAAAATATGCTATACTCAAATTACTAAGAAAGAAGGTGAGATTATGATCGGTGAACGCATTAAGAAAATACGTAAAGACCGACATATGTCGCTATCTGAATTAGCTGAAAGAGCGGGTGTCGCCAAATCTTATCTAAGTTCGATCGAACGGAATATCCAAACGAATCCGTCTGTTCAATTTCTGACTAAAATATCCCAGGAATTAGATGTTTCTATAAATTTCTTGTTACATGGGGAAGCAGAACCAAAAGACGAAACACTTGATGAAGATTGGACGCACCTCGTGCAAGAAGCTATGAACTCAGGTATATCAAAAGAGCAATTCCGCGAGTATCTGGAATTCAATAAATGGAAAATCCATCAGAATAAATAAATCAGCCTGTCTCATTACAAAGAGTCAGGCTATCTTTATAAAAGAAGGTCGTGATTTTCACGACCTTCTTTTATTTCTGCTCTGTTAAATTTCAGTGTTGATTAAGCTCCCGATTGTTTAAGACTCAGTTTCGAGACTTTAGTGGGAGTTTAGGGGCTGCGGGAAAAGGTTCGCGTTCCATGGGGCGGGCGCTGAGCCTCCTCGGACTTTAAAGTCCTGTGGGGTCTCAGCTGTCCCGCACATCCCATAGGAGTCTCACCGTTTCCCTCCGCCCCTTACAATATGAGGTTCTCGAAACTACTTCTGGAATAGGCATCTATGAGCTTAAGGGAAGTAGAGGAAGGTATTCTGATCATGAGAGCTTGATATAAAGCCTTTTACGACTATAACACAAGGATAGTGAAGACAATCCTCCTGAGTAAGGGGGTTCGTTTCTCCCATACATTGGATGGGTTGGTGGGGAAGCTACGAGACTCCCGTGGGAGAAGGAGATAGGCGAGATCCCGCAGGGCTTTAGCCCGAGGAAGCTCGCCAGGTCCCCCACAGGAAAGTGTTCAAATGCAGAATCGTCCTGGTAGACACGACTGGCATAAGCAGAATAGCAACGGAATGTGTCTTTTCATTCCATTGCTATTCTGCTTATGACGCGAGTGTCTGGACGATGGAGCTAGACGAGTTGCTTCACAACCAGCCCTGAAGCTCAACACGGCAACGAACCCTTATTATCTCAATCGCGTCTTCAAGAATCCTGCCATATAAGTGAATAACTCTCATATGAAAATCGACCTCAACCTTTAACAAAGGCTTTATTTCTGTAAATGGGGAAACTTTTCCTTCAGGTAATTCATGCTGATCTCAAGACTCTCAAGAGGGCTTGTGCGACTTTCATCCTGCTCGACAATCCACCACTTGACCCCAACCTTTTCGCCCAAAACAAAAATGGTATCTAAATCAACACCACCTGTCCCTAACTCAGCAAAAAATTGCTCTTCATCAAGTGTCATGTCTTTCAAATGTATAAGGGGAGCCCTTCCCTGGTAGCGATCGATCCATTCAGAAGGCTGCTCGCCTGCTTTTTGCAGCCAGTATATATCAAACTCGGCTTTTACTCTATCTTCATCCGTCTCTTGAAAAATCAAATCCAATGGTTTGCGGCCATCTGTAAAGGGTTCCAATTCGAAATCATGATTATGATAGCAAAGAGTAATGCCCTCTTTTTGACAGGCTTCGCCGATGTCATTAAGATCCCTGATTAAAGTACGGTAATCCTCTTCCTGACGTTTTTCAATGAAAGGACATACCACATAGGTGCTCCCGATCGTTTTTTGATCCTCTAATACTTGAGGTAAATGGTTCTTCAATTCCTCTAGAGGGACATGACTGGCTGCAGCTTTTAAATTCAACTTGTCCAAAAGGTTTTTGACTTCCCTGGCTGTCATTTCTCCAAAACCAGCAAATTCTACAGCTTCAAACCCTAAATCAGCGACTTTGCGCAGTGTACCGGCAAAGTCTTCTGCTGTTTCTTTACGTAATGTGTAGAGTTGAACGGCGAATGGTATCGTACTCATCTAATCTCCCCTTTTAACACTAATTTAAAAAATCCATCAAACGTATTTTTGGTCCATCCAGCTCCAGCGCCCAGCCTCTCGAGGTCTTAAGTCCAATCGTATAGTGAAGAAGATCGCTTCACTTTACGTTTGTTCTTAAGCTTGTCGAGGCTGACCAAGGCGCTTGCGCTTTTGAATACTGGTTTATTACAAAGTTAGTTATTGAGCGCCAATTCTCCTCCTGAAACGGCAAAATTTCCTATAGAAAAATCATAAACTTCTTATCTCTGGGTGGATGTTTCTGATATTCGGCTGTTCGTCTGGTTTGAAAAATTCCTTTAAACTAGTGATTAAGAAAGGGGGAGGGGACAGATGAGTTCTATTGAAGAGAAACTGAAGGAAATGAGAAACATCAGCTCAGTTTGTTGGAAGTGTAAAATCGAATTGAGAGGTGAGGATATGATTTCAGTGACAGACCGGCACAGCATAACCATTGTTCTGTGTCACGACTGCTACGAATTTTATCAGGAAGTGAGAAGTACATGGTCTTCAGAGGGTTAGGCACATTACTCCGTTTAAAGAATAGGATATCACAACAAAAGGTGAGGTGAACTTGAATGCCCGTATCCGTAGTGTTCAATCAGATTGCAGTGAATTCACTCAATGATAATGCGAGTATCTCAACTGGTCAAAATAATCAACCGGACTGGTCCTGGCAAGGAAAAAATAATAATGCAGCAGGTCTTACCGTCGGTTTTTTCATAGCGACTAATAATGTAAATACGATTTTTGACAATGATTTAGCAGATACACCTTTCTATAACCCTACGATAAATAACCCTCAGCCGAACATCCAATATTAGGGGGCGAGGACATCAATATACAGTTTGATTCCATATATGTGAATGTACTCAAGAACAACTCTGGTATTTTTGTCGGTCCCAATACCCAAAACCAGTGGGATACACATGAAAAGCATAATGCTGCGTTAGGAACCGTTGTGGGAGAAGCTAACATCTTGGCCTATAATATCAATGTCATCCATGATGAGGATATGGTAGATATGCCGATAAGGAAAGAAAACGGCGTCTCTAAACAAAAAAAGGAAAATGGAGGAGGTCATTCTTCTGATTGACCCTCGTTTTCCATTTTCCTTTTTATCATGGATTCTACCCAATCAGGGATGTCATGCTCTTTGTCTGTCATCATCATATCCAGGATAGCTGAATCACTCAGGATTGACCGCAACCCTTCAAGCGTATTCCCATCACCATGGACCGTACCGAATCCTTGATTTAACTTTTGGTGACTTTCAAATCCGTTCGGCACATTATTTCCCATATTCAAACAAGAAGCATTTTCGATCGTGCCGATTCGGATATTACCTATGAAGAAATTCGGAGATAATAAGGGCATATTAGTCCTCCTTTGATTTGAAGGTGAACTTGAACCCATCCTTCGTATTTTTTAACTCAGGAGGGGATGATGCTTTAGGTTTGACATGGACACCGAAGTTGTTCCCCATATTCAGTGCACCACTGAGTTCTTCAATATCCAGGTGATCTAATTGGAAAGTGAGCTGTTCAAGGGTGGGCTCATGGATATCCACTTGATCAAAGTGGAAATGATACTCAATGTTTTTCTCGTTTCCACTCATTTCTTGAATGGTTTTTTTAAGCTTTGTGATTTCTTTGTATAATTCATCAACGTTCACGGAAGGTTTCGGGCGTTTTTTGAAGAAGAACATACCGGTTATTCTCCCTGTGAATCCGGCTTCTTGATCACTAAGTGTCTATTTGCCTGGAGGGTATTTCGATCGCCGACAACTCTTCCATTCCCTTCAAATTTTGTTTGTTCAGCTTTGAATTTGGACTGGGCGTTAGTGCCTGAAAAGATACCTGATGAATTGGATACTCGATCGACGGATAAGTTCTCAAAGATGATTCGGCACATGATGTCACCTCCTATCACTAATGTATGAAAGGAAAAGGTAAGCATGAAAGACTTTATGAATTGGTTCAACCCATTAGGAAATAAAGGGGAGCAAGGAGAGGCGCCTTGGGGAAATACATTTTCTGACCCGATGGCTGATATGAAAAAGATGAATGATTTTGTGCAGAAGTCGATGGAAGAGGCTTTTTCGCCTTCACAAAAAGGAAATATTCCCTTTCAAATGGGGAAGAAAGAAACATCTGAACATAAAGTGATTGAATTAATGAATGAAGTGATTGTCAAAATACAAGTCCCTTTAGAAATAGATATCGAATCCATACGTCTTGCTGTCGGGAATGGAAAGTTATTTGCTGATGGGATATCTCAGGAAAGGGTAGCCATCGCTCTGCCGGTTCAAACAAGCCGTAGAAATATCCATGCTCAATATAATGATGGAGTAATCGAAGTCAGGCTTCCGAAAAAACATTCGGACGAAAAAGAAATTTTCATTCATTATTAGGGTCTAGTTGAACGATGATTTCATTGTTTTTATGCTGTTTATATATTGTGACGACAAGTAAGCCTTCATTGTATGAGGTAATGACATCTTCAAAGGAAAAGTGAAAAGGAATCGGTATGATCCGTTTGAACTTGCCGATCAACCTTTCATTGTGAAGTAATTTTTCCTGGGGTACCGGATATGGGTAGAGGATTTCGCCCTGAACAATGATTTGAGTGCCTTCCTGTGTCAAATGGAGGGGATGGTCCTTAGTGAGGCCGGGCAGTTCAATGACAATCACGGCCTGTTCTTCGGTTTCGAAAAAGTCATAAGAAGGACCTCTCTTTGGGATGACATGGTGCATGTCGTTCCAAAAATCTTCTCCTAATACCTTTTCGACATTCTCAGAGAAAGCCTCCCAGTCCAACTTAGCGCTTTTCTTTTTCATGATTTCTCACCTCATGATTTAAAAGTATGTGAGAAACCCTTTGTTCATGCATAGGGCGAGTTCGGCATGTGTTGAAAGCGCTATCTATTTATAGAATTATTTGAAAATGATGTTGTATTTGTCATATCTGCGTGTTATGATTTATTCAACTTCACTGATCAATGAATTTTATGCAAACGTATTCACTTGTAATTTATAGCTATTTTCCAACTCATTTATGTACAAGCTAATGAGTTTTTAAAATGTCAGTTGTGCAAACGTATGCGCATATATTTGCACAGGCGTATTAGAAACTCATTTTTTTAAAAGGTGGTATGTAAGCGGATTCATTGATTAATAAATTTATAGGAGTGGATGAGATGAAAAGAAACAAATTTTACTCGGGTATTGCGACAGCTTTGTTAGCTTCAACTGTTGCTCTTGCGGGATGTTCTTTCGGTTCTGATGAAAGCAGCGGTGATTCAGACACAGGTGGATCTTCAGGAGAAAGTGTAACAGTTGATGTTTTCCAATTCAAAGTCGAATTCAAAGAGCAATTTGAAGAATTGGTATCCAAGTATGAAGAAGAGAACCCTGATGTCAACATCAATGTGAAAACTGTCGGGGGAGGTAACGATTATGGTGCTTCCTTGAAGACATCCTTTTCATCCGGAGAAGAGCCGGACATCTTTAACGTTGGCGGACCGACAGACGTAGATGAATACGAAAGTTACTTAGCAGATTTATCAGATACAGCAGCTGCAGATGCCGCTTTGGAAGGTACACTGACAGGTGTTTCTCGTGACGACAAAGTTCTGGGACTTCCATTCAACCAGGAAGGATATGGATTGCTTTACAACAAGCAGGTTTTTGAAGAAGCAGGTATCAATCCTGATGAAATCACAACTTTTGAAGCGTTGGAAGAAGCTGTTCAAACATTGGATTCCCAAAAAGATGAACTGGGAATTGACGCACCATTCGCTTTCCCTGCCAAAGAAAAATGGGTAATGGGTAACCACCTGGCTAACGCTTATTTAGCAGATGAGTTCAACCATAGTGTGATGGAAGCATATGAAGCGGATACAGTAGAATTCGCTATGGGCGACCAGATGAAACGCTTCACAGATCTCCAAAATAAGTATTCTGTACAACCGACGTTGAGCCTTGACTATTCACAACAAGTTGAGGAGAATTTCTCTCTAGGTAAAGTCGCGTTGATTCAACAAGGAAACTGGGTGTATAACACGATCGAATCCATGGATCCTGAATTTGCTCAAAACAATGTAGGGCTTCTTCCTATTCCAGTTGAAGGTTATGAAGGAAGTATCCCTGTAGGCGTACCGAACTACTGGGTAGTAAACAAAGAATCTGGCGATGAAGTTGTACAAGCAAGTAAAGATTTCCTTGATTGGATGTACACTTCTGACACCGGTAAAAAATTCGTAACGGAAGAGTTCAAGTTCATTCCAGCTTACGAAGGTTATGAAGATCTTGAAATCGCAGATCCGATTTCCCAAGAGATTTATAACTATGCGAAAGAAGGAAATACACTTGGCTGGGTATTCTTAGGTGCTCCTACTGGATGGACGGAAGGTGCTCTGGGTGTAGCCATGCAAGAATACATCGCAGGTGACATCACTTGGGATGAGGTAGAACAAAAAGCTACACAAGCTTGGGAAGAGTCCCGTCAATAAATATAAGTTGGTACAGCAGCCAAGAGACCTGCAAGGGTTTCTTGGCGGGACTGGCCAAGACGCGATTGGTTTGGAAATTACAAAATATCTCCTCTATTAAGATATTTACATAGTCAGGTATGTTAATGGATGAGATGTTTTGTTTTAACCAGGTATGAAATCGATATCACACACTCACGGACTAAGTTCCGTATACAGTATTGGAGGAGTTGGACATGCAGAATCGCAGCTTAGCATTTTGGTTGTTTTTGACCCCTGTTATTCTCGGCTTGGGAATTGTTGTCGTCATCCCATTCTTTTATGGTCTTTTCTATTCATTCACCGATTGGAACGGGATAACGGCTGACGAATTTTTAGGTTTCGAAAATTACATCAACCTGTTCCAGGAAGATGAATTTATGAGTTCCATTTGGTTTACCGTGAAATTCGCTATCGTTACGGTCATTTTATTAAATATCATGGGGCTTGGTTTAGCTCTGTTAGTAACACGCAATATTAAGTCCAGCAACTTGCTGCGTACCGTATTTTTTATGCCGAACTTGATTGGTGGTCTGATTCTGGGCTTTATCTGGCAGTTCATTTTCATCAGTGTATTCGGGGATATTGCGGGTTTGACAGGTATTGAAGGCCTGAATGGCTGGTTGTCCACCACGAATACCGGTTTCTGGGGACTTGTCATTTTGACAGCTTGGCAAATGGCCGGTTACATTATGATCATTTACATTGCATACTTGGAAAACATTCCTAAAGAGTTGATTGAAGCAGCCAAAATTGATGGAGCAAGCAGTTTCCAACGTTTTAAAAACATTACGTTTCCTCTAGTGGCACCAGCATTCACTGTAAGTATGTTTTTGACGCTGTCTATGGCTTTCAAGATATATGATCAAAACTTATCGCTGACAAATGGTGGTCCGTTCAACTCCACACAGATGGTGGCAATGGAAATTGTGCGAACGGCATTCTCTGATAACCAAATGGCGTATGCCCAGGCGAAAGCCGTCATTTTCTTCCTGATTGTGGCTGTAATTGCAATGACCCAAGTGTATTACAACAAGAAGCGGGAGGTTGAGATGTAATGAAAAAGAACAATGAAAAGAGAAATCTGATTTCTATTGAAATTCTCGGCCTTCTGCTTGGCCTGATCTGGCTGGCTCCCTTTTACTTAATGATTGTGAATGCTTTCAAAACGAAACGCGACATTTTCAGCGGGGTGCTTGGGTTTCCAGAAGAACCTGTTTTCGCAAACTTTGTCGAAGCTTTCATCGATCTCGCGTTTCTGAAGTCTTTGTTCAACTCTGTGTTGATCACAGGTCTCAGCATCGCCATCATCATCCTGTTTTCTTCGATGGCTGGCTATGCACTGGCCAGGAACAAAAGTAAAATGAGCGGCATCATGTTTTTCATATTTGTCGCAGCAATGTTAATTCCGTTCCAATCTGTCATGATTCCGCTTGTTTCGATCTTCGGCCAAGCGAATATGTTGAATGCAGGTGGGCTGATCTTCATGTACTTAGGTTTTGGATGTAGTTTGTCGATCTTCCTTTATCACGGGGCGATGACAGGTGTATCCAAGTCAATGGATGAAGCGGCGATTATTGATGGAGCAAACCGCTTCCAGTTGTTCTGGTTTATTATTTTTCCATTGTTAAAGCCTATTTCTGTGACTGTCGGCATTTTGAATGTCATCTGGATTTGGAATGATTATTTACTTCCTTCCCTTGTACTGAGTGAATCGAATGCTACAATTCCATTGAAGATGTTTTACTTCTTCGGCCAATACACGAAGCAGTGGCATTTAGCACTGGCAGGCTTGACCATCGCCATTCTTCCGGTTATCATCGGATACTTCTTTGCACAGAAACAAATTATCAATGGCGTATCAGAAGGAGCTGTTAAATAAGTACGGAGGGAGTAGATCAACGTGTCTGTAACGATTAAAGACGTTGCCAAGAAGGCGGACGTCGCTCCATCTACGGTCTCTCGTGTCATTTCGGACAGCCCGCGGATCAGCGAAAAGACGAAACGGAAAGTTAGGAAAGTGATGGATGAACTCGGCTACCACCTTAACTACAATGGGCGGGTGCTGGTGAGCCAATCCACGCAGACGATTGGTATCGTCACAAAAGTTTCATCCGTGCATTCTTTTGAAAATCCGTTTTTTTCAGAATTGTTGAGGGGAATCAGTGATGCTTGTCATGAAAGTGATTACAGCATCTATTTGACGACTGGGAATACAGAGGAAGCCATTTACCAGGAAGTTGTAAAGATGGTTCAAGGCAAGAGGGTTGATGGAGTCATCGTCCTCTATTCCCGGCAAGATGACAAAGTCGTCCCTTATTTGCGGGAATGTGAATTTCCTTTTGTCATGGTCGGCAAACCAGTTGATCGTGCCAGTGAAACGATGTTCGTCGACAACGACAATATTCAAGCCAGTAAAGATGTGACGGAGTATATGATTGCACTTGGCCATGAAAAAATCGGGTTCATTGGTGGAGATTCACATTATGAAGTGGCACGGGACCGCTTAGAAGGATTCAGACTAGCCTTATCAAACCATAATCTCAAAGTGAATGAAGAATTACGGAAAAACATACATCCCGGAAAAGTAGATGCAGATGAAGTGGTGAAGGAATTGATGGACTTACCTGATCCACCGACAGGGTTAGTGATTACAGATGATTACAATGCCTTGCTTGTCATGCGTGCTTTGGCAGCAAGAGGTGTGAAGCTGCCCGAGGACATGAGCATCGTCGGTTTCAACAATACGATGATCGCACAACTGTCCAACCCTCCGCTGACTACTGTTGATACACAGTCCATTCAACTTGGGCATGAGTCCGCTCGGAATTTGATCGATTTACTTAATCGGCCGGATATGATCAAGAAAAGCGTCATTATCCCGACAGTGATCGTCGAAAGAGAATCCTGCAAAGAACGGTGGATTTACCGACAAGAGTAGTGTTTTTTTAGATTAGGCTCTGTTAAATTCCAGTGGTTGATTTTTTGATATAAGCTCCCTATCGTTTAAGACTCAGTTTCGAGATATCTGGAAGTGCGAATGGGGGATGGGAAGCTACTCGCTTTCCGCGGGGAAGGCGGCAAGCCTCCTCGGGAAACCCTGTGGGGTCTCGCCAGCCTATCCTTTCCCGCAGGAGTCTCGCAGCTTCCCATCCCCCATTACCTCAATGAGTAAGTCGAAACTGCCGGATAGCATACAATTCGATTTCGAGATGCTTAATATGGCTAAGGGGCGGAGGGAAACGGTGAGACTCCTAACTTGAAAGCGGAAGTGCCTTGATCAGCGGCGTATGGACTGGACTGAGCTGGAGGAGATAAAGGAAACACGAAGAGCATAGCGATTCGATGTTGACTTATCGTACAGAAGCGAGGGAAGTCTCACTAGCCGCTAGACACTGGAGCTGGATAGCACTTGTGCGGTTTAAGATCTCCAACCAAAATTCAGCCTCCAATGGTTTAAGAACTGGGATTAGCGTGACAGGTGAGACCCCGCAAGGCGAAGCCTGAGGAGGCTCAGCGCGCGCCCCACGGAAAGCGATCCGTTTCCTGCAGCCCCTAAAAGCTCCATAACATCTCGGAATCGAGTCTTACGCAATCCTGCCATATAACTGAATAACTCTCATATGAAAGATCAGCAACAACCTTTAACAAAGCCTTAGAATCAAAGGAAAGTAATTTAAAAAAGGAAAGAGGAATGAACATGAATGTACTCGTATGGAATGAAAACCGTCATGAAAAAGAAAACCAGGTCGTTGGAGATATTTATCCTGAAGGGATCCACGGGGCTATTGCTGAATTCTTAGGAGAAGATCACGGAAATGTCAAAACAGCGACATTAGATGAAAAAGAACATGGTCTCACAGACGAAGTGCTTGCTGACACGGATGTCCTCGTATGGTGGGGACATAAGGCACATGACGAAGTGGAAGATGATATCGCTGAAAAGGTGAAGCAGCGTGTCCTTGACGGAATGGGACTTGTGGTCCTTCACTCGGCGCATTTCTCAAAACCGTTCAAAAAGCTGATGGGTACCTCCTGTGATTTGAAGTGGCGTGAAGCAGACGAGAAAGAACGGATTTGGGTCGTCGAACCGACACACCCGATAACAGAAGGAATCGGCGAATTTATTGAAATTGAAAAAGAAGAAATGTATGGCGAGCACTTCGATATCCCGACACCGGATGAATTGATTTTCCTCAGCTGGTTTGAGGGGGGGGAAGTTTTCCGGAGTGGTGCTACCTTCCGACGCGGGAGAGGGAAAGTCTTTTATTTCCGCCCTGGACATGAAACATATCCGACTTATTACAACAAGGAAGTGCAAACAGTCATTAGAAATGGTGTGAAATGGGTGAACAACACCGAAACACCTACACCTGTCTATGGGAATGCTCAACCTTTAGAAGAAATTTCAAATAAATCGTAAAGGAGCTTTTCAAAATGACAAAACTTAAAATTGCTGTAATCGGTTGTGGAAGCATTGCTCAAAATCGTCACTTGTTAGAATATGAGGCTAGTGATCATGTGGAAATCACAGCCGTTTGCGATATCGTGGAAGAACGCGCACGAGAAATTGCTCAAAAATACGAAGCAAAATCCTACACAAGCTATGAAGAACTTTTAGATCAAGAGACTATAGATGCTGTGAGTGTTTGTTTGCCGAACTATTTGCACGCACCTGTGTCGATTGCTGCTCTGAACGCTGGATGCCATGTCCTTTGTGAAAAGCCGATGGCCACTTCTAAAGAGGAAGCGGAAGAAATGATCCAGGCAGCTGAAAAGAATGGCCGGAAATTGATGATTGCCCACAATCAGCGGTTCGTACCGTCTCATGTAAAAGCAAAAGAACTGATTGAAACCGGTTCTCTCGGAAAAGTGTACAGTTTCCGTACGGCATTCGGCCATGGGGGTCCGGAAGGTTGGAGTGCTGAAGGAGAAGATAGCTGGTTTTTCAAAAAAGATCAGGCATTCATCGGTGCCATGGGGGATCTCGGAGTACATAAAGCAGATTTGCTTCGTTACATCCTCGGTGAAGAATTCGTCGATGTTGCAGGTTTTATTGAAAACAATGCGAAAGATAAGATCACGGTTGATGATAACGCGGTTTGTATTCTCCGTTCAGAGTCCGGAGTTGTAGGTACGATGGCGGCAAGCTGGGCATATAACCCGCAAGAAGACAACTCGACCGTCATTTATGGAGAGAAAGGAACATTGCGTTTAGAAGATGATCCAGTTTACTCTCTTGTCGCTCAATATACGAATGGAGACACGGTCAATTATCAATTAGGAAAGATCCAGTCGAATGAAGATGGCGGGCAGAGTGACTCCGGTGTCATCGATCATTTTGTTGACAGCATTCTTAATGACAAAGAACCATTGATTACAGGACAGGAAGGATTGAAGTCCTTAGAAGTCATTCTTGGCGCGCTTCGTTCTGGTGAAACGAGACAGATCAGCAGCCTGGAGAGGGTTTCTAAATGAGTCGGTTAAGAATGGGAATGATCGGAGTAGGGGGAATTGCCCAGGGGAGGCATATTCCCTCTTTCCTTGAATTAAAAGATAAAGTCGTTTTGAGTGCAGTGCAGGATGTGAACGAAGAGCGGGCGAAAGAAGTGGCTGAGAAATATAACATCCCACAAGTATTCAGTGAGTACGAAGAAATGTTCAAAGAAGTGGATGCAGTCACTATCTGTACTCCGAATAAGTTTCACGCAGAAATCTCGATCGCTGCGCTCGAGGCAGGTGTCCATGTTTTATGCGAAAAACCGATGGCGATTACAACAGCGGAGTGTGAAGCCATGATGGAAGCGGCCAGGAGAAATAACCGCCTGCTTTCAATTGCTTATCACTACCGTTACACACCAGAAGCTCAGCTTGCGAAAAAGGCGGTGCTGAATAATGAAATCGGTGATCCGTTAGTAACGAGAGTGCAAGCGATGCGGAGGCGGAAGGTCCCTGGCTGGGGTGTTTTCACTAATAAAGACTTGCAAGGTGGTGGCAGCTTGATCGATTTCGGTTGTCATTTACTTGATTTAGCGTTATGGCTGCTGGATGATCCGAAACCTGTAGAAGTGATGGGGAAAACATACGACCGGTTGAGTAAAACGCCAGGACAAGTCAATGATTGGGGGCCCTTCGATCACGAAACCTTCAATGTGGATGATCACGTAACGAGTTACATTACCTTTGAAAACGGGGAGTCCATGCAGTTCGAATGTTCATGGGCGGCCAATATCAAAGAAGATCATACCTCATTGACCATATCTGGTGTGGACGGTGGAGTCAGTGTCTATCCCTTTGAACTCTATCAAGCGAAATATGGAGCGCTTCTTGATAGTACGGCAAAAATCAGAGAAGGTGAGCCAAGTCCTGGGCTTATCCAGGCGGGCAACTTCGTGGATAGTTGTTTAGGAGAAGACGAACTGATCGTTAAACCAGAGCAGGCGCTCAAAGTGACGAAGTTGATGGAAGCCATTTATGAAAGCAGTCAAAAAGGTTCAAGTGTGAAATTTAACTAAAAAAGAGCGGAGGAATTCAAATGAAATTAGGCGTATTTACCGTTTTGTTCTCTGATCAGTCTTTTGAAGAAATGCTGGACCATGCTAAAGCATCCGGATTGAAAGCTGTAGAAATCGGCACAGGGGGCTATCCGGGGAATGCTCACTGTAATGTAGACGAATTGTTGGAAAGTGAAGCGAAGCGTGAGGAATATTTGGGGAAAGTTCAGGAACGCGGCTTGACTATCAGTGCTTTCAGCTGTCACGGGAACCCGATTTCCCCTGATCAAACGTTCGCTCAAGAATCTCATGATGCATTCGTCAAATCCGTAAAGCTGGCCAATTTGATGGGTGTTCCAGTCGTAAATACATTCTCTGGCACCCCTGGTGGTCATGAAAACGACACAGCACCAAACTGGCCGGTGACTCCATGGCCGCCGGAATATTCGGATGTGTTAGAATGGCAATGGAATGAGAAATTGATTCCATATTGGAAAGAACAAGGGGAATTTGCTGAAGAATATGGTGTTAAAATCGGCCTTGAATTGCATGCAGGCTTCCTTGTACATACACCATACACGATGCTGAAACTGCGCGAAGCTACGAGTGACAGCATTGGTGCAAACTTAGACCCGAGTCATCTATGGTGGCAGGGAATCGAGCCTGTGGCAGCTATCAAGATTTTGGGTAAAGAAAATGCCATCCACCATTTCCACGCGAAAGACACGTATATCGACCAGGATAATGTGAATATGTACGGACTTACAGATATGCAGAACTATGCAAATGTCCAAACACGGGCATGGAGTTTCCGCTCAGTCGGGTATGGACACGGAATACAGGAATGGTCGAATATCATCAGTGCACTAAGGACCTACGGCTATGATCATGTCGTAAGTATCGAGCACGAAGACCCGATCATGTCTATTAATGAAGGATTCAACCAGGCGGTCAAAAACCTGAAAGCCGTATTGATTGAAGAGCCAGCGGCAGAAATGTGGTGGGCTTAAGCAGCCAGTTGAGAGAACCCCTTTGCAACTTGGAAAGGGGTTCTCTTCAAAGAGGAAGGGGAAAACTATGAATCAAACATCAGGAATCAAAGGTGGTCTTTATGCTGTAAGTGAATGGATCATGAGATTTTCGCTCACAAATCTGCAATGGGCATTGTTCAATTTGCCGGTTGCACTTCTATTGTTGAGCTTATTGAACATCAGCAGGACGAGCGATCTCTGGTACTTGCTTCCACCACTAGCTATCCTCACCCCTTTCATCTTCTTTCCTGCTACCACGGCGATGTTTGCGAAAGCACGTGAATGGGTGAGAAAAGATCACAAGGAAACACCTGACCAATCTTTTTTCAGTTACTACAAAGAGAATTATGCAGGAAGCCTCAAAGGTGGGCTTGTATTGACAGTGTTGTGGGGGATTTTAATCGCTGATATCTCCTATTTCTCAACAAGCAGTCCACTGCTCATGAACATCTTCTTCGTTCTGGGGATTCTTTTGTTCGTATTCACCATCAATTTCTTCTCAGTGAAGGTCCACTTTGCTATGAGTGTGAGGGATGTGCTGAAGCAGGCTTTTTTGATTACTTTTGTCAGCCCGATCCTATTTCTGACTGTGAGCATCAGTTGTGGATTCATCCTGATGATCAGCCTTTATATTTTTCCTTTGATCATCCCGATCTTCTCTGGCAGCATCATCGCCTTTCTGTCTTTTTCAGCGTTCTACCGCTTATATCTAAAAATGAATGATAAGGAAAAAAATGGATGACCTGAGGAAGAGGTCATCCATTTTTTTCTTATAGGATCAGCAGGAATGAACCTGCGATGATGAAAGTGACGCCGATCACTTTCTTGAACGTGATGATTTCTTGCAGAAAGAAATACGATAACAACAATGTCCACACATATGTGATAGATGTAAGAGGGAAAACGATGGTGTAAGGGAGATAATTGAGTGTAATGATATTCAATATCGCCCCTGCACCATAGAAACTTCCGCCTATGAACAAATGTTTAATGAAAAAGCCGTTGAGGGCAAATCCATGAGTCGTAGCCTTCTTGAAAAAATACCCGCCGATGGCACCGAATAAAGTGAAGAGAGCGACAACCAGAATCCATTTAATTGTCACCACCTCCGATCAATGCAGCTCCTACGATAATGAGAAAGGTTCCTATCAGATTACTCTCCGTAATCGTTTCCTGCAGGATGATGCTTCCGAAGAAAAGTGCGAAAACATAACCGATACTCAGGAGTGGATGGAGCACGGATAGGCTTCCGAATCGGAAAGAAACAATCATCAGAACAGCGCCAAGTGAATAAAGGAAGAAGCCGAGCAGGAGATAAAAGTTGATCTCTCCGCCGGACATTTTCCAAAACATTTGCCCAAGAGCGGTTTGCAAAGCAGCCAGTACCATTAGAGAGATGCCTAAACCGTTGTCTTTGATCGACCGGGTGAATTTATTCATGTTGGACCTTCTTCTTATTAGAGTCAAATTTAATGAACATGACACCGACCATTATAAACGCTACTAAGACGTTTGCGAATTGGTAGCGGAAATCCTGCGCAGGTGTAGCCAGCAGCATGGTACCTGTATTAAGCAGTACAGGTAAAATGATGAGTAAAGCTTTCGCTCCGTTCCTTATTGTTAGTACAGTGCCGGCAAGAAGGATAATGGCTGTATAGAAAGCCGGGCGTAATAATGGTTCCAATAAATACGTTTTAATTTTTTCTAAATAACTATTAACAACCTTGTACACACCTGAATGCAGAGGATCTGTTTTCAGGTCGTAATCATTGTACAAATAAACATTGCGGGCATAGGTACTTGTGTAACCATCTTCAGGTTGATTGATCTGCCATATGATTGACGTCTGGTCTAAATATGCTTCTACGGCTAGACCGAAGTTATTAGAAACGACTGAGGCCCATGTTTTCAGATAATATCCAAAGTCATCAAAGATAACATCCTTATCATATTTTCCGGAAAATTTTATCGGATTTGTTATATAAGGATCATAATTTTCTTCCCATAATTCCAAAGGGAAAATATCGTCCAGATAAGCCCTTTGCTCCTGGGTGAGATCCCCATCTTCTGAAATGATATGAGCGAACTGCTGAGTAGGAATACTCAATGCCTCATTCGGATCTGTACCGCGTACTTCCATATAATTGAATAAAGGCCCTGTAATGAGGAAGTAGCAGGTGACGACGAATAATACTGTAACAAAAAGTCTCAAAAGATAAGCTCGATAAACAATTAATAATAAGACGGCCATGACTGCGAATATCGGTAGTCCATTACTCCGCATTAAGGCTATCGCCAATGCATTGATCGCTAATATCATCAAGTGCCAAGGAGAGTGCAGCCATCGGCCATTGGTAGATACGATATTATAAATCAATATTGTGAAAAGGAAGATGAAGCCACTGAAGAATATGTCCTTCCATATCGCGATTGGGAAAATCCCGTTCAAAGGGTAAGCGGAAAATAGCAAAACACCGATCCATACCCATGTAGTGGACAGACCACTTTTTTCTAAGCGATAAGCCCCGTATCCCCCAAATAAAGCTAAAATGACGATCTGAGACAAAGCTACAATCGCAGGAGTCTTCCATATGGAAGTGAGAAGCATGATGTACCACGTGTACACTACAGGATGCCAATTACTGAAATCATAGGTATGAATCTGCTCCCAATGCAGAAGTGAATCTGGTGTCATTGTACCTGGATAGTAAGCGATTAAGTAGATAAGCCAGCCAAGAATAGGGGGGATAGCATATACGAGGACCTTCCATTTCGAAACCTCATGCTCTCCCCCTGCTGCTGACATGTTGGATAAAAAGAAAATCAGCCATGAAACACAGAGGAACAATACAAGGAATGACCCTGCTAAAGTAAAGAGACCAAACAGAAAAGGAGGCTCTATAATAGGAGTAGAGGAATCCCTTAAGCTGATCAGCAGAACGAATGAAAAAACTGCTGAAAAGCTGGATATTGATTTTCTTTTAATAAAACGGGTGAAATCCGCCTGGTTTTTGTTGATGGAAAATAACATAAAGAGACCCACAACGAAAAAAAATACGAAAGTGAAAGTGATGATGATCGGTGATGTTTCACTTATGCTTTGATAAAGGGAAATGAGTGCAACCGTACTCCACAAACTGAAACCGAGACTGGAAAGTAAAAAAATCATAGTTCGGTTCATTTAAAATCGTCCTTCATATCTTGTTTGATTTTATTCAATTCCCATTCAAACTGTTTCTTGAAGTTTGCAGCTACGGTATCTAGAATCAATCCACAGCCGAAAGATAACACGGATAGAATAACGAGCCCTACGGCAAGAATCGCTGAAGGAACTTTTGTAATAAATCCAGTGTTTGCGAATTCCACAAGGACAGGGATTCCTGCTGCTAATCCCAATACCAATAGAATGATCGACCAGAAAGAGAAGAATAACATCGGTTTATATTCTTTGAATAAAGTGAAGATTTTGTTCAACACTTTATAACCATCACTGAAGGTGTTGAGCTTGGATTCGCTTCCTTCAGGGCGGTCTTGATAGTCGATCGGAATTTCCTTGATAGAAAATCTTTTATCAAGCGTGTGGATCGTCATTTCTGTTTCAATCTCAAACCCTGGGCTCATCACTGGCATGGATTTGACGAACAGCCGGTCAAATGCACGGTAGCCGGTCATGATGTCTTTTAAATCACTTTTATAAAGGAAGTTGATGAGTCCGCGGACGAGGTTATTCCCAAGGTTATGGAATTTTCTCTTATTCTCTTCTACATACGTCCCGTTGGATAACCGGTCCCCGATGACGATGTTCGCTTCCTGGCGTCTCAATGGCTCTAACAATTGATGGACAAATTTGGCCGGGTAAGTACGGTCGCCATCAGCCATGACATAGTAATCCGCATCAATATCTCTGAACATTGAGCGTACAACGTGTCCTTTTCCCTGGCGCATTTCTTTTTTCACAATCGCCCCATGCTCGGCAGCGACTTCTGATGTACGATCTTTTGAATTATTGTCATAAACATAAATGTCTGCTTCTGGTAATTCTTTTCTGAAATCTTCTATAACTTCACCAATGGTTTGTTCCTCATTATAACAAGGTAAAAGAACAGCTATCCTCACATGAAGACTCTCCTTTAAATATAAGTTAAAAAAATACTACAACTTAAACAATATAGCAAATTTTGCTATAAAATTCTACATTTGCCTTCCTTATTATTAAAATATATCGCCTCTCTATTCAGAAAAGGAATTGCAGTCTTTAAGGAAAGCGGTTACAATTTAGTTAGTGAATAGTGATTAGCTGGACGGAAATGTGGTGGAACAATGACGCAAACGGTTAAAATCGGAAAACTTGCTATGCTTTTGGCATCACTCTCAGAAGAAGAGTTGCTTCCATTTGCTTCCTCCCTGGAAAAAGTGGAATATTGCCAGGGCAAAGCAGGTTCTATGGAAATACAGAAAGTGATCGCTGCCGTAGAAACAGCAGCAAAGCGGAATGAACTTATTTCAGAAGATGTCTACAGAGAAACCCACGCCTTATATCATGCGATTTTAGAATCCTTAGAGGGTGTGATGAGGGGGCAGTTAGGCGTTGGCGATATGATGAGGACGGTCGGACTCCGGTTCGCTGTCGTCCGCGGGGAACCTTATGATCGCCCTGGAGAAGGCGAGTGGATTGCCGTCGCTTTTTACGGGACGATCGGTGCACCGGTGAAAGGTTTGGAACACGAGACATTTGGACTTGGTATTAATCATATATAAAGTATAGGTGGCCTATAGTCATGAGTTATGAGGAGGCGACAATGGTATTTCCCATGCCATTGTCGTCTCTTTTTTTAGAATATCCACCATGATCTTTTCATAAGAAAGGGGGATGTGGATGATTGAATTGACGGGAAGTGACCTTACCATTGAGCAGATGAAAGCTATTTGTTTTGAACAGGAACCTGTCACATTGTCCGAACAGAGTCTTATTGACGTAAGGGCAAGCAGAGAGACAGTTGAAGAGATCGTGCAAAAAGGGCATACAGTTTATGGCATTAACACAGGATTCGGCAAGTTGAGTGATGTAAGGGTAAGAAGTGAGGATGTCAATGACTTGCAGCATCATTTAATCCGTTCTCACGCCTGTGGAGTCGGCGAACCTTTTCCTGAAATCGTCAGCAGGGCGATGGTTGTTCTGCGCTTGAATGCTCTTATGAAGGGTCTTTCAGGGGTGCGGGAAGTGGTTGTGAAACGCCTGAAGGATTTGATCAACCTGGGGATCCATCCGAGAATCCCATCACAGGGTTCATTGGGAGCATCGGGCGATTTGGCGCCATTGGCTCATTTAGCTCTTGTGTTGATGGGTGAGGGCAAGGTTTTTTACAAAGGGGATACTTACGAGACGAAAGAGGTGTATGAACAGCTTTCGATACCACCACTGCCTTTGAAAGCTAAAGAAGGGTTAGCGTTGATCAACGGGACTCAGGCGATGACGGCTGTAGGTGTGATCAATATGATCGAAGCAAAACAACTCGCATTGCAGTGTGATTGGATTTCCGCGATGACCCTTGAAGCGTTGGAAGGAATACGCGACGCTTTTCATCCGAGTATCCATGAAGCCCGGGGATATCCCGAACAAATGGAAGTGGCAGCACGCATCCGCCGCTTGATCCATGGAAGTCAGCTCGTTACGTATCAAGGGGAAAAAAGGGTGCAGGATGCCTATTCCCTCCGCTGTATTCCACAAGTACACGGAGCGACATGGCAGACACTCCACTATGTCAGGGAAAAGTTGACGATTGAAATGAATGCAGCTACAGATAACCCACTTATTTTAGAAGATGGAAAAGTGGTCGTGTCTGGCGGCAACTTCCACGGTCAGCCGATTGCCCTGGCTATGGATTTTTTGAAAATAGCGATGAGTGAATTAGCCAATATTTCAGAACGGAGGGTCGAACGGCTCGTCAATCCGCAGCTGAACGATTTCCCGGCTTTTCTAAGTGTGAATCCAGGGCTGCAATCCGGCTTGATGATCGTCCAATATGTCGCGGCTTCACTCGTTTCTGAAAATAAAACGCTCGCCCACCCGGCAAGCGTCGATTCGATTCCATCATCAGCCAACCAGGAAGATCATGTAAGTATGGGGACGATTGGAGCGAGGCATGCTTCCAGCGTCATTGGAAACAGCTATAAGGTTTTGGCGATTGAACTGATTTGCAGCATGCAGGCATTAGAATTCCGAGGTGTGGAACGTGCTTCCCCATTGGCGAGGCAATTATGGGAAGCCGCCAGGACCGTGGTGCCTGAAATCACCGAAGATCGGGTTTTTTCAACAGATATAGAAAATTTGGCCGCATGGTTGAAAGGTGATTTTTTTGATTGGAAGAAATGGAGTTCTGTTCACGAAGGAGGAAGTTCATATGTCGACAACGCGTAATGTGAAAGCGAAAACTGGGATGGAGCTTGAATGCAAAGGATGGGAACAGGAAGCTGTTCTGCGCATGCTTTGCAACAACCTGGATCCATCCGTAGCGGAAAAACCTGAAGATCTGGTCGTTTATGGAGGAATTGGAAAAGCAGCTCGCAGCTGGGAGGCTTTTGATGCGCTTGTTTCAACATTGAAGCGGTTGGAAAAAGACGAAACAATGCTTGTCCAATCGGGAAAGCCTGTCGGTGTTTTCAAGACGCATGAGGCAGCGCCACGTGTGCTTTTATCCAATTCTGTCTTAGTTCCGAAGTGGGCGAACTGGCAGCATTTCCACGAACTGGACCGCAAAGGCTTGATGATGTATGGCCAGATGACTGCTGGAAGTTGGATTTATATCGGCTCCCAAGGGATTTTACAAGGAACGTATGAAACTTTTGCATCTCTTGCTGACAAACATTTCGGTGGTTCGTTGCGAAGTACCATCACATTGACAGCTGGACTCGGCGGCATGGGTGGTGCTCAACCATTAGCGATCACTATGAACGGAGGAGTCGCACTTGCCGCGGAAGTTGATAAGGAGAAAATCAAGAAACGCATCGATTCCGGCTATTGTGACCGGATGACCACCTCGATTGATGAAGCGTTATTATGGGCGACAGAAGCGAAGAACAAAGGAGAAGCGTTATCCATCGGTTTACTGGGGAATGCGGCTGAAATTCACGAGCAATTATTGCAAAGAGGAATAGACATCGATATTGTCACAGACCAAACTTCCGCGCATGACCCATTGAACGGATATATTCCAACAGGATACTCATTGGAAGAAGCGGAAAAGTTGAGAGTAGAGAACCCTGACCGCTATGTTGAAATCGCATCACAGTCGATGGCTGCCCACGTAGAATCCATGCTCGGCTTTCAAAAGAATGGGGCGGTTGTTTTTGATTATGGGAACAACATCCGTCAAGTCGCTTATGACGAAGGTGTGAAGCATGCCTTTGATTTTCCCGGATTCGTTCCTGCCTATATAAGACCGCTTTTTTGTGAAGGAAAAGGACCTTTCCGCTGGGTCGCCTTGTCAGGAGATGCGGAAGATATCTATCGGACGGATGAATTGATCAAAGAACTTTTTCCAGACAACGACAAGCTCTTGCGCTGGATTGATATGGCACAGGATAAGGTGCAATTCCAAGGGCTTCCATCGAGGATTTGCTGGCTCGGTTATGGGGAGCGGGTGAAGATGGGGCATGCGATCAATGAGCTTGTGAGAAAAGGAGAGTTGAGCGCACCCGTCGTCATCGGCCGGGATCATTTGGATTGTGGATCTGTCGCCTCCCCGAACAGGGAAACAGAAGCGATGAAGGATGGAAGTGATGCGGTAGGGGATTGGGCTGTGCTGAATGCTTTGATTAACACGGCTGCCGGTGGCTCCTGGATTTCTTTCCATCACGGAGGCGGTGTCGGTATGGGGTATTCTCTGCATGCCGGTATGGTTGCGGTTGCTGATGGTACCAAGCTTGCCGAAGAACGGTTGGAACGCGTATTGACCACGGACCCTGGGATGGGGATTTTACGCCACGCGGACGCCGGCTATGAAAAGGCTGAAGAACAAGCAGAGCTGCACAATATCGATATCCCGATGGGAAGGAGGCATCCATAATGAGCTATGATACGCTTTTATACAATATTGGCGAGTTGATTTTACCTGCTCCCGGACCGTTGAAGGGGGAAGGTATGAAGCAGTTGAAAATCAAAGAGAATGCTGCCGTCGCAGTCAAGGACGGAAAAGTCGCCTGGATCGGTTCTCATGAAGAAAGCATACAGCAGCAAGCAGAAACAAAGGTCGATGCTGGAGGCAAAGTCGTGTCCCCAGGCTTGGTCGACCCGCACACACATCTTGTTTTTGGCGGTTCGCGTGAGAATGAGCTCGCATTGAAGCAAGCAGGTGTGCCTTACTTAGAAATTTTGAAAAAAGGAGGAGGCATCCTTTCGACTGTTCAGGCTACAAGGGAAGAGTCGGAAGATGAACTTTTTGAAAAAGCCGGCCGGACACTGCAACGGATGGCTGCGTATGGGGTGACGACACTTGAAGCAAAAAGCGGATATGGCTTAGACCGCGAAAATGAGCTTAAACAGCTGAGAGTCGTCCAGCGTTTGCGTGATCAAGGGTCTCTCGATATTGTTTCGACGTTCCTCGGACCACACGCCATCCCGCCAGAATATAAACAGGATCCGGATGGTTTCCTTGACGAGATGGTGAAGCTGCTCGCTGAAATCCGTTCAGAAAATCTTGCTGAATATACCGATATCTTTTGTGAAACAGGTGTATTCACGGTTGAACAATCGCGGCGGTTCATGAAAGCATCACAGGAGCTGGGATTCCGAACGAAAATCCATGCTGATGAGATCGATTCGCTTGGGGGAACCGAACTTGCGGTAGACATGGGGGCAGCTTCTGCTGATCATTTGGTCGCTGCTTCTGACGAAGGGATCTCCAAGCTGGCAGAAGGACAGACGGTTGCGGTGCTGCTGCCGGGGACCACCTTTTACTTAGGGAAAAATGAATATGCGAAAGCAAGGAAAATGATTGATCAGGGAGCGGCGGTCACGTTGGCTACCGACTTCAACCCGGGCAGCTGTGTCACAGACAATCTGCAAATGATCATGTCTCTAGCTGCCTTGAAAATGAAAATGACACCTGAGGAGATATGGAACGCGGTGACGGTGAATGCCGCCCATGCAATCGGAAAAAGCGACAAGGCAGGAACACTTGAAATCGGGTCCGCAGCCGATCTCGTCCTGTGGGATGTACCGAACTATCAATACATTCCGTATCATTACGGCGTCAATCATGCACTAGCAGTGTGGAAGCATGGCCGGAAAATTTGGGGAAGGAGGGACGCTGATGTCTTTTCGGTACCTCAACCCGAAAGAGAATACTAAATTCAAAGACCGGCACACAATCAAAGTGGAGGACCGAAAGCAATGGTACGAAAAAGGAAAGAAAGCCGATGTGGGTATCATCGGTCTCCCTTTTTCCAAAACATCGATTTCCTATTCGACCGCTTCTGAAGCCCCTTCGACTATTCGCAATGCCCTTGGATCATACACGACCTATTCAGGGGAGAAGGATGAAGATTACAGTAATGTAACGATGTTGGATTATGGAGATGTGCCCATCCATCCGACGGATACAGAGGAAACACTGAAACGGCTCCAGGTCAGTGTGATGGAAATGCTTGAAACAGAAGCCTGCGAAAAGTCGATCATCCTGGGTGGTGATCATGGCATCAGCTTCCCTTCCATTTCCGCGTTTCAACAAAAGTATGGCCGAGTTGGTGTCATACAGTGGGATGCCCATCATGATTTGAGGAATTTGGAAGATGGGGGCAGAACGAATGGGACCCCTTTCCGCAGCTTGCTTGAGGCGGGTGTGATAAAAGGAGAGAATTTAGTCCAGGTGGGCATCAGGGACTTCTCAAATGCCAAAGCCTATGCCGAATATGCCAAAGAGCATGGGGTTCATGTCCACACGATGCAGGATGTAGAGGAGAAAGGGATTCGATCGATAGTATCTGAAGAGATAGCGAGATTGAAAGAATCAGTAGATATGATTTATCTTTCTGTTGATATGGACGCCGTCGACCAAGCTTTCGCCCCCGGCTGTCCAGCGATCGGGCCAGGAGGGTTAACTGCTGGAGAATTGCTGACGAGCGTTGCGCTTGCGGCAAAAGAACCCCTTGTCAAAGCGATGGATATCGTTGAAGTGGATCCAGGCAAAGACGTCAGGGATATGACCAGCCGCCTCGCCGCCCACGTCATGCTCAGGTTTATGTATACGTAATATGGAAATTAAACCCACCTCAGGTCATCCAAATATTGGATGACCTGAGGTGGGTGTTTTTGGAAATAGATAGGCAGGGATGAGGGAATATGGTAAAGTGTTTTTAAGTAATGTTCGTTTAGCTTGTAAGATAGGAGATTGAGTAAATAAGCGATGAAAGAAATTATTATATTATTAGCTGATGTAGTTAACGTTTGGCATGATGTCATCCAGAAGTTCTCCCGGATGATGGGGTGGGACTTTTCTGATAAGGATCTGCATTTTTGGGTGATTGGGATCCTGGGATTCGGCGGTCTTATTTTCGTGGATATTTTATTTCATGCCTTAGCGAGAATGAGCATTACAGCCATATCGTTCCTGTTCACATTTGCCATGGTGCTCGTTTTTGTGTTTGCGGTGGAAATTCAGCAAAAAATCACCGGCAGCGGCAACATGGAATTCGGAGATGCCCTCGCGAGTATACTCGGGTTTTTCTTATTTTGCGGCATTTACTTTGTTTTCCGGCTTATCGGTAAAGGCATTAAATTATATAGACAGAAAAATGAAGATGAAACCGCCGCTTAAGTGGCGGTTTTGTTGTGTGAAAAACGATTTGATCAAACGTCCGTTTAAATTAGGCTTTGTTAAGGTTGTTGATTTTTCATATGAGAGTTATTCATTTATGTGGCAGGATTGCGTAAGACTCGATTCCGAGATGTTATGGAGTTTTTAGGGGCTGCAGGAAACGGATCGCTTTCCGTGGGGCGCGCGCTGAGCCTCCTCAGGCTTCGCCTTTCGGGGTCTCACCTGTCACGCTAATCCCACAGGAGTCTCACCGTTTCCCTCCGCCCCTTAGCCATATCAAGCATCTCGAAATCGAATTGTATGCTATCCGACTGTTTAATGAAAAAAGAGGTGAGAAAACCTTCTGTAGAGTCTTTTCATTATAGATCCCTGTGCTGTTCTTCCGGCAGTTTCGACATACTTATTGATGTAATGGGGGATGGGAAGCGAGTAGCTTGAAAAAGTAGGGTGTTTCCCTTTATTTAGGAGTTTTTTTCAGTGACCTCAAGTATGTTAATGAAAATCACTCTTTTTAGATATGCCTCGTTGCTTCCACGAGGAGCGTTCGGTGGTGACGCCTGCGGGAACAGCGCGAGCCGAAGATCCACTTGGTCAAGTGATCTTCTTGACCAAGTTAGCTGAGGCCGTGCCCGCGGCAAGCATCCACCGACAAGCGATGCGTGAGAAGCAACAACAAACTGTTAACAGTTCTTCTAGATGGAAAAGGGTTTTTCAGTGGCCTCAGTAGCTTCCAAGACCCCATTCGCACTTCCAGATATTTCGAAACTGAGTCATATTCAAAAGGGAGCTTATATCAAAAAATCCACACTGAAAAGCCCTTCTCTTTTTTAGAGAAGGACTGAAAACAGTTATTCAGATCCGAAATCAACGATCATATCGTGAGTGTTTTGTACTTCTTCCTCGGACATGAAAATCAAGTACATGCCGTTCACCATTCTTCCATCACCTTCCATTTGATAGGTGGAAGAGTTTTTGCGGGCACTGCTGTAATTCGTGGCAAGTCTTCTCATGTCTCCGAATTGCATGTTCGTACTCACGTTGTCTCCGAGCACGTCCATGACATCACCGACTTTGTTGACAACATCGAGCCGTGCACCTTTATCGATGATTCCCTGAATGACCTGACGTTGGCGTTCATTACGTCCGATGTCTCCTTGTGGGTCATTCTTTCTCATGCGAACGAAGGCCAGCGCTTCACGGCCATCCAGTTCAATTTCACCTTTTTCAAAATCAAAACTGCCGGAGCTGAATGCGCGATCGTTTTGAACCGTCACACCATCGACAGCGTCAACGACTTGTGAAAGACCTTCCATGTTGACGCGTATATAATAATCCAGGTTAATATCCAGGAAGTTTTCCACTGTATCGACCGCCATATCACTTCCACCATAGGCATAAGCGTGGTTGATGCGGGTCGTGCGTCCGTCCCCGGCGATTTCTACACGTGTATCTCGTGGAATACTGACCATTTGCATTTGGTCATTGTTAGGATCCAGGGTCATGACGATCATCGTGTCTGAACGACCGACATCGTTTTCCCGCTCGTCCACCCCGAGCAATAGAATATTGATCGGTTCTTTTTGATCGACCTTTTCTTTCGTTTCATCTGTATCGATAGAGGAGACGTCCTCATGCAGGTCCTGATTGACGGTTGTACGCACATCATTAATGATCGTAAATAAATAAATGCCTCCGATTAATAACACTAAACCTATGACGACAAGGAGGATTTTCCAACCTCTTCTTTTGCGCCGCTTTTTCTTCTTTACTTCTCTTCGACCCATTCCCCCACCTCTTTTATAAAAAGTTCCTTCTTTATTATACGTTTTTTGTAGATTTATGTAAAAACAGTTGACTGACATTTCCTCGTTTTTATAAAAAGAGTTACAATAAATGAAAACCATTCATAAAGGAGTGTTACACATGGGGATTCAAATCGGTGTGGATCTTGGCGGGACGAATGTACGTGTGGCAACGGTTGATGGACAAGGAACCATCGAGCAAATGCTGCAGGAAAAAACGGAAGTGGAAAAAGGATACGAATATACAATTGAAAAAATCATCCGCATGATCGAAAAGATTTCGGAGGGAAAAGAAATCGATCGCATTGGAATCGGAGCACCAGGTCCCTTGGATCCTCGTAAAGGGGTCATTTTGAGTCCACCTAATCTTCCTGGCTGGGAGGAGGTCTCTATTGTCAAAGAATTGGAAGGGTATTTTTCCGTACGGGTGCAGCTCGAAAACGACGCAAATGTTGCCGCATTGGCTGAAGCGAAGTTCGGAGCTGGAAAAGGTAAAGAGAGTGTCTTTTACATAACAGTGAGCACCGGGGTCGGCGGAGGCTTTGTTTTCAATGGAACAGTCTTCAGCGGGGCGCATGGTTATGCTGGGGAAATCGGGAATATGATCATTAACCCGAATGGCTATCAGTACAGCAACCTGAATAAAGGGTCTTTAGAAAGTTATGCAAGCGGGACGGCGATCGGGAAAAGAGCAATGGAATTATACGGCATTGAAGGAGGGTCAGAGCGGGTATTCGAACTTGTCAGTGCAGGAGACGAGCAGGCTTTGCGCATTGTCAATGAAGCGATTGATTATTTGGCGATGGGGATTGCCAACCTTGCCCACGTCCTTAACCCGGAAGTGTTTGTGATCGGCGGTGGAGTCATGAATGCCGGAGAGCTGATATGGGTGCCGTTACAAGAAAGAGTGAGTGATTACTTGTTTCCAGGACTAGCGCCGCATCTGCAAATGAGACCAGCTGAACTGAAAGGCGATGCAGGAGTCATCGGTGCAGCGCTCTTGGGGTGATTAAGTTAGTTAGTATGCCACCTCAGGTCATCCAGAATTTGGGTGACCTGAGGTGGTTGTTTTTTCCACTAAATGAGTTCAAAGCCTGGTGATATTTATGCAGACCTTCACGTATAGTGGTATAAGCTATACTTATGGAGGAATGTAATTGTGAGAAAGTGGATTGGGCTTTTGGTGGTCGTGGGTTTGCTGACAGGATGCACGGATAGTTCTACACAACGAACCATTCAACAGTTTACAACCTCCATGGAAAATGAGCTTCACTTTGTTTATTTTTATGATGATGCCCCACCAGAAGAAAAGGTGCAGTCACAACTGAAAGGGATGAAGGTTTTCTTAGCAAGAAAGAACATCCAGGCTAAGATTACTTATCAGGAAATCTATGGAGAGCGAAATTTTGAAGAACGGTTAGGAGTGGAAGATAAGCAAATTCTTGTCTTCGACTATAAAGGGATCCGCTTTAACGCGAAGAATATCCATGTCTTAGAAGGAATGATACTGCAAATACCATAATGCTTTGATTTGGGAATAACTGCCACCTCAAGTCATCCAGATTCTGGATGACTTGAGGTGGCAGTTATTTACTTTTCTTGAGCGACTATATGCGGGAGTAGATTGACAGTCCAGTAGCATTTGAGAGATAGTTAGAGTGCAGGACATACAACTGCATAGGCTTTATGGTGGCTTCTTAAGGAAGCTGAAAAGGGAAGTCTGGTGAAAATCCGACACGGTCCCGCCACTGTAATGAGGAGGTCCTAATCAGAATCCACTGCTTTAGATAGCGGGAAGGAATAGGGCTGATGAATCTGAGTCAGGAGACCTGCCATAAAGAAGAACATGAAGTCCTACGGGAGATAGGAGGGTGTTACGTGTATAAAAACCAGGAAGATGAACTGGTTTCATGAGTCATGCTCATAAATGTGCACACCTTCATTATAAGAAGGTGTTTTTTTGTGCAATTAGATTTTAGAAGTACGAATCTAAAGGAGGAAAACTCATGAAATCACCGTTACCGGTCAGTTATTCAAAGATGAAACAGACAAGGCTTGTCCTACCACCGGATACGAACCATCTAGACACGATATTCGGGGGGAAAGTGCTTGCTTATATTGATGAAATT
Organism: Halobacillus litoralis; assembly: GCF_004101865.1. Classification (NCBI taxonomy): domain Bacteria; kingdom Bacillati; phylum Bacillota; class Bacilli; order Caryophanales; family Bacillaceae; genus Halobacillus; species Halobacillus litoralis. Next base: position 2,898,614 of record NZ_CP026118.1, read on the forward strand.
GCAGCTCTGACAGCTATGAAACATTCAAGCTGTGTTGTGGTTACAGCTTCGATAGATTCAGTGGATTTTATGTCTTCGGCCAAAGTAGGGGATGCCCTAACGCTCGAGGCAAGTGTTACGTGGACAGGAAGAACTTCAATGGAAGTATTTGTCCAAGTATCTGCTGATGATTTATTAGCTGGGCAAAAGGTGATGACGACGGAATCATTTTTAACCATGGTAGCTGTCGACCAGAATGGGAAACCCACAGAAGTTCCACGGTTGATCCCTGAAACAGAAGAGGAAATACGTTTGTATGAAACAGCTCCAGCGCGAAAAGAACATAGAAAAAGCCGCTCTACCTTACGTTGATGAATGGTATTTATTCCCACCTCAGGTCATCCATATTCTGGATGACCTGAGGTGGGGTTATTTTACAATAATAAGATCGCTATGGTGGCTGAGATGATTAAGCCTGCCATGACAGGGATGAAATTCTTCCTCACAAGGTCCATCACCGATACGCCGCAGAAACCAGCAATGGCAATCAAGGAAGACCAGGCGATGAGAGTCCCGCCACCCGTCCAAATCGTCCCCATTTGCCCGATTGCAGCAAGGGTTGAGGCATCAATGCTTCCGTTCGCAAGGGAAGCAGAAAGAGCTCCTGTCAAAGGGAGACCGGAAAACCCTGACCCATCAAGTCCTGTGATGATTCCGATCAAAAGTATACTGAAAGCGGTCAGGAAAGCATTTTGCGGCAAGAAATCCTGACTGGATTGAACCAGGTCAAATAATAGGGATGGCGTTTCTTCAGTGGGAAGGACCAAAATGTCTTCAGCAAATTCTGCGCTGCCCAGAAAGAAAAATCCGGCTATAGGGATGACAGGTCCCATCGCTTTGAATGCGAAAACGAACCCTTCTGTAATATGGTCACTTACATAATCAAGGGCTCGGTGTTTTCCGAAAGCGATCGTCGATAGGAGCAGGAGAATGACAGCCACTCCTCCTATGAAGGCGGCACCGTTCCCCCCTTCAAAACCACCCATACGTCCCGAAGTCAGCTTAGTAGAAATCATGAAAACCATGACAGCTAACATCGCTAACGGAACTAGGATGGCAAAGGTTTTGCTCCACATATGAATATTACGGCTGGATGGAACCTGGTTTTTTTCTGTAACTCCCTGCATCGTGTTTATTTCTTTTTCATTCATAGGATCGTTCTTCGATCGAAAATTTTTCCGGTTGAAAAAATAAGCCATCGTGATAGCGACGCCCCCGGTGATGAGAGACAAAATCAAAGCTTGATCCATGACAGCTGTTGTTTCGATACCGGCAGCTTTTGCGGACAGCCCTGGGGCGACCTGGATGATGTAGTCGGAGGATAGCGCCATTCCTTGGCCGGCGAGTGCGACAGCTATTGCAGCGACCATCGCGGGCAAACCGGAACGGATAGCTGCAGGAACTAAAAGCGCACAAATGAGAGGGACGGCGGGGGTCGGCCAGAAGAAAAGCGAGATGACGTAAGTGACGATAACAAGTACAAAAAAAGATACGTGACTGTTGATCATGATTTTCTGAACAGGCTGAATCATCCTGGTATCTGCACCTAGGTCTTTGAGGGAACGGAGCAGGGCGACCATGAATGTAATAATCAGAAAGATATTGAACAATTCTCTGGCAGCGACCAAATTGGCATTGAATACGCCGACAAAACCACTGATGATATCTCCATTGAACATCCAGGCGACGACAAACGTTCCGAGCAAGGTAGGCAGAACGACACCTTTCCGGAAAATCATCGTTAAAATAATGATGAAAGTGAATAAACCATATATCCAATGAGACATAGTAAGCTCCATGGGAAGGCCCCCTTGATGTTTTCTTCATATAATGAAAAAAGCGATTGTATAACCTGATAGGCGGTGTGAACACTATAGGCTATTCAATTAGAGGGGGAGGAGTGAAAAGTGGCCGCTGGTAACTTACCAAAAACAGGCACCTCAAGTCATCCAGATTTTGGATGACTTGAGGTGCCTGTTTTTTTCCATATTCCAACCAACTTTTTCCCGCTTTCACATCATCTGACGTACATAAAAAAAACGCCACGTTCAGGCACGTGGCGTTAAACTGTATTTATTTTGTCTGATTGTCCGGAGGTTCGCACCCGTTATCGGTACAGGTGGCTCCATCATTACCTGACAAATCTTCAAAAGCTGGCTGTTTCTCTTCTTCAGCGAAAGCTTTCTCCATTCCTTGCACAAACATCTCTGTCGGCTGTGCTCCTGAGACTGCATATTTTCTGTTGATTACAAAGAAAGGTGCGCCCTGGACACCGATTTGCTGGGCTTCTGCTTCTTCTGCCCGAACATCCTCGGTGTAATCCGTTCCATTCAATATATTGATGACTTCCTGGCGATCCAGTCCAGCCTCTGCTGCTAAATCAGCGATGGTCTCCGTATCTCCAAGGTCTTTGGAGTCCGTCAAAACCGCCTTGAAGAATCGTTCAGCGACTTTTTTTCCAAGGCCCTGTTCTGTGGCGAACTGAGCAACGCGGTGGGCATCAAAAGTATTGGTAGGAATCATGCTGTCAAAGTGAAAATCAAGACCGGACATTTTCGCTTGTTCCGTCATGTTCCTCGTCATTTCTCTAGCTTCATCGAGTGACCGGCCGTATTTAGCCGCCAATTTTTCATGCATGTTTTGGCCTGTGTTGCGCTCTGCCTGAGGATCTAATTCGAAACTCTTATAGACAACCTCCACATTTTTCCCTGGGAATTGTCCGAGTGCTTCTTCTAATCTTCTTTTTCCGATATAACAAAAAGGACAGACGAAATCTGACCACACTTCTATTCTCATTAGTGATTCACCTCTCTATTAGAGTACAAGTACAATTTTACGTTGTCTTTCTAAGGAATGCCATCATTCTGTTCGGCCATCTCGCTGGATAATCCTTCTTTTATCCAAGTGTCCATCAAATTTTGCGGTTGGCCTCCTGCATTTACCGTTCATAGCCTTTTTTCATACAAAGATGTACAAGCTTCACCCGCCATGTTTCTGACACCCGGAACACTCCCCGTTTCGATTATAGAAATAAGGAGGAATGTTGATGATCGATATTTTAAAGGAACGCAGTTTGAGAAAAATGGGACAGGTACAGGAAGATGTCAGGGGGAAAGCTCTCAAGTTAATTGAAAAGGCGTTTGCAGAAGGAATTTACGTCCAAATCTCGTCAGGATATCGTTCGTTCACAGAACAAGCACGTTTATATGGTCAAGGTCGGCCGGATTATCACTGGAATGGAAAAAGATTCGGCAGCAGGGGAAATATCGTCACATATGCTGAACCGGGCCAAAGCAATCATCATGACGGCCGAGCGATTGACTTTTTCCTAGTCTCCTCAGATGGGGGTAAAGCGCTCTGGAGCGTTAATGACCAGTGGCGGAGAGTAGCGGAAATCGCTAAGTCCATGGGGTTTACATGGGGCGGGGATTGGAAAGATTTCAAAGACTATGCCCATCTCGAACTCCATGCACCGAAGAACGGTGACAACAAAGTAAAACGAATCCAAACAATGCTCGCTCAGCTCGGTTATTCTTTAGGTCCCCACAAGGTGGATGGACGTTATGGACCAGATACGATAACGGCGGTGAAGAAGTTTCAGAGAAAGGAACACCTTAAGGAAGATGGGGTGGCGGGGCCGATCACCATCGCAATGTTACAAAAACGTACGTACCCCGGTAATTCCATCCGAATCGGCATGAAAGGCGTTCTGATTAAACAAGTGCAAAAGGTGGTTGGTGTACAAGTTGATGGCCTGTTTGGGAAAAAGACGGAAGCATCCGTCCGCGTTTATCAGGAGCACCACGGCCTGTCGGTAGATGGCATCGTCGGGCCGGTGACCTGGAGGGCTATGTTCGGCATATGAAGGAGAAGACCGCATCCGATTCGTAGTGGATGCGGTCTTTGCGTGTGAATTTCTCCTGACCAGAAATATTTGAATGGTAAAAAAACGCTCCCCAAGCCTTAACCTGCCAACTCCAATTCACTAGTAATTTTTATAAGGTTGACAAATTGTGATAATTTTATAATAATATCAGTTGTAATATTCAGTTAATTCTAACTATTCTTAAAAATTTTTAAAGGCTGATGTTAACGCTTTCAAAAAAGGAGGTCGAATCATGCTTATACCTATCATTCTTGTCGTCATTACCGTACTTTCTGTCGTATTGGCCTTGAAGAAGAAGCGTCCGATTTTTTTCGCTCTGCCGATCATAGCGCTTTTTGCGGTCACGCTTACGAAAATCATTATGGTCCCCATGCCATTTTGGGAAACCGTCCAGTTCATCTTTGATTTGAGAGGATAACTTGAAAGGAGGTGAAACATTTTGAGAAAAATGGATCCTGAAAAGGCGCAGGCATACTTTCGTTTACGTACAACTCTGATTTTTATTTATTTGGGGATAGGTGTCCTCGTCTCCTATATGGTCGTTCTTTTTGCCGAAAGTCTTTCATCCTTTAGTGTGATGGGCATTCCGTTGCCATATTACATGGGCAGTCAAGGGGCGGTTATAACATTCATTGTACTATTGTTTTTCAATGCAGCGATCAGTGATGTCATCGACAGGAAGTTCGGTTTAATTCCTAAAGATAAGAATACGGATAGAGATAATAATGCAGTAAATCAATAAGATAGGGGGAGAAGAATGGACGCACAGTTTATGGTCTCCCTTGCTTTGATTGTCGCTACTTTTGGATTGTACATAGGTATCGCCATTTACAATAAAGCAAGGGCTACATCAGATTTTTACGTTGCAAGTCGCGGGGTACCTCCTGTGTTCAATGGAATGGCGATCGGCGCGGATTGGATGAGTGCAGCTTCATTCATAGGAATGGCCGGGACGATCATGGTTCTGGGATACGATGGATTAGCCTATATTATGGGGTGGACAGGCGGTTATCTGCTGCTGACTTTCCTTTTGGCTCCTCAATTAAGAAAATACGGCCGGTACACAGTGCCGGAATTCATTGGTGACCGATACCGGAGCAATACAGCCAGGCTGATTGCAGCAGTTGCGACGATCATCATCAGCTTCACTTATTCGGTCGGACAATTATCTGGTTCAGGTGTCGTCATCGGTCGTTTACTGGAAGTGAACACGGTGATCGGAACCTTGATCGGTGTAGTATTGATTGCTTTCTATTCAGCACTTGGCGGAATGAAGGGAATCACATGGACACAAGTGGCTCAATATTTAGTTCTCATCATCGCTTATTTGATTCCTGTTATCTTCATGTCTCTGCAGCTTACCCAAAACCCGATGCCATGGCTTTCCTATGGGGATGTCATTTCTGAAATGAGGGTATTGGATCAAGAACTCGGAATATCTGAATATGTTGTTCCTTTTACAGAAAATACGAAATGGCAATTCATCGCCTTGATGTTCACTCTGATGGCCGGAACTGCCGGTTTGCCACACGTCATCGTCCGTTTCTACACGGTCGCGACTATGAAAGCGGCACGCTGGAGCGGAGCATGGGCATTATTATTTATTGGTCTGCTTTATCTATCTGCTCCTGCATATGCCGCATTTTCCCGCTTTATCTTGATGACGGAAGTCGCAGGTTCATCGTTGAATAACCTTCCGGCGTGGACACAGGCATGGGTCGATACAGGAAGGCTATCATTGGCAGATAGTAACAGTGATGGGGTATTACAATGGACAGAACTCGTCATCAGTAATGATATCGTCGTCATGGCGACACCGGAAATCGCCGGCCTGGGGATTTTCGTTATCGGTTTGATGGCTGCAGGTGCAATGGCAGCCGCGCTTTCGACAGCAGGTGGCCTTATGATCGCGATATCTGCAGCATTGTCCCATGATATCTACTTCCGATCCATCAATCCGCAGGCATCAGAAGAGAAACGTTTATTTGTCGGACGCTTGTCGATCGTATTAGCTACGATTGCCGCAGGACTGATCGCCTTGAACCCGCCTGGAGCGATTACGCAAATTGTCGCCTGGGCATTCGCCCTTGCATCGGGATCATTCTTCCCGGCGTTACTCTTAGGGGTATGGTGGAAACGTGCGAATGGACCGGGTGTCATCGCTGGGATGATCACTGGTTTATCTGTTACGCTCGGTTATATTTTTGCAGCCAAATATGGTGGATTCACCATCTTAGGAATCATCGATACAGGGGCTGGAGTATTCGGAGCGACTGCAGCCATCCTGGCCAATATCATTGTTTCCTTAATGACGTCACCACCATCCCAGCAAACACAAGATGAAGTCACAGACCTCCGTTACCCAGAACAAATCGAATACAAAGACGGAGAGTATTGGCTGAAAGAAGATGCCAAGTGATGGATAACAAAATAAGGGACCTCAAGTCATCCATATTATGGATGACTTGAGGTCCCTTGAAATTTTCGGATCATAACCGGTGAAGTTGTTCGAAGTCTGTCTGCAGTTTGTGTGAGACGGATTGATAGACGTCGAATAGCTGGCGGTATTTTTGGTGATTTTCTTCATTTGGAACATAATGCTGATTCATAGGAATGGACTCCTTGATGTCTTCCAAGCGGTCAACATGGCCTAAGCTGTAAAGCGCGACCCATGCAGCGCCCCAAGCAGAGCTTTGGTGGCTGACAGGGATATCGATACGCTTGTTGAACAAGTCGGCAAGCATCTGTACCCAGACCGGAGAGCGGGCGAACCCGCCGCTAGCAAAGATTTTTTCATGCTTATTTCCAAGTCTTTCGAGCGCACTGGCGATATGTAATATCGAAAACAGTACACCTTCCATCGCTGCGCGGGTCATGTGTTCTTTACGGTGGGAAGGAGTCAGACCGATGAACGATCCCTTGGCTTCGGCTTTCCAGAACGGAGCACGTTCCCCGTTCAAATACGGGAGGAAAAGCAGATTTTCCGAGCCAGCCTCTACTTCAGCGGCCAGTTCTGACAATTTCTCCAACGGCAGTGATTCGCTCTCTGTTTCAAAAAGTTGCTGCACCCACTTCAATACGAGCCCGCCATTATTGGAAGGGCCGCCTGTGATCCACAAGTCATCTGTGAAGCTGTATGAAAAAATTTCCTGACGATCATCCAGCAATGGCTCACTGGAAAATTGACGGATCGCCCCGCTGGTGCCGATGGTAATCGCTGTTTCTCCTGGTCGTATGGCTCCGATGCCAAGGTTTGCAAGGGGGCCGTCACTGCCTCCGATTACGAAAGGAGTCGAGCGTTTCAAACCAGCTTTTTCAGCAAAATGTTCACGCATGTTTTCCATTGCATACGTCGGGGGCACTGGTGCGAACAGCTGTCCTTCACTGATCCCGGCCAGGTGCAATGTTTCCTCATCCCATTTATGGGTGTGGATATTGAATAATCCCGTCGCGGCTGCAATCGAGTAATCCACCACTTTTTCACCGAACCAGCGATACAGTAAAAACTCTTTGACGGAAACAAAGTAATCCGCCTGCTCCCAAGGTTCATAACGATATTTTTTCATCCATAGGAGCTTGGATAGTGGTGACATCGGGTGGAGAGGTGTTCCTGTACGCATATATACATCAGGAGATTCTTTTTTCAATAATGCTGCTTCCTCAGCGCTGCGAGCGTCTGCCCAGATGATGGAAGGTGATAATGGAACACCATTTTCATCCATACAAATCATCGAATGCATGGCTGCGGAAATTCCGACCCCGACGATGTTTTCTGACTCGACAAGGCGCGTACTCAAATTCAATGCTTCTAAAGCAGCCGTTTCCATTTGTAATGGATCCTGTTCGGCATAGCCTACTTGTGGATGGTTGAGTGGGTAATCGACTTCATGTTCGGCAACCACATGACCGTTCTCCTGGAAGACGACCGATTTGGCACTTGTCGTTCCAAGATCTAAACCAATGACATAGTTCATTTAAGACTTCCTTTCTATACACGTTTCCTTGAAATGGCGCCACGCATTTTTTGGGTGGCTTCCTGTGTTTTCTCTTTATTCTTCATGCTGTAGATGACAAAAAGGGAATCGATCAGCGAAAGCCCGGCAATTCTTGATGCGAGCGCTTCTGAACGAAATTCGGTTTCCTGTGCGACTGTATATAAGCAAAGATCGACAAGCTTCGTCAATGGAGACTTGGCGAAGTTGGTGATGGCGATCGTCTTTGCCCCGCTTTGTTTTGCGACTTCAACGATATCAAGTAAATCTTTATTGGATCCCGTGTGGGAGATTACCACAGCCACATCTGTTTCTCTCAATTGAGAGGCAGACATCAGCTGCAGGTGGGTGTCTGCATAGGCGTGTGCTTCCATACCTGTCCGGATGAATTTATGTTGAGCGTCTAAAGCAAGTATGTTCGATCCGCCACTTCCAAAGAAGAAGACTCGCTCTGCTTCGACTAAACTATCCATCGCTTTAGATAGGGATTCCGGATTTTGGACATCTCGTGAAGATTCCAATGCTCTTATATTCGCCTGGAAGACTTTTTCAGTAATTTCAAAGTCCGTATCCGCTTCAGAAATCGTTTCATGAATATCCTTAATCGGGTTGACGATTTCCGAGGCTAAAGCAATTTTCATCGCTTGATAACCTTTGAAACCTAATCGTTTACAAAACCTGAAAACGGTTGCATCAGCGACCATAAGATCATCGGCTACCTGGTTGATGGTAGAGTGGACGATTTCATCTCTATTCTCTAAAATGTAATCGGCGATCAGCTTTTCTTTTTCACTAAATTGGCTGTAAGACGAACGGATTCGATTGATAACGTGCTTGGTTGGTGCTTCAATCATAAGGGCTCCTCCTCAGTGTTCTTTTCAACTTCTTCCATTGTAAACGAAATTTTTTTCGAATAAAAGTTAAAGTGATTGAAATTTTTTTCGAGAAAAGCATTGAACTAAAAAAGATTTATTGTATAATCGTAATTGTAGAAAAAATTTTTCAGATGAACGTTCGATACTAGAGAGGGGTCAGATTATGCAAGTTGGTTTAGTCGGCCTTGGAAAAATGGGATACAACTTAGCGTTGAACCTTATGGACCATGGTCACAAAGTCGTTGCGAACGACGTAAACCCAGAATCAGTTGACAAATTATCAAATGAAGGTGCTTCACCAGCGAAAGATTTGAAAGCGCTTATAAGTCAACTGGAAAGCCCGCGCACGATATGGGTGATGGTTCCGGCGGGAGACGTTACAGAGTCCGTTATTCAGGAGCTAGCCAAATCACTTGAGCCAGGCGACCGCATCATTGATGGAGGAAACTCCAACTATAAAGATAGTCTGCGCCGCGCCGAGGAATTAAATGAGAAAAATATTTTCTTCTTCGATGTCGGAACAAGTGGTGGTACAGACGGGGCTCGACACGGAGCATGTTACATGATCGGTGGAGATGCCAAGCAGTTTGCTGAAATTGAGTCGCTCTTTTCTGACACAGCTGTTGAAAGCGGTTACCACTACTCGGGACGTGCCGGAAGCGGACACTTTCTGAAAATGGTCCACAACGGCATTGAGTATGGAATGATGCAGGCGATTGCAGAAGGTTATGAGATTTTGGACAAGAGTCCATTCGATTATGATTATGAAGCGGTATCCAAAGTTTGGAACAATGGTTCCGTCATCCGCTCATGGCTGATCGAACTGATGGAGAACGCCTTTTCGAAAGATGCGAACTTGGATGAGATTCGCGGCGTAATGAATTCGTCAGGTGAAGGGAAATGGACGGTTGAAACCGCATTGGAGTTGGAGATGGCGGCACCAGTCATCACAATGTCACAAATGATGCGTTACCGTTCACAAGAAAGTGATACGTTCTCCGGAAAAGTCGTAGCAGCTTTGCGTAACGAATTCGGTGGACATGCTGTAGTGAAAAAATAAATTATATATAAAAAGGAGAGAGGTTTTATTATGAAAAAATTATTCGGTCTTATGTGTGCAGTTCTTTTGATCACTGTCCTGGCAGCTTGCGGGAATGGTGAATCGGATTCATCTAATGGGGATAGTAGTGAAAGCGCTTCAGAGGGAAGCGGAGACGCAAAAGTCATTAAAGCAGGAATCGGACTTAACGACGATCACCCTCAATACAAAGGTTTGTTGAAGTTTAAAGAAATCGTTGAAAAAGAAACAGACGGCGCGATCAAAGTAGAAACATATCATAGTGGTCAGCTAGGTGATGACCGTTCAATGACAGAAGCATTGCAGCTAGGTACACAAGAAGTAACGATTCCTTCTACAGCACCACTTGCAAACTTCGTTCCTGAATTCAGCGTATTTGATATCCCGTTCCTTTTCCCAAATGAAGAAGTAGCGGATAAAGTTCTTGATGGAGAAGTTGGCCAGGAATTGCTAGGCAAGCTTGAAGAGCAGAACCTTGTAGGTCTTGCTTATTGGGAAAATGGTTTCCGTGATTTGACGAACAGCGAACGTGCAGTAGCGTCAGTTGAAGACTTTGAGGGTCTGAAAATCCGTACAATGGAAAACGACCTACACTTGGATGCTTTCAAAGCACTAGGTGCAAACCCGACACCAATGGCGTTCACAGAATTGTTCACAGCAATGCAGCAAGGTACAGTTGATGGTCAGGAAAACCCTTATGCAACAATCTATCTGCAAAAATTCTATGAAGTACAAAAACACGTTTCCAACACGCACCACATTTACAGCCCGTTCGTATTCCTTATGAGTAAATCTTTCTATGACGGTTTGAGTGAAGATCAGCAGAAAATCGTTAAAGATGCAGCAGTAGAAGCAGGTAAGTACGAACGTAAACTGAACCGTGAAGCGAACGAAAAATATCTTGAACAGTTGCAAGAAGAAGGTATGGAATACACAGAAATCACTGATGAAGCACGCCAGGAAATGAAAGACGCTGTAGCGCCGGTTATTGAAGAATATAAGAGCAAAATCGGTGAAGAAACAGTAGATAAAGTTTACAAAGCGATCGAAGAAGCTAAATAATAATCCAAGATTACGAGGAGGTACGTTGCAGAAGATCTGCGGCGTACTCTTCTCCATTTACAGTAAAAATGAGGGTCAGTTGAGGTGAAAAAATGAACATCATTCGAGCGATCGACCGCAAATTAGAAGAAGTCTTGCTCGTCATTTTCTCGACCATCATGGTCAGTGTCATTTTCCTGCAAGTCGCCATGCGAGTTTCAGGAAACTCACTATCCTGGTCAGAGGAACTTGCACGGTACTGCTTCATTTGGTTAGTGTATATCGGTATAAGTTATGGAGTGAAGAAACAGCGTCACATCAAGGTGGATGTCATGCTGCTCTTGCTTAAAGGCAAAGGGAAATTGGTATTGGCCATTGCTGCTAATCTACTATTCTTATTTTTCAGCATTTATGTAGTATTCAGTGGTTATGATATCGCTGCCCAGCTCTTGTCATTCGGCCAGCAGTCTCCAGCTTTGGGCATTCCTATGGGAGCCGTGTACATGGCTACTCCAATCGGGTTCGGCTTGGCAGCCATCCGTTTGATTCAAAATCTTATTGTACAAATAAAAATGCTGTTCGGTAAAAAGGAACTCGAGATCGCAGATGAGCGTGATCGTTTGCAAAAGCAGGAAGGAGAGGATGAGTCATGACTACAATTGTATTATTCGGGACATTCGCTCTCTTCCTGCTTCTTAGTGTACCGATTGGAATCGCTCTCGGACTATCTACACTTGCGACGATTTTCTATACAGGCGCCATTCCTGTTCAATTCTTAATGAAGGAACTTGTCACCTCTATCGATTCATTTCCATTGATGGCCGTTCCATTCTTCATTTTAGCCGGTGAGATTATGGGGAAAGGCGGGATTTCAGAACGCTTGTTCAATTTCGCCAACGCACTTGTCGGAAATAAGACAGGTGGATTCGCGATGGCAACCATCGTTACCTGTATGTTCTTCGCTGCTATTTCCGGCTCTGGTCCAGCGACCGTAGCCGCAATCGGTGGAATCATGATCCCTGCCATGGTCAGACATGGGTATGATAAAAAATTCGCAACAGCGACCGTAGCTGCAGCAGGTTCGATTGGTGTCATCATTCCACCAAGTATTCCGATGGTCATCTACGGTGTTGTCGGAAGTGCTTCCATCGGTGACATGTTCATCGCCGGAATCATCCCAGGTTTCATCGTTGGATTTGCCCTTCTTGCATGGGCTTACATTTACTCTAAGAAGCAAGGGTACAGCGGTCTGGATGAACCGACCTCCCTGAAAAAAATCGGGAAAACGTTTTGGGATGCAAAATGGGCCCTGGTTATCCCTGTCATCATTCTTGGTGGAATCTACGGCGGAATCTTCACCCCTACAGAAGCAGCTGTAATCGCCGTCGTATACGGAATCATTGCAGGTCTCTTCTTATACCGTGAATTAAGCATCAAAGATATGCCGAAAATATTCGCTGATTCAGCCCTGACGACAGCGACTGTCTTGATCATCGTCGGATCAGCAACAGCATTCGGACGTTTACTGACAATTGAACAGATCCCATCACAAGTAGCGAACTTCATGCTTTCCATATCAGAAAATGAGATCATTCTCATTCTCTTGATTACAGTGCTGTTGCTTCTTGTCGGTTGTTTCATGGATACATTGGCAGCTATCATCATTTTGACACCGATCTTATTGCCGATCGCTACCGATTTAGGTTACGATCCGATACATTTCGGTATCATCATGGTCGTCAACTTGGCAATCGGATTCATAACACCGCCATTAGGTGTAAACCTATTTGTCGCTTCCGGAATATCGGGACTATCCATCGAGGAACTCTCGAAAGCGATCATCCCTTATTTCTTTGCCATGCTATTCTCGCTCTTAATGATCACGTTCATCCCTGAATTATCTCTATGGTTGATCAGTTTCGGTGATTAACTGATTGCGGAACCTTTTTGAAAGCAATCCGCAAGTATATTCAGCGCCTTGAAGTGGTAGTTTGCCACAGTAAGGGGAAGAGTGAAGTTGGGCGTCGCAATATCCTATTGCAACGCCGAACGACCCGCATCGTGTGGAATCAAGATCAGCTACAAACAGAAACATTGAAAATTCTCAGCCAGTAAAAGGACTGACCCTCCTTGAAGAAACCCCGAAAATCCCTTGCTCCCACGCAAGGGGTTTTTGGTTATATCAAAAGTGCAGCCCCCCTGGTAGCCCCGACAAGCTTAAGCAGAACCTTGAAGCGGTGCTGTTTGCCGCAACAAGGGGGGAAGCGGAAGTTCGGCTAAGTGCGCAACGTCCTGTTGCAACGCCGAACGACCCCACATCGTGTGGGGCGAAGTTAAATCAATATAGAATTTCAGGAAGAAGGGATCATAGATATGGAATCCTTGGATGTTGTTACATTAGGAGAAACAATGGTGTTGTTCGGCAGCTCTGACCATGCGTCATTAGAATATGCCAATACGATGCAAAAACAAATCGGTGGTGCAGAATCGAATGTAGCCATCGGCTTAGCTAGGCTTGGCCATTCTTCAGGATGGATCAGCAAGCTTGGTGATGATCCATTCGGAAAATATGTTCATAAGTTCATTCGTGGAGAAGGTGTAGATACTCGTGGAGTCACTTACACCAAACAAGCACCGACAGGAATCTTTTTCAAAGAGAAGTTGTCGGCCGACCATGTGAATGTTTACTACTATCGTCATCAGTCTGCGGCTAGTTTAATGGAACCTGTGGATTTACCGGATTCATATATTTCTTCTGCGAAAATATTGCACATCACAGGCATCACCCCAGCCTTGAGTGAAAGCTGTCAGGATGCTATTTTCCATGCGATTCATTTGGCGAAGGAAGCAGGACGTACAGTTGTTTTCGATCCTAATATTCGTTACAAGCTGTGGGGAAATAAGGAAGAAGCGAAACAAGTTTTGAACCAGATTGCTGAACTTGCAGACATCATCCTTCCTGGGGTAGACGAAGCTGCTTTCCTCACAGGGGAAACGGATTATGAAAAGGCAGCGGAAGCCCTCAAAACCCACAAAGGACAGACAGTTGTCGTGAAATTGGGGGAAGAGGGAGCTTATTATACATCTGCCGAATCATCAGGAATCGTTCCCGGAATTCCAGTGAAAAATGTCGTCGATCCAGTTGGCGCCGGTGATGGATTCGCTGCTGGTGTCATCAGCGGTGTCCTCGATGAAGTTTCTCTTGAGGAAGCAGTTGAACGCGGCAATGCGGTCGGTGCTTTTGTGGTGCAAATGAACGGCGATGTCGAAGGAGTACCGACCCGGGTGCAACTACAATCATTCATAGATTCTGGCGAGCGACTGAGCGATGTCGAACGCTGAAGGAGGAAACAGATAATGAAAAAAATTGATATTTTACAAAAGTTGGAGAGTTCCGGAATCGTTGCGGTCATCCGTCGTCCCAATAGGGAGGAAGTTCTTCCTTTAGCCAAAGCGCTTGTGGAAGGTGGAGTGACAACCCTTGAAGTGACTGTTGATACACCAGATGTGTATGGAATCATCCAGGAACTGAAACAGGAGCTGGGTGAACATGCGCTTGTCGGCGCAGGGACTGTTCTGGATGCAGAAACAGCCAAGGCAGCTATCGATGCTGGAGCACAGTTCATTTTTTCACCGAATTACAACAAACCATTGATTGAAATGGCGAACCGTTACGGTGTAGTTTCAATCCCAGGTGTGATGACGCCTTCAGAGATGGTTGATGCATACCAAGCTGGGGCAGATGTCGTCAAGGTATTCCCGGCAAGGGCGATGGGTCCTTCCTACATCAAAGACGTACAAGGTCCTCTTGGTCATATTCCGATGATTCCTACAGGAGGGATCAATAAGGATAATGCCGGCGAGTACATTGAAAATGGCGCGATAGCAGTAGGGGCTGGTGGATCTTTGATAGACAAGAATCTGTTGGCTGATAAAGATTACCAGGGTCTGACAGAGCGTGCGCGTCAGTTTACCGAGCGTGTGCAGTCAGCAAGAGAAGGAGGAAATAACAGATGAAAATCGTCAATATGGAAACATTCGTCGTCCCGCCACGCTGGTTGTTTTTGAAAATAACCACAGATGAGGGGATTGTCGGCTGGGGAGAGCCAGTCATCGAAGGTCGAGCGGAAACGGTGGAAACCGCTGTCCATGAATTGAAGGATTATTTGCTGGGTAAAGACCCGCTTCCGATTGAAGATCATTGGAACGTCATGTACCGCTCAGGTTTTTACCGTGGCGGACCTATTCATATGAGCGCTATTGCTGGAATCGACCAGGCGTTATGGGATATTAAAGGGAAATATTACAATGCTCCTGTTTCTGAATTGATGGGCGGCGCGTGCCGTGAATCCATCGATGTGTACTCCTGGATCGGTGGTGACCGTCCATCTGACGTAGGCGGTGCTGCCAAAGAAGCGGTCGATCGCGGCTTCCGTGCTATCAAAATGAATGGTACAGAAGAACTGCAGTACATCGACACACACCGGAAAATAGACGAAACGCTCGAAAGGGTAGCGGCAGTAAGAGAAGCGGTCGGCAAAGATGTCGGGATCGGCATCGATTTTCACGGTCGTGTCCACAAGCCGATGGCCAAAATTTTAGCGAAAGAATTGGAAACTTATCGTCCGATGTTCATTGAAGAACCTGTGTTACCTGAAAATAATGAAGCATTGAAAGAAATCGCTGCCCATACATCGATTCCGATTGCGACAGGGGAACGGATGTATTCACGCTGGGACTTCAAAGAGCTGCTGGCGAGCGGTCATGTAGATGTCATCCAGCCTGACTTATCTCATGCAGGGGGCATAACCGAATGTAAAAAAATCGCCACGATGGCTGAAGCTTACGATGTCGCGTTGGCTCCTCACTGTCCATTAGGGCCGATCGCGCTTGCTTCATGCCTGCAGGTCGATGCCACCTGTCACAACGCCTTCATACAGGAGCAAAGCCTTGGCATCCACTATAACAAGGGCAGTGATCTGCTTGATTATATTGAAGATGCCTCTGTGTTCACGTATGAAGACGGCCAAGTGGAAATGTTGAAAGGGCCAGGCCTTGGGATTGAGATCAATGAAGATAAGGTACGACAAATGGCAGAGGAAGGACATCGCTGGCGCAACCCGGTGTGGAGACACCGTGACGGCAGCGTAGCCGAGTGGTAATTTTGTTATGACAGTATTCATTCAAGTCGTGTTTCCTGTCCTGTTGATATTCGGGGCAGGTTACTTGATTCAAAAACTAGCAAATCTGGATATCAAATCAGTATCAACCATCGCTTTGTACATCATGCTGCCATGCTTAGTCTTCCAAACCTTTTATGAAGCTGACTTGAATGGTGAATATTTAATGATGCTCGTGTTCTCAGTGCTCCTGCTGTTCAGTATTCTCATCATCAATAAAATCGTCAGTAAAGTCAGGAACTATGATCAAAAAATGGAAAGTGGCCTGATTCTATCGACTGCTTTCATGAACTCCGGAAACTACGGTGCTCCGATCATTCTTTTTGCCTTCGGGGAAGAAGGATTCGTCTACTCGGTATCTTTTCTAGTCCTGCAGGCGATCATCATGAACTTCTTCGGGGTCTATTATGCAGCGAAAGGAACAGCCGGCTTGAAGATGGCGGTCGTTTCCGTTTTGAAAATGCCTCCGACTTATGCTGTCCTTGTTGCACTTGTCATGAACTTAGGCGGCATTCCGATGCCGGAAAACTTGATGTCGAGTGTCGATCTATTAGCGGCCGCTACGATTCCGATGGTCATGGTTGTTCTAGGGATGCAGCTGGCAGGGATTCCTGTGAAAAACCTGGAGTGGTCAAAAGTTTCTTATGCTTCATCCGTCCGGTTGATTGCTTCACCTTTGATCGCGTTCGCTTTGACGCTCGTTTTGCCGATGAGTGATTTGATGGCGAGTGTGCTGGTTGTTTCAGCTGCGATGCCATCTGCCGCTACAACGACGATATATGCGGTCCAGTTCAATTCCAAACCCGAGCTGGTGTCGAGCATCACATTGATGACGACAGTGTTCAGTGTTGTGACCATTCCGGTTTTATTGATGATGTTTATGTAAGGTCATTAAAAGGAAACCCTAATGAAAGTTGCTTATTTAGTGAATTCCTATCGAAAGGGGGGAAATAGATGAGTGAAAAAGTGTCGAAAATAGTAGCTGTCCATATGAAGGAAACACAGACCATCATGGAGTTATCACAGATCATCCAGAGCTACGATTCGGAGATCTTGTTGAAGAAAAACGTACAGGGAAGCGTAATTGAAGCCAACCTCAAGAGTATACTCGGCTTGATCAACTTACGCCTGCAAGAAGGCGATGAAGTCGAAGTCACTTGCGTCGGCACAGACGCAGAACAAGCACTGGCAGAAGTTGAAAACTTCCTCCAGCCATAACATCCTTTTATTTCCACCTCAGGTCATCCATTATTTGGATGACCTGAGGTGGATTTATTTGCCAATTGGACGAAGGATTCATACTGCTTTACATCTTTGAAATAAGATAGTACGGTTTTCGTTGTTATCAAATCCGAGTAAAAGGGTGTAGGAGATAGATAGTGGGGGTAACTGCTCCATTTGTAGGCTTCTGGTTCAAGGGTCAATAGGGCACGGCATGGATTCAAGTGGATATAGCGACTGACTTGGAGGATGGCATTGACATCGCCTTGCAGGTGGGCTTTGTAGGGACCTTGGAAGAGGTGGCCGACATACCCATATTTTTTGTTGAAAGCGCGGGCATATTGGGAATGGATTTCTTTCATGAACGAACCGGGAGGCGTATCGATTGTTTCAATCAGAAGATGGACGTGGTTGGACATGAGGCAATAAGCGTGAAGGTGGAAGGGGTAGGTGTGTTTCGCTTCCCGAAGTAATTGCAAATACTTGAAGCGGTCGTGTTCATCATAAAAAATGTCTGTCTTACGATTGCCACGTGCGGTAATATGATACCAGGCGTTCGGAAACCAGACTCTCCGAGGATTGGGCATGTCATCATTCCTTTACTATATAGTCAAATCATTATGGCACTCGTTCTTATTCGCCATTACTCATCAGAAATCCTGCTGAAAATACCAATAACTGTTTCCTCAGGTCATCCAAATTCTGGATGACCTGAGGAAAAACAATGGTAAAATATGGATGACCTGAGGAAATACTTAAAAAAATACTTCAATGCACGGGAGGGGAAAATATGGCGATCTTTTTTCAAGTGGTGCTTCCTGTGGTGCTCGTTTTTGTCGCAGGGTACGCTTTACAAAAAATCCTCCGCCTGGAAATCAAATCAATTTCAACCGTAACTCTTTATATCATGCTGCCCTGTCTTGTCTTCAAGACATTTTACAATGCAACATTTGATCAGGATTACCTCATGATGGTTATCTTTTCGGTATTATTGTTATTCAGCATTCTTTTCATCAATAAAATAGCTGCCAAGGTTCTGAAGTATGGAACAGCGACTGAAAGTGGACTCATCCTTTCAACGGCGTTTATGAATGCCGGGAACTACGGGGCACCGATCGTGCTTTTTGCTTTTGGTGAGCAAGGCTTTGTCTATTCCGTGTCTTTCATGGTACTACAGCAAATCGTGATGAACTTCTTCGGGGTTTATTATGCAGCCAAAGGAGCGGCCGGCATCGGTATGGCCATCAGGACAGTACTGAAGATGCCTCCGACGCACGCTGTATGGATTGCCCTTGTTTTCAAATACACACCCATGTCGATCTCAGATAACGTCATGTCGAGCATTGAACTGGTCGGTAACGCAACGATTCCCACTGTGATGATCCTGCTTGGGATGCAGCTGGCGAACATTACGGTGAAAAATCTGGCCTGGGACAAGATTTCTTATGCAGCCACACTGAGACTCCTCGGCTCTCCATTAATTGCCTGGCTGCTGACGATCCTGCTGCCGATGAGTGATATGATGGCGAATGTGATGATAATATCAGCGGCAATGCCGTCTGCTGCGACGACAACGATGTATGCGGTCCAATTCGATTCAAAACCGGACCTCGTCTCAAGCATAACGCTGATCACCACGTTGTTGAGCGTCATCACGATTCCGATCGCCTTGAATATTCTCACATAAAGAAAAGCCCGCCAGAATGTATGGCGGGCTTTCTGCTATGCTCAACTATCTTTTTGCTTCTTCTTTTCTTTCCAAAACATATAAATGTTCGTCAAAATAAAGACAATACAAAGGACGGCGCTGACAGATGTCATTTCGATCGTGGTGGTAAACCATCCGAGAATTAAATAGCCGACGAAAAATGCGGCGAACACTAGATAAAACATGATCTCTTCCTTTCCATAAAACGTCCTGTTCATTATAACATTCCAGGGGAGAAGGGAAAAAATCATGCGGGAGGATACATGTGAAAACGATAAATGGTGAATTCATTGCCGACTTCAATGTTGTAGGATTCAATCGGAATGGAAGAGAACGTCATTCCATCTGCTTGTTCGATGGAAATGTTGAGGATGAATTCTTTGGTCTCCATGATGGGAATGGGGTAGGGATTAACAATTTCGATCATCCATTCATAGTCAAGGCGTTCCAGGAAGGCGTGCGTGAACGATGTAGGTGTTTCATCCAACCAGATGTTGACAAGAGGAAAAAGAGATCGAGAGGTTTGTTCCAAGGCGATTCCTCCGTTATTTTAGGATGTTTGATATTTTCCCTTTTTTGATCAAAGGTAAACTAAACCTTCTTAATCGCCACTTCCAGCTTCTGTTTCAGTCTTTTCCGGGCACGCTTGATCGTCGAAACACTTCTCTCTGTCAAAACAGCTGTTTCCCGGACGGTGAAACCGCTATAGGTGAAATGGAAAATCGAAGACTCAAGTGGGGTAAGTGCTGAGTAGTGAAGGATGTCGACGAGAATGAGAGGCTCAAGCAGAGGATCAGACCATTTCAGAGGGGTGTTGTGGGAGAGTTGAGCAGTGGCTTCGCGCTCACGTTGTTCCTTTCTCAGGTGGGACTGGAAGTGGCGGTAGAGAATGTGGGTGAAGTAAGTGGAGAACTTGCTTTTGAGGGAAGAATCATACTTTTCAAGGCTTTTTCTGAAAATCAGATAACCTTCTTGGAAGTAGTCATCATGCGGCTCAGGAATGTTCAAACGACGTAAGGTGAAATATATGAGCCCCTCACATTCGTGGAAAATAGGAATATTAGTTTTCATGGTATGCTCCTTTCTGCTTACTATTATCCTTCATTTTCCATATAAAAGAAAGCAGAAAATTCAATTTTTCATCACTTTTTTACTTAAAAAATAAAAATTTCATCATTTTTTGACACCAAAACCCCTTTTTCTAACGATTATAGTTATGAAAGTAAAAAAACAGAGGGTTGGTGCAAAAGATGGTCGTAGATGAAAAGTTTGAGAGAATTGTAGAAGAAAGCGAGCGGTTGATCCACTATCATATACGGAAATTGAACATCATCGATCGCAATGGAGACTTTTTTGCAGAAGGACTTTATGCACTTTGGAATGCTTATCTTACCCATAATCCTGAAAAAGGGGAATTCTCGAAATATATCAGTTGGAAAATACATAATGCACTCATTGACCAGATACGGAAGGATTCCCGGAAACAGGAAAAAGAAGAAATCTATCAGGAGCATATGAAGCAGGAAGAACTGTACTTGTGTGAGGATACAATTTCAGATATCTATTGGTGGGAGCATGTGCGTTCGCTTCTCACGAACAACCAGTGGAAATGGGTTTATCACTTCATCATCATGGATCGCTCCATCACACAAACCGCCCGTTTGGAACAAGTATCGGTGGATGCGGTGAAAAACTGGGGCCGTCATGCAAGAAAGAGGCTGCAAGGTTTGAATTTAGAGCAATGAAAAGTCCTGGAGAAAAAGATCCCCAGGACGACGCTTATCTATCGATGGTTATATTGACTTTATTCAACCCTAAAGCACGAGCGGCTTTGATCATTTTGGCAGCTTCCTGCTCGGCATCATGGATGTGGACATCGCTTCTGGAAATGCTCAATGCTGTCCCGCCAGACAACATCTTCGGCGTTTCCGTAGTTTCTTCAGTTATGGATAGGACAGGCTGCTGTTCTTCTATGTTCAATTCTTCCTGACGCATACGGTTGACGCGCCCGCGGATTTTACGACCATGATAGACGACGCTCGCGTATGGGCAGCCTGTTTCAGCAGCGATTTCACGGTAGTTTTTATCTGTCTCACCGATCAATCGCTTGACCTCACTGAGATCATACTCGTACTGTTTACTCTTCTTCGCCAATTTCAAATCCCCCTTTTCTTATCTAATATTATTGTATACAAATTTTATCGTCATTAATAGTATAAGTTATTAATTGTTTAAATTTTTTATAGATACTGAATTTTAGTGTAAAATATTCGTAAGCGAAGATACCTAGTCAAATAGAAAGTGTGAAAAAGATGTATAAAAAAGTTATCTATGCTTTATTACCGATATGTGTGATGGGGTTGATTTTCATCGCATCCTCGCAACCCTATGAGCAGCAAGACCTACGTCCTGCTATGAATCTCTATTTACCTTTAGATTTTCTGAAGCCTGTATTAGAACCGATTTCTGTTACATACAAAGGAGAGCTGATCAGCGTAGCTACCCGTGGTGTCGATGGTATGATCGAGTTTTTCATCAGGAAGGCAGCCCATGTGACGGTGTTTTTCTTGTTGATGGTGACCACTTACCTCGCTTTTGAAAAAAATACGAGCTGGAGATTCCAGGTCAAGCTGTTTGTCTCGTTCCTGATCACGGTTATTTACGCCGGGTTTGATGAATACCACCAGTCTTTGACGCCGAATCGGACGCCTTACATAGGAGATGTGGTGTTGGATAGTATAGGGGGACTTCTCGGGTGTTCACTCATTGTCTTTCTCTATTGTAAAGGCTCTGTTAAATTCCCCTGAAAAACACTTTTCAATCTAGTGGAATTGTTAAAGTTTGTTGTTACTTCTCACGAATCGCATGTCGTTGGATGCTTGCCGCGGGCACGGCCTCAGCTAACTTGGTCAAGAACCCCCCTTGACCAAGTGGATCTTCGGCTCGTGCTGTTCCCGCAGGCGTCACCACCGAACGCTCCTCGTGGAAGCAATGAGTCCTATCTAAAAAGAGTGATTTTCTTTGATTAAGAAATCACACGGAAGATCGTCCCGAGTCTGAATGGGACTATATGGCACCGAGACCACTGAGAAGCCGTTTCTAATCCAGAGGGGCTATTATCGTTTGTTGTTGCTTCTCACGAATCGCATGTCGGCGGATGCTTGCCGCGGGCACGGCCTCAGCTAACTTGGTCAAGAAAACCACTTGACGAAGTGGATCTTCGGCTCGCGCTGTTCCCGCAGGCGTCACCACCGAACGCTCCTCGTAGAAGCAACGAGTCCTATCTAAAAGAGTGATTTTCTTTGATTTATAAATGTCTTATCGAAATAAAGAAGATGAGTTGAAAACTATAAAATCGTCCTGGCTGGTCTTTCTTTGATGCATAACTCAGAAAGTTGCAGTTTTTCAGTAGCTTCCTCGAGCTAATGCTCTGTGGGTCTTGCCAGCCAACCATACGATTAGGAAGATTCTCGAAACTACATCTCAAGGGAAGCATTCATGGAGGAAACCCTGTAATTAAGCGTAAGATGTTTGATTCTCACTCACATATGTCAGTATTTTTCTGAACGAATTTCGAGAAAAACATATAGCAAGGGGGCGGCGGGGAAAGCGAAGCATCCCCCATTACCTCAATGAGTAAGTTGAAACTGCCGGATAGCATACAGTTCGATTTCGAGATGCTTGATATGGCTAAGGGGCGGAGGGAAACGGTGAGACTCCCTCCGGAAAAGTTGATACATCAAGGGTTATAAGGTGTTTTTATTAATTGAAAATTTTTTTATGATCCATAGACACAATAGGATATTCCTTTTATTCAAAATAAAGGCATTTATGGTTACGCGTAGCGTTTCCTAATTGGCTTAGGGTTTGGTTTTTGTATAAAGCGATGCACCCTGGATCTCTGCTTTCTTATGAGGACGTACCCTCCCATGACTCTTGGCGTCGTGCGCCCACATTCCTTCGTTCGGTCTCATCATAAGACAGAGGCCGGCCTATTTCTCCTGTATGGACTCGTAGTCTCCCGTCTCGCCTGGCGCCAGCTTCTCCATGTCATCTTATGAATTCGATAAATGGTGGTTCACGCAGCCTGTTTGAGGCAGTGGAGATCCTGTTTCATGCGGTCCTCATTGAAATAAACCTGGTGATTCGATAAACCAAAAAAGATTTTTAAGAGTTTCCCACAAAGGACAACCATAGCTTCCTTTTTCTTCAAAGGATTATTGGAGCGAGTAATATAGTATTGATACAATTCCTGAAATGCGCCGTTATTCTGAATCAAAGGCAAAATAGCACGATATAGAAGGCTTCTGAGACGTTTCCTCCCACGTTTGGAAATTCCCTTCGCTCCTTCGTGCTTTCCGGAAGAGTTCTCACGCAGTGTTAACCCCGCTAATTTAATCAGTTGGCGTGGGTGTTTGTACTGCTTGAGAGACCCGGTTTCCGCCAGTAAATCACTGACCGTGTTCTTCCCAATACCCGGAATGGAAATAAGGTGTTCGTATTCCTCAAGCTGAGAAGCCAGTTCATTCAATCGTGTATCGATCTCTTCTAAGCGACGTTCGATAAGAAGAAATTGGTCGACAAGAGTGGCGATTTCAAAGTGTGCCATCTCTGCCCCTTTCGTAAGTCCAATGGATTTTTCAGCTACATGCTTCATGTCTCGTATAGTTTTCTTCGCTGGGGAATTTACGCCTGCCTTTTCTTTATAGATCAGGGCCAGTTCTTCTACTTCTTGATGGATAAGTTCTTGCGGCAGTGGGGTGTGCTTCAATATCGCACAGGCCAATTGTCCAAAGCCTTTAATAACCGCTTTAAATTCCGGGAAATACTGGTCTAACCATCCCGTCATCTGGTTTTTCAAACGTGCGTGTTCCTCTTTGAGTTTCCATCTCATGCACGAACCGTTTCTCAGTTCAGCTTCCACCCCATCTGGAATCCTGGGGTAGCTGAAATGGCCATTACCCATGAGCTTCCCAATGACACGCGCATCTTTTTGATCATTTTTCGTTTGAAGGTTATCATCAAACTCTTTCGTTCTCTTTACATGCATGGGATTGACGACCACGAAGGGAATATCCGACTCCATCAGGAAGGAAGCGAAATTCATCCAGTAATGACCGGTGGGTTCAAACCCAACCAGTACGCTGCTCTTCTTGTGTCGTTGGAGCCATTCATCCACGTTTTCGCGAAAGCTTTCAAACCCTTCCAAGCTTTGATTAAAGCCAAGGGGACGTTGGAGTTCGCGTCCGCGATCGTCCAAAGCGCATGCATAGTGCTTCTTCTTAGCGATATCAATACCGATCACAAGGGAGTCTTCGGTGATTTGATTAATTTTGTTATTCCTATTATGATTCAAGAGGAGTCCTCCTTTTGATGTTTGTATTTGGTTGTACAAATGCATCATAACGGAGGGCTTTTTTTTATACAAGAACCTCTTTACTAAATCCCACAGGAATCTCCTGTGGGATTAGCGTGACAGGTGAGACCCCGCAAGGCAAAGCCTGAGGAGGCTCAGCGCGCGCCCCACGGAAAGCGATCCGTTTCCTGTAGCTCCTAAAAGCTCCATAACATCTCGAAATCGAGTCTTACGCAATCCTGCCATATAACTGAATAACTCTCATATGAAAAATCAACTACCTTTAACAAAGCCATTGGAAAATAGAAAAAGGATCAGCGGAAGATTGATCTTCCGCTGATCCTTTTTTCTTTTATATTTCAAACCTTAATATCAGCACATTTTCTTCTGAAAAGTCTCCGCCCCGGTAAGGTGCACCTGCAATGGTTCGACTAGATAAGAGGGAAGCACACCTTTCAGTCTACTTTCTTTTGCTGCTGACCATTCATCGAAAACAGCGACCATCGTCGGTCCTGCTCCACTGATGTAGTGACCAAGCGAGCCTTCGTATTCAAGTGCTTCCGTAACATCTGAAAAACCAGGGATCAAAGCTTGGCGGTAGGGCTGATGCCATCGGTCGCTTTTCATCATCTTACCAGCGAGCACCCAATCTTTCGTGGCAAGGGCAGCGATCAAAACATTGGCACTGCCGCTGTTGTTGACGGCTTGTTTATAATCGATTTCTGTGGGCAGAAGACCACGGGCCTTTTCTGTTTCTAAATGATAGCTCGGCACAATCGCAAGCCAAGTCAACCCATCTAATCCTTCGGTGAAGTGGACGTAATCCAAGTGGTCTCCATCATAGTTGGAGACCATGATGCCACCGTAAATGGCAGGTCCGACATTATCCGGATGACCTTCGATTTCACAGGCGATTTTGAATTTGTCATATTTCGTAAGCTTTAAATTCAATAATTGATCCGCCAGTTCTATCCCACCGACAACAGCGGTAGATGAGCTTCCAAGCCCGCGGGCGATCGGCACATCATTGGTCAGCTCCACATGAGTGGGAGGCAGGGTCTCATAACCGAATGCCTCCGCTGTCTGAAGCGCCGTTTTATAGATCAGATTACTTTTCCCTGAAGGAATGTAGGGCTGGTCCTCCACAGGAACGGAAAAAAACCAATCCTCACCAGGCTGGCAGTCGAGGGTGACGAATTTTGAAAGGGCGATGCCGACAGAATCAAATCCAGGACCTAAGTTTGCTGAGGTCGCAGGCACCCGGATTTGAAAGCCGCTCATGATTGAACTCCTGTTACCAGGGAAGCGAACTTGTCATAATCATTTTCAATTTTCGTCGGTTTGACAGGACTCTGTTCCATGGCTGTTGTCGGATCTTTTAATCCGTTTCCGGTGAGGACGTGGACGATTTTAGAACCTTGCGGGATCGTGCCATCCTTCACTTTTTTGATCATACCAGCAATGGAAGCGCAGGAAGCGGGTTCTGCGAATACTCCTTCCTTTTCAGCTAGCAGCTGGTAAGCCTGGACGATTTCTTCATCTGTTACTTCATCGATCAGCCCCTGTGACTCCTGCTTCACGACAAGTGCTTGATCCCAGCTCGCCGGGTTACCGATGCGGATTGCTGTCGCCAGTGTTTCGGGATCTTCAAACACCCGGTTGTGGACGATGGCCGCTGCACCGCTTGATTCAAAGCCCATCATTTTAGGCAGGCCATAGCCATGGCGCTCATGATATTCTTTGAAGCCTTTCCAGTAAGCTGAAATGTTTCCGGCGTTGCCGACAGGGATACTGAGTATGTCAGGAGCTTCTCCTAGTTCATCACAAACTTCGAAAGCAGCTGTCTTTTGTCCTTCGATCCGGTAAGGATTCACAGAATTCACTAATGTGACCGGTTCACTTTCCGCAATTTTACGTACCATTCTCAAGGCGTCATCGAAGTTTCCTTTGATGGCGTAAATTTCAGCACCATACATGACGGCTTGCGCAAGTTTGCCTTCTGCAATTTTTCCATGTGGTATAACGACGATGCAGCGCAACCCTGCGCGGGCAGCGAAGGCAGCAGCCGAAGCGGAAGTGTTGCCGGTCGACGCACAAATGACAGCTTCCGAACCTTCTTCAATCGCTTTAGCCATCGCCATCACCATACCGCGGTCTTTGAACGATCCCGTTGGATTGGCCCCTTCGATTTTCACATATCCTTCGATACCGAGGTCTTGGGAGATCGTCGGAATCGGCAGGAGAGGGGTGTTTCCTTCATGTAATGTCAGACGTGGTGTTTTTTCATTAACCGGTAAAAACTCACCATAATGGTGAATCAGCCCTTTCCACATCTCATTCGCCTCCTTCTACTCGGAATATGCTGTCGATACTGCGTACGGATGTTAGTGACTCAAGGTCCTGACGTGCTTTTTCAAAATCTTCCTCACTCACTCGATGTGTGACCAACATCAATTCGCGTTCACCTTCCTGCTCGGTGGGCCGCTGGATGAACTGATCGAAGGAAATATCATACTCTGCAAAAATGTTCGTCAAATCATTTAACATGCCTGCTTGATCATCAACATGGAGACGGATATATTTCTTTGTCAGCTGTTCTTTTTTGGTTTTGACCTGTTTAGGGAACTGTGGTTGGACATAAGCTGTCCCTGTCGTTCCTAAACGAATGTTCTTCAGTACGGCGATAAGATCGGCAACAATCGCTGTCGCTGTCGGCAGCTTTCCTGCCCCAGGACCGTAAAACATCGTTTCCCCGACGGCGTCTCCATGGACATAGACCGCGTTGTATTCATCATTGACTGAAGAAAGCGGGTGCTGGATCGGCAGCAACGTCGGTTCTACGCTGACAGACACACCGTTGTGATCGTTCTCAGCAATGCCGATCAGTTTGATGCGGTAACCCAATTCTTCCGCATAAGTGATGTCATCGGAAGAGATTCCCCGAATGCCTTTAATATCGACATCCTCTAAACTGTAAGGCATGGAAAAACCGAGGATCGAAAGGATCGTCATTTTTCTGGCCGCGTCCAGACCGTCGACATCTGCTGTCGGATCTGCCTCAGCAAAACCTAAGTCCTGAGCTTCTTTTAAAACACTGTCAAAATCGACGCCATCCTGGGCCATCTTCGTCATGATATAGTTTGTCGTACCATTGACGATCCCCATCATCTTACGGATCCGATCAGACGAAAGCCCATCCATGATGGAACGGATGATCGGAATGCCTCCGGCGACACTTGCTTCATAATAGAGATCGCATTTGTGTTTTTGACAAGCTTCGAAAAGCTGTTCACCATGCTGGGCGACTAAATCCTTGTTGGCTGTGACAATATGTTTTCCATGTTCAATCGCTTCTAATAATATGGTTAATGTGTGATCGATCCCACCCATTACCTCTACGATGACGTCAATCTCTGGATCTCTCGTAATATCTTCAGAGCGATCCGTCAACTGGGTATCAGCCGGGAGTTCGCGCGGTTTCGACAAATCATTGACAAGCACTGATTTAATCGTGACGTCGCACCCTGTTTTATGTTCAATGCGTTCCTTATGATCGCGAAGGATTTCAATGACTCCGCTTCCGACCGTTCCTAATCCTAGTAGTCCTACGGTAATGGTATTTTTCATCGTTCACACTCCTGTCCACTTGAAATATACATGCTTCTTTATATAAAGGACATTGTAACGGAAAGGGGATCATTGTACAAGAGTGAATTATCCGACTATTCCAATTAAATATAATATTCCGTGAAGAAATGAGCATCCTTGAAAAATATTAAGGAAGTGAATTTGCCTTTTAGAATGAACAAAGTGCAAAAACTTTAGATTCAGAACTTGAAATAAAGGAAAATAGATGGTTTGTCAGGAATTCGACATAAAATTCTAATAAATTCTCTTTTTTAATAAAAAAAGGATAACTTGACGAATAATGGAAGATAGATTATAAATAATTTGTGACAAAAGAACCATAATATGTAAATGAGGAGGTCGAGGAGGATGAAAATTGGTATAGGTCCACTGCCAGGTCCACTTCGTAAATATGAACCGATGATTAAGGAAGTAATCTGGGATTTGGGTGTGACGGGGAAAACGGATGAGTTTGTCCGGGAGGGGAAAGTGGCTATTTATAACATTGAAAATGAATTATATTCAAAAATGAATGAAGCAGCTAAAGATACATTTGTTTACAGGAGCATCAAAAACCATCTTCTAAAATTCATCGTCGTTCAAGTGTAGTAATAGTAATCATAGGGTTGATAAGCTCCCTGGGGACTTTTGTTTCTGGGGTTTTACATCTTTTGATATCTTCAATTTCCCCCCCGATTACCATTCCATCATTTACCTTCTACTGTTTTAATCTCTGGACAAAACCCTATATTTTCACTACGATATGGTGTGAAAAGGATTCCATGGAGGATGAAAGCAATGACAACAATCAATGATATTGCCGAACTTGCAGGTGTCTCACGCACCACTGTTTCAAGAGCTTTGAACAATAGTGGGTATGTAAGTGAAGAAGCGAGAGACCGAATCATGAAGATCGTCGATGAAACAGGTTATATGCCGAGCCAATCTGCAAAATCACTGCGTACGAAACGCTCGGGCGTCATCGGCGTCATACTGCCTCGGCTCAGTACAGAAACATCAACTAGGGTAGTGAATGGCATCAATGAAACATTAGCCAAAGAAGGCTTTCAGATTCTGTTGACAGATACAGAGCTTGATAAGAAAAAAGAAATCGAATACATCCGACTGCTGAAAAGCCGCCATGTTGATGGCATCATCCTGCTTGCGACGAATGTGAATGATGAGCTGATCGATACCATCCATCATACCGGCATCCCATTTTTAGCGATAGGACAAGACCTTCCCGGGGTCACTTCGCTCGTATATGAGGATTACCATGCCGCCAGTGATTTGACGAACATGCTGATTCACAAAGGTCATGAAAAGGTGGCATTCATCGGTGTGGATCCTGCAGATCCATCCGTCGGTCAGCAGCGGGAGCAAGCTTACCGTGACATGATGACAAGGAAAAACCTTACCATTAGGGAAGAGTGGGTCGATGAAGGGGACTTCAGCATCGAGTCAGGATACGAATCGATGAAACGCATCTTGAAAAACAGCAGAGATGACAAACCGACGGCTGTTTTTGCTGTTACCGACCGCATGGCGATCGGGGCGATGGAATATTTGAAGGAGCAAGGGTATGCGATTCCAGCAGATATGGCTGTAGTCGGCATCGGGGCTTCAAATATGTCTAAGTATATCAGCCCATCACTTACAACCGTAGATTATTATAATAAAGATGCCGGCCGCAAAGCCGCTAAAATGCTATTGAGACAAATAAAGAAAGAAAATTCAGACGAAAAATTCGATCTTACCTATAGACTCATAATAAGGGATAGTGTATAGTGCTAGTTGAAAGCGCAATCATGTAATCGTTCACACATGGTTCATACAGACATAGCGAACCATTTTATTACAGCACTTATATTTACAAGATATACACTATCTTCTTTTTTTTTGTGAAATGTGTAATCGATTACATGTGCATGATAAATTTAAGAAAGGAGAATGGATGATATGGCTGATAACTCACAAATTGCCAAACAGGTCATCGAAGCCGCTGGTGGACAGGAGAACATTTCTTCCGTGGCTCACTGTGCCACCCGCTTAAGGATCATGCTGCATGATAAAGAGAAGGCGGATATTTCTGCGATTGAGGAGATCGATAAGGTCAAAGGTGCTTTTTATAACTCTGGACAATTGCAAGTGATCTTCGGAACAGGTACGGTCAACCGCATCTATGAAGAAGTGACAAAGCAGGAGGTGCAAGGGGCTTCCAAGGCAGAAGTGAAGGAAGAAACGAAAAAACAAGGGAACGCCTTCCAACGCTGGATCAGGACATTCGGGGATGTTTTCGTGCCGATCATCCCAGCCCTTGTAGCGACAGGACTGTTCATGGGGCTGCGCGGCCTCGTTACACAGCCTGAAATTTTAGCTTTGTTCGGATTGACTCCGGAAAGCATTCCGGAGAACTTCATTTTGTTTACACAAGTATTGACGGATACAGCATTCATCTTCCTGCCGGCCCTTGTCGCCTGGTCCACATTCAAAGTGTTCGGGGGAAGCCCGATTCTTGGTATAGTCATCGGTCTCATGCTTGTTTCACCAGCTTTGCCGAACGCATGGGACATCGCAGGTGGAAGTGCAGAACCATTGACTTTCTTCGGATTCATCCCAGTTATCGGTTATCAGGGCTCTGTACTTCCGGCCTTTATTACGGGGATCGTCGGAGCTAAGTTAGAGAAAGGATTGAGGAAAAAGGTGCCTGAAGCCCTTGATCTGATTTTGACGCCATTCTTAGTCCTTTTGATTATGATTACTTTAGCATTATTCGTCATTGGACCGGTTTTCCATATCGTTGAAAACGGAATCTTTGCAGGTACACGTGCTGTGCTTGAATTGCCACTAGGCTTGAGTGGACTGATCATCGGTGGGCTGCACCAGGTGATCGTAATCACAGGGGTGCATCACATCTTCAACCTCCTTGAAATCCAGTTGCTTGAGCGTGTGGGAGAAAATGCTTTCAACCCACTGATTACAGCTGCGATCGCTGCCCAGGGTGGTGCGGCACTGGCTGTCGGTATGAAGTCAAAAGCTAAGAAAATGAAAGCATTGGCTTTACCTTCCGCATTATCTGCATTTCTGGGGATTACTGAGCCGGCGATTTTCGGTGTCAACTTGCGTTATATGCGTCCGTTCATCATGGGATTGATCGGTGGAGCTGCCGGCGGTTTCTTCGCCTCCCTGACGAATATCGCGGCATCAGGTATGGCGATTACTGTCCTGCCAGGCTTCCTTCTCTATATCGGTGAGATGAGTTCATTCGTCCTCTACTTAGTGACGAACCTGATCGCTATCGGAGTCGCCTTCGCTCTCACCTGGGCGTTCGGTTACACAGACAAAATGCTTGAAGACAAATAAGTTCTTCCTCAGGTATAACATTATTTGCCATCTCAGGTATAACATTATTTTCCAATAAAGAGCTGACAAACTATAAAATTATAGATGGCCAGGTCAACCAGATATTTCCATCTGTGGCCTGGTCTTATTTTTTCGCTTCTTCAGGGCGGTGATGTGATACAATGATTGTAAAATTACTGGTAGAGAGGTGACTTCATGTACAACGAACCGATTTTCCTGCAGCCAGAATTCAAAGAACGCCTCTGGGGCGGGACACAGTTGAAAGAGATATTTGACTATGCGATTCCTTTTGAGCAAACAGGAGAAGCCTGGTGCATTTCCGGGCACCATAATGGTCCGAATAAAATCAAAAATGGCCCTTTGGAAGGGAAGACATTAGCGGAAGCGTGGAACGACCACCGTGAGCTTTTTGCGAATGAAGAAGGGGAAGAATTTCCTCTATTAGTGAAGATTTTAGATTCCAAAAAAGATTTATCCGTCCAGGTCCACCCTGATGATACATATGCCCGCGATGTCGAGGGAGAGAATTACGGGAAAACCGAGTGCTGGTATGTCATTGATAGCGAAGATGACGCAGAAATTATTTTTGGCCATCATGCCGCGAATAAACAGGATTTAGAGGGTATGGTGGCGAATGGAGAATGGGAGAACTTATTACGTAAAATAAAAGTGAATGCGGGCGACTTTTTCTATGTGCCGAGTGGAACGATTCATGCCATCGGTGCGGGGATTCAAATTCTTGAAACCCAGCAAAGTTCAGACATCACTTACCGTGTCTATGATTATGATCGTGTCGGACAAGACGGTCAAAAACGCGAGCTGCATTTAGAGAAATCATTGGAAGTCACCAATGTTCCTCATCATGACCCGAGTCTTGAGCGAACCCAGTTGTACCATGAGGATCTCAGAAACGAAAAATTGGTCGAGGAGAAATATTTCTCTGTGTATCATTGGGACCTGGAGGGCGAATGCAAAGGCTTGCTCACTGACCCCTATTTACTATTGAGTGTCATTGAGGGACAAGGGGAGGTCGTCATTGAAGGCCGCTCCTATCCTTTCAAAAAAGGGGACCACTTGATTATTCCTGCTACAGTCGACTCATTCGATTTGAAAGGGAACGCATCCTTGATCGTTTCCACCTCCAATAAAGACAAATAAACCTAAGGAGTGTTGTGCATGTGGAAAAATAGTTACAACCGCTGGAAAGAATTTATGGATCTCGATGCAGATCTTTCAACAAAACTAGAAGAATTGACGTCTGATGAGCAATCATTAGAAGATGCTTTTTACAAAAACTTAGAATTCGGTACTGGCGGGATGCGAGGGAAGCTCGGTCCAGGGACGAACCGGATGAACATTTATACCGTCCGGAAAGCTGCCGAAGGATTAGCCACATACGTAAACGATCAGGGTCTATCGAATCGTGGTGTAGCGATTGCTTACGACTCACGCTATATGTCAAAAGAATTCGCTGTTGAAACAGCAAGGGTCCTTGGTCATCACGGCATTCCTTCTTATGTATTCACTTCATTAAGACCGACGCCGGAACTATCATTTGCGGTCCGTCACTTGAATGCAGCGGCCGGTGTTGTCGTCACAGCCAGTCATAACCCTCCTGAATATAACGGCTTCAAGGCCTATAATGAAGATGGAGGTCAGCTCCCCCCTGAACAGGCAGAAATCATGATCGATTTTGTCAATAAAGTGGAGAATGAACTGAATGTAGAAGTCGCTGATCAGAAACAGCTGGAAGAAGACGGATTGCTTCGCTGGGTAGACGAAGATGTGGATGCCGCTTATCTGGAAGCAATGAAGACAGTGACCGTCCAGCCGGACATTCCGAAGGACCTTTCACTCGTTTTCACACCCCTTCATGGCACGGCCCGTCATCTTGTTGAAAAAGGGTTGGAACAAAGCGGCTTCACCTCCATTCACATTGTCGAAGAACAAGCGCAGCCTGACCCGGAATTTTCAACAGTCGCCTCGCCGAATCCAGAAGAACACCAGGCCTTTGAAATGGCCATTGAACAAGGAAAAGCGATTGGAGCGGACTTGCTGATGGCGACAGACCCTGACGCAGACCGCCTCGGAGTAGCTGTTCCGGACAGCAATGGTGAATATAAAGTGCTTACAGGAAACCAAACAGGTGCGTTGATGCTTGATTACATCCTTGGTCAATCAAAAAGCTTGCCGAAAAACGGACAATTGATTAAAACGATCGTTACTTCCGAATTCGGTCGCGTCATTGCTGATTCCTATGGCATCAGTACGCTTGATACACTGACAGGCTTCAAATTCATCGGTGAGAAAATCCGTGAATATGAGCGTACAGGTGACCACAAGTTCATGTTCGGTTATGAAGAAAGCTATGGTTACCTCGTCAAAGACTTCGCCCGTGATAAAGATGCGGTGCAGTCAGCCGTTTTAATTGCAGAAGTCGGAGCCCACTGGAAGAACCAGGGCAAGACTCTGCTTGATGCTCTTGATGACTTATATGAGAAGCACGGCTATTTCCTTGAAGACCTTCAATCCATGAAGCTTGAAGGGAAATCAGGAGCAGATACGATTCAGACGATCATGAACGACTTCCGTGAGGCAGATATCACAGAAGCCGGCGGCAAGAAAGTCCTCACCGTCGAAGATTACGCAACGACTGTCCGTCACTACGTGCAGGAAGATAAACAGGAAGTAATCGATTTGCCATCTTCTAACGTCTTGAAATTCATTCTTGAAGATGACTGCTGGTTCTGCCTCCGCCCTTCAGGTACAGAGCCGAAAATCAAATTTTATTATGGTGTGAAATCCGGAGCGAAGAAAGAAAGCGAAGAATTGCTGGCAGCTGTCAAAGCCACTGTCAACGAACGCTTACATGCTCTGATTTAATGATGAAGTCCAGCTTCCCTCGTCGGAAGCTGGACTTTTTTCTAGGCTTTTCGAAGCGCGAATGGGGAAATGACGAGATGGGCAGTCATCAGGTCACTTTCCTTCTGAATCAGGTCGCAACAGCGGAGCGTTCAGTCACCTGGGCATAATTCCTGGAATTCAGGCTACTGCCCAGATGAAGTATCAAACATCCAAAGAATAAAGAGAAAGGGCTTTCATTTTATTGACAAATAAGCGATAATAGAATAAAATACTGAAAATTCAGATATAATTTTAAAAGGGGTGGGCCTCGTGTTGAACATAAAAATGTTGAAACCATATTATGTTAAGGAAGACAAACGCTTCATTCGAGTGGTGCTCGCCTACCAGTACTTTTCGATGTTCATCGATAACGAGCTATATCAGTTCATTCCTATGGAGTCCAGAGAAATCATTATCGACCGCAATCGTAAACGGGTGCATAACGTCTTTGATATTTTCGTCTTTCAACGAGGCAAAAATATGGTCTATGTCTCAGTTGCCGATTTGTTACAGCTCCCGGAATTTTTGACGCACCTCCACACGATTGTGTCGCCGTATTACGAAGAGGGGATTGAAATTAGTCAGCAATCATCAGAAGAAGTGAAAGAAATCATCCGCGAATTAGAAAGAAACAACCTTCGTCGCCTCATTGATAAGGCGATCGATCAAAAAGATGAAGACACCTTCCGTCTTCTTACACAAAAGTGGAATAAAATGTACTCATGAAAGAACCAGGTATGAACGCATACCTGGTTCTTTTGTGTCCTGTGGAAAAATAATAAAAGTGAAAACGATAAGGCATAGATGTTGAACATGATGGCGAATTTTTAAGCATTTTGTCCTAATACTACATTCTACAAAATCTTACAACATTATTATAAAGAAAATTGAAAATTATCTGAAAAAAGTACTAGAATAGTGAATTTAGTTAAAATCTTTTCTGTATCTGTCCATTATAATAGAAATAGATTTACAGGTATAGGAAATTATCGGGCTCTGTGACAGATAAAAAACACGAAGCATGGAGCTATACGCAACGATTTGATAATTAGGGAGGTTGACCGAATGAAAACACTGCCTAGAAATCGTAAATTAGATGATGAGTGGGTTTCATTGTTGAAGGAAGCTAAGGATCTCGGTCTGAGTGCAGAAGAGGTCAAAAATTATTTGAGAAATGGTTCAAAAAACAAAAAGACCGTTTAGCACTCCTTCTCTTGAAGGGGTGTTCTTTGTTTAATGGCATAAAAAGGGATGGATATAGAGAAAGAACAAAAAATATATCCCCTTTCCAATAACTGCCATACACCTTCCCTTTCAACCTGGTGAGCATGTATAATGAGTATAAAGATTCATAGAGGATGAGGGGGAATTATGATGGTGACTAATTATGAATTGATCAACCTGCTTAAAGATTGTTCGATTTCGCTTCAAACCCCGGTCCTTTTGATCAACCATAAAAATAAACTGATTTATTACTTTCCTGACAGCTTTCAAAAACCGCCTAAAGTATTGCGGGATTTACATAAGCAGTATATAGAAGAAAGCCGTAAACTCCCCTATACATTGCAAACATTTGCAGATCCTTATGACCAGCAATTGTTTCTTTATCCACTCAAAAACCAAAAGGGTCAGGAGTTAGTCATAGGCATCGG
The DNA here is from genome assembly GCF_004101865.1 of Halobacillus litoralis. Taxonomy (NCBI): domain Bacteria; kingdom Bacillati; phylum Bacillota; class Bacilli; order Caryophanales; family Bacillaceae; genus Halobacillus; species Halobacillus litoralis. The sequence continues at coordinate 2,934,536 of NZ_CP026118.1, forward strand.
GCCATTTTTGCAGCACGAAATCGGCAGGAAGCAGGTGAAAATGCACCTGGTTGTGAATAAATTGAATCTCTCTTATGAAGGACAGTTCATCCAATATTTCGAACAACTTCCCATCATGAATCAAGTTCAAATAAGCTCCATTGAACGTTTGCTGCATATGTTACTGCCTAAGAAAAATCACGAGAAAGAGGCTTCAGTAAGAGAAGAACCTGAGATGCGTAAACGGTACCAGGCATATACGCAGACACAACCTTCATATTCTGAAGCGGTTGCTTCTAAACAAGCCTTCCTGCAATTGTTCAAAAAAGGGGACGACCATGCGATTGATGCCTATCAATCTTATAAAAAACATTCCATTTCCATAAATGAAGACGTAAGAGCATCTAAGAATCAGTTGATCCGTCTTGTCACAGAGTTGAGCTGGGTATGTGAGGAACTGGGAGCGCAAGTAGATGAGGTTCAATCGCTCAGTGATTTTTATGTCAACTTTCTGGAAACGAAAGAAAAGATCGATGAATTACAGGCATTGGAAATCAACATTCTCCGGTCCTTTTTGGAAAGAGCAAGGAAGCTGGAAGATTTGCCTCAACACTCTCCACTTGTCGGAAGGGCGCAGCGTTACATCTTTCAAAACCTCACCAATGATTTGACGCTGAAAGATATCGCAGACTCCCTCAATGTCAATCCTAATTATTTATCAGGTGTATTTACGAGGGAAACCGGGATTTCGCTTACTCATTTCATCAATCAACAGCGTATCAAAGAAGCGAAAGAACTCCTCTGTATTTCCCACCATTCGCTGATGGAAATCAGTATCCTGCTTGGCTATAATAGCCAGAGTTATTTTACAAGGGTCTTCAAGAGTGTCGAGGGGATAGGGCCGAAGGAATTCAGGCAAAAATATCGTGCAAGTGAATAGTAACCAGCCGGGCAGCGGAGGCCGGCTGGTTTTTTTCTTCCCATGAAAGCTCTGGAAACCTTTTTAATCTAGAGGAGTTGTGAACGTTTGTTGTTGCTTCTCACGAATCGCTTGTCGGTGGATGCTTGCCGCGGGCACGGTCTCAGCTAACTTGGTCAAGAAAATCATTTGACCAAGTGGATCTTCGGCTCGCGCTGTTCCCGCAGGCGTCACCACCGACCGCTCATCGTGGAAGCAACGAGATCCATCTAAAAAGAGTGATTTCCTTTGATTAATAAAAGAAAATCACTCTGCGGGTACAAAGGACGATGGCTCGCTTTCAAATGAATACTAAAGCACACGGGGGAGCAAGAGCCCAAATGTTTCAGCAAAATGAAGAAGCCGAGTTGAACGATAAAATCGTCCTACTCGTTTTTTTCTTTGGTGGATAACTCAGAAAGTTGCAGACCTTTCTGTAGACTTACTGCGCCCTGTGGGCTCAGCGCACGCCCCACGGAAAGCGACCCGTTTTCCGTAGCCCCTATCTCTCCAAAACATTTCTGAATCGGGTCTTCATGAATACTTCTATATAATTGTGCCGATTTTAAGAAATGCCGCATCTAGTTTTACCACATTAAAATAAGTTTTTGTACTTAAAAAAAGAATAAAAATAAAGGAATAATTAGAGATATAAAGGAAATTAACGACAATTTGTTCTTAATAAAGAAATTCAGGTGTTTATTTTAAAGAACGATAAGTTTATAATATTCTTAATAGAGAACAAAATAATATGAACGTGAATAAAGTCAGGCAGCTGACTAGAGAAGGTGAGGTAGGTGCTATTGTCGCCCATCGGAGAGAAAATACGAGTGTTACGCATGGAAAAAGGGTTATCAGTTAATGAATTTGCTCGAAAATCCGGCGTGTCAAAGTCCTATATCAGCAATATAGAAAGAGGTGTCCAAAAAAACCCATCGTTGATTGTTATGGGGAAATTGGCGAAGACATTGGATGTCCCTTTAGAAGAGTTATTGACTCACAAGTATGCGAATAATAATAAATAGAGAGCGGAAGTGATACGACTGAAAGGGGTTAGGTTATAGTGCGACAGGATCTTCAGGAATACGATGAAGAATGGGTTTTATTGATAAAAGAAGCGAAAAGGTTGGGACTCAGCTTGGAAGAAGTCCGAGTCTTCCTGGAGGAAGGGAGAGTCCCGGATCTCATGAAAAATAAACGATAAGGAGGATGGTGGTGTTGAGGAATAAAACGGTATTTACAAGGGAAGCCGCACGGAAGAATATCACTGCGAAGAGTCCTCCAGCTTATATGAAAGGCTCTTGTTTTGTCAGTGAACTGAGTTCGATCGTGGATCAGTATTCACAACTCCGTCTCAGAGCTGGCTGGAAGATTTTCAGCCGTGATGGGGAAGTTTATGGGGAAGCGGAGGGAAAGGCGGTCCCCGAGGCAGAAATCATGGAAGGAATCATGGGAGATGAATCTCCGCTTTCCTATCTGCAAGCAGCAGTCTGTTATCATCATCTGATGGAATATAGCAATCGGAAAACAGATGTCATATCGACAGCTATTCTCGATGATTCATACATCTGCCAGCTCGATTTATTCGGACATTGGGGGTTCGGGAAATTAGAGCGCAGCTTCAACCCTATCTTCTTTTACGATTCGTTGTTGCATCCCGCCGTCATTTTCTTCACATATCATCAAGAGGGATTGGAAGTGATCCAGAAGCACGTCCATCGCTTCGCCTATGCCAGTTACACGTTAAAAACTTTACAAAGGACATGGGCGACCGTCTCATAGCTATTCGTAAAAAGCCTGGCTCTGGAAGTACAAGAGCCAGGCTTTTTCATGTGCGTGCTTTACAAAAGGAGGTTGCCACCTGGACTGCATCGTTCCCGCTGTTATGGCATAAGTTTGTCGGCGGGCGAACAGGGCATGTGCGCATTTATTCTTGTTTGTATCACAATGCCTCCTAAGATTCATATATTGATAGCAAAATAAAAATTTTCTTTCCTTCTATCGAGAAATAGTATAGGATGAATGAAGATAAATGAAACATTTTGGCATATTTCCCCGGAAATAATGAAAATATGAAACTTTTCCTTGTACGAACCGTCTAATGGATTAGATACATAGGATGCCGTCAGAAAAAGTCGTTTAGAAACGAAGATTTAAGTAAATAGAAGAGTAATAGATTTTTTCCAAGAAAAGGTGGGTAGCATGGATAATTTAAAAGAAATTTTGCAAAATATCATTCAGAAAACAGAAGACTCGGAATTGCTATCATCAAAAGAAGTCATTGATCAGTTGATTGAACAGTTGCAGCGTTAATATATAAAGGGAAATAAGGCGCGCACCGGTTAGGTGGGCGTCGATTTTTTGAGAGAAGTGCCGTCGACTTCCTTCAAATATGAAAAAAAGATCAGCCGGTGTCAGAAAAAAATCAAGACAACGTTTGACAATTTTCTTGCACGCGTGTGATATAATGAAACCGCCACAAAGATGTAAACCTAATAAGTAAGTGAGGATTTTTATGAACATATACTTAGATATAACCATTGCCATTCTTCTTTCTATGGCTGTCAGCTATCTGCTCGTTTTTCCAGTAATGAGTCTGGCGGTGAAATGGAAGATGATGGACTATCCAGAATTGAGAAAGATCCACAAAGAGATAACTCCGCGGATGGGAGGTCTTGCAATCTTCGGTGGAGCTGTTGCAGGAATGCTCTATATCCGCCCGGACCTTCCATATATCATCCCTATTTGTATCGGCGCTTTCCTTATCGTTCTGACAGGACTGCTTGATGACCGTTATCAAATCCGCCCGATTTTCAAGCTTTCAGGACAAGTAGCCGCTGCTGCAGTCTTGATTCTTTCCGGTTTGAAAATTGATGTGATGAGTATCCCGTTCATCGGAATGGTTTCTTTAGGTGAGCCGTTCAGCATCATTTTTACGTTCCTATGGATAATCGGGATAACGAATGCGATCAACTTGATCGATGGACTTGATGGGTTAGCTGCAGGTGTTTCGACGATCTCCCTGATCAGTATTGCGGTGATGGCGCTGGCCATTGAACCTCAAATTGCTATCGTATATTTATGTGTTGTACTTATCGGCAGTAACATCGGATTCCTGTTCCATAATTTCTATCCGGCGCGCATTTATATGGGCGATACAGGGTCCCTTTTCTTAGGTTACTCGATGGCGGTAATTTCCATGGTCGGCTTGTTTAAGAACGTTACATTATTCAGTTTCGTCATCCCGATCATCGTGCTGGCTATTCCGGTTTTCGACACATTGTTTTCGATTTTAAGAAGGCTGATCAACAAACAGAAAATCATGATGCCTGATAACAAGCATATCCACTATCAGATTTTAGCGGCAGGCTTCAGTCACCGGACGACTGTGTTGATTATCTATGCCTTCAGTGCTGTTTTCGGGTTGTTAGCTTTGCTGTTTTCACTGACTTCATTCGGAATATCATTGATCATTACATTCGTTATCCTTCTGCTCCTTCATTTGTTTGCAGAAATGACTGGGGTCGTTTACAGGGGGAAACGTCCACTGATTGGACTTTTCACCAGGGAAGAAAAGAAGAAACAAAAAGAAAAATCATAAAAACAAGGAGCATGCTGACTTCATTCATCAGCATGCTCCTTGTTTATTTTCTGGGAATTTATAGAAGATTTAATTGGATCAAAAGCGCAAGCGCCTTGGTCACTTTATTTCGTTTAAAATGAATCGACATCTCCAGGAGTGATGAACCACTTCTCAGCATCATTCAATTCTGCAGCATGGCCTGCTATCTCTTTACCGACAAGAGGCATCGGACTGTCTTTATGGACAAAGCCTTTTGCTTTTAAAGCTTTTGCCGCCGTAGTATGGGGCAATGCCCATGTTTGTATGACGTCCGTCTGGTGCAATTCGTTCATGGCATGGTGAAGGAGGTGCGGCCATATAGCTTCTTCAATGGCTAGCCAGTCAATGATCAGGCCATTATGAAAGGCCCCCTGGGCTTGATGGGTGACGACATAACCTTGCAGCTCGTCTTCGCGGTATAAGCCTTGCATGACGTAATCTTTGGCAGGGTGGTCGAAAAAACGCCAATTCAAATACTGGGAATCGCGCACGATCATGGCATGGCTTTGATGTTTGGCCAGCTCGGCCAGCTGATCGAAAGTCTCGTCACATTGATGGATGGTGCGGATTTCATAGTCACTTTCCACCTGTTTTGATTGGCGGATCCTAGTGTAGAGCTGGTCTAAAGGCTGCAGTAATTTCAACGGTTTGAACTTTGATGCCAAAAGCGACAGGGGCTTTTGGACATACATCCAGCGAGGCATGTCTGTCATATGTGTACCACCAGTGTATCTTAGAAACAACTCCTTGGCTTTCGGGGCCGGGAATCCATAGAGAAAATCGATGCCTGCCTGGTCTGCTTCCTCGATTAGTGAAGTGTTGAGTTTTTTATAAATCCCTTTACCACGCGCATCCGGGTCCACCATTGTGTCTACACGTAAACCGATTTTCTTTTTTTCCCCATTGATAAAGGCCTCCGTCACCCATAAGCTGATATGTCCAAGGATGTGACCATTTTCTTCATAAACAAGGATGAAAGGCTGCTTTTGTTTAGGGTTATCGATGAACTTCCATTTCCACGTTGAAAAAGTCATTTCCTGATCGAATGTTTTTTTGAACAAGGACTGGATGAGAGTTTCATCCCCGCTCCGGTAATGTCTGACTGTCATGGGAGATCTCTTTCCTTTCTTTTGTAACTATATAATCCAAAGAAAGGAGAGACCCTCTATAGTGGTACTCTCCTTTCTTACGTTCATTTATGCAGATGTTTTGGAATCGCGGATTTCTTTGTTCAAGTTAAGCATGTTGGTAAGAAGCAGCACCATGCTGATCGCCAAATAAAAGCTTACTGCTGGTGCGTATAAGACGTGGCCAGCCAAGAAGGCGATCCCTGTTCCGAACCCGATTGATAGCATGATCAGTATGTTTTGAGGATGCAGCACCCTGCCAGGGGCCTGGAAGAGTAACTTGATAACCAGACCGGCGATCAATAAGAACGGCAGCAGAATCAAAGCTATTCCTAAAATCCCGAATGAAAAGAACAAATCAAAGAAGTCCATTTCAATTAATTTGCGGATTTCTTCGTAGTTTCCGGCATAACCCATGCCGAATGTTTTCTGAATCACATCAGCTTCCTCGTACATCCCGAATATATGGGTGAAATAGATATTCCGTGAGCTTAAGATAATCTTCAAGATCGGCGATTGGATCAAATTCTGCTCTCCAAGCGCTGCAGCAGCATCGTCACCGCCGACTGTTCCGCCGTTTTCTCCTGAATCAGTTTCTCCGTTTTCACTTCCGAAACCACCTTCGCCGCCTTGTTCAGCTTCTTCCCGTTGCTCGTTGATCTGTCCGACATCTCCGGAAACGTTGGAGAAAGTAGGAGAGAATGGAGTAGCAATCAGGAAAATAGCCAAGAACAGAAGCGAGGCGATCAATCTCAATTGCAGGTGAGGCTCTTTTGTTTTTTTCTTGATCAGATAGATGATCCAATAGATCAGGTAACTGGCAAATACAATGATCGCAGCACCTAAGACGGCAAAGAAGCCGACTTTTGTACCAAGTAGAATAGAGACAGAGGCAAGCATCAACATTGGAATGAAGTAATACCATTTACGCAGGTGGTCGACTTTATTCAATGTGTATATATAGACGAGTGGAAAAGCGATCGCTACAATCGATCCAAGTTCATTTCCTGAATTGAACCAGCCTTTGAAGCCGAATTTGTTCCACTCATAAGTATCTGAAGAAGTTCCTGTGATAATAGCCAGGAATAAAGATAAAGATACAATAAGCATGGCAAACGAAATAGCCTTCAGGATTTGTGAACGCATGAATGATACCTGGCTCATTGTGGTAAACATTAAGAGGTAGGCACTCAGCATCACTGGGAAATAGACTGTTTTAGCTAAGAATTGAAGCTCTAAGAATGGGTCGAAGATCGGCTTTGCGAAATAGTTGTAAACAAGGCCGATGGTCAAGACAGCAGCTAGAGCAACTAAATATCCGATGACATATTTTTTCAGCTTACTCGAATTACCGAAAAAGATGAACCACAAGGACACTCCCATGAAAAGCACGCGGACAATGATGCCGATAGTCAAGCTCAAGTCCGTCGCCTTCAGTGAAAAGTATGTGAGGACATCTAAGATTGGTTGAAGAACGATAAAAAGCAATAACAGCTTTTTAAAGAGATCTTTGTTAATCAGTTTGGACATATAGAAACACCCCAATAAATTGATCCTAAGTAATGGTAGAAGCCACATTGAAGTATAAACTATTAACAAGACACTGTCTATCCATAATCCAGCCTGTGTAAAGATAATTAGTTAAGGAAGTTTTTATTGAATCGAAGAGGGAAAAGGAAGTATAATTGAGTTATGTGAATCAGTGATCATAATAGAAAAATGTAGGAAAATAAGATACAATTGATTTTTGAGTATATCTTACATTCTGATTGGATTATTATCCACTGTCAGCTTAAGAATATTATTGCTCAAACGTCATAAAGATGAAAAGATATCGAACAATATGATGGAGTGTTTCGTCAGCTATCACTTTTATAGGAAACGTCAGGGATTTTCAACTGCATAGGTTCAAACTGCCGTCACGGGTCAGGTAGAACGGCAGGATAACTATGTACTTAAATATATAGATCAACAGCTAAGAATGCCTGGAATGAGAAAGGGAGTATATGGAATGAAGAAGTCACTTTGCGTCGTAGGGCTTGGTTATATCGGCCTTCCGACTTCTGTCATGTTTGCAATTCATGGCCACCAAGTTCACGGGGTGGATGTTAACCATAAAGCTGTAGAAATGATTAATAACAAGCAGCTTCATATTGAAGAGAACGGTTTACAGGAACGTCTGGAGGAAGCTGTGGATGCTGGAAACTTCAAAGCAGCGCTTGAGCCAGTGGAAGCGGACGTATTTGTGATTGCCGTCCCTTCACCTATTCGTGAAGATAAGACAGCCAACCTTGATTATGTAAGAAAAGCCACGGAAGCTATTGTTCCATTTGTGAAAGAAGGTAACCTTGTCATCCTGGAATCGACGGTGCCTCCAAGAACTGTGGAAGACGTCATGGTCCCAGTCTTGAAGGAGACAGGCTTGGATATCGGAAAAGAGCTGTTCATTTCCCATTCTCCAGAACGCGTGATCCCGGGGAAAGTTTTCCAAGAGCTGGTAGACAATGATCGCATCGTGGGCGGCATCAACGAAACGTCCTCAACGATGACAAAAGAGCTTTATGAATCTTTTGTCAAAGGGAATATCCATCTGACGGATGCGACGACAGCGGAAATGGCTAAAGTCATTGAAAATACTTATCGTGATGTCAATATTGCATTTGCTAATGAGCTCGCACTGATCAGTGATAAGATCGGTGTGAATTCATGGGAAGCAATCAAACTGGCGAATTATCACCCGCGTGTGAATATCCATACCCCAGGACCGGGAGTGGGCGGTCACTGTATCGCAGTCGATCCTTGGTTCCTGGCTGAGATCGAGCCGGACCTTTCCAAAATCATTCAGCTATCGCGCAACACGAACGACCATATGCCGGTTTATGCGGCAGAACAAATCCAAAAAATCGCCAAAGAACAATTCATCCATGACCCGAAGGTGGCTTTGTTCGGCCTTTCTTTCAAGGCGAATATCGACGACCAAAGAGAGAGTCCGTCTCTGAAGGTGATTATGGAGTTAGTTGAAAAAGGTATCAGCTTCAAGACCTATGACCCGCATATCAAAGAAAATGTCGCATCGAATCAGACACAGAGTATGGATGAGGCATTGGAAGGTGCAGATATCCTTGTCATCCTGACTGACCATGATGAATTCAAACAACTTGACCCTGCAAATATTAAAGGTAAAATGAAGAATAGACTTGTCTTTGATACGAAAAATGCGTTATCGTTAGATGAATGGAAAAATGCTGGCTTCATAGCGAAACGCTTAGGAGATTCAAAAAACGGATAAGGGTCTAGGTGAAAACATGAAGGAAAAGTTTTTAGGGGTTGACGTAAGTAATTTCACATACGATCAGCTTAAAGAAAATATAATAACGGATATAGATGAGAACCGGAAGTCCTTTATTGTGGCCATCAACCCTGAAAAGATTCTGCAGGCGCAAAGGGATGAAAGTTTGCTGTATCTCCTGAATCAAGCCACTTATCAAATACCGGATGGAGTAGGCATACTTATTGCTTCCAGACTCAACGGCGGGACGATCAGAGAAAGAGTCACTGGTATTGATATGCTGCTTGCCCTTTGTGAGCAAGCTTCCCTCCATGATAAATCCGTTTTCTTATATGGTGCGAAGCCAGGCGTGGCAGATGAAGCGAAAGATCGTCTCAGAGAAATGTACCCAGAATTAAGAATCGCAGGAGTTCTTGACGGGTATGTGAAAGACTATGAATACATCAAGGAAACAATTAATGAAGCAAAACCTGATATTATTTTTGTTGCTCTCGGTAGTCCCAGACAGGAGCATTGGATCGTCGATCATATGGATGAATTGGATGTGAAGGTCTTCCAGGGTGTAGGCGGATCGTTTGATGTCCTTTCAGGAAAAGTGAAGCGCGCCCCTGGTGCTTTTCAAAAAGTCGGCCTTGAATGGTTGTATCGTTTGATCAAGGAACCGTGGAGAATCAAAAGACAAATAAAGCTTCCTACTTTCTTAGTGAAAGTTTGGAAATCAAGAAAATAGAGAGCATGCCGTCAAGGGGACGGCATGCTCTCTATTTTTTATGTCTTCTGAAACAGGCGAGCGCTTCCTTGGGTGCCTGAGTGGCTTCTGAGCGGAGCGGACGCACCCTGGCGCTCAATTTCTCTTTATAGAATTCCAGACTGGCACAAAGGCGGTCGATTTCCTCGATCAGCGATTGTGGGGACCAAGAATCATCGTCGACGTGAGCGGTGACAGGGTAGTCCAGCTGCTCAGCCAAAGCGTCTATTTTTGGATCATAGGAAAGGGCTGCAAATGGAACGTTGCATATACCTGCGAAGATGAGCGCATGGAGCCTCATTCCGATCAGCAGATGGGATTGGGAGATGATCGATAACTTCACATCGATGGACAGATCCCCGGAATGGACGACAGTTTCCTCGCTGAGGGAGGCGGCCACCTTTGCAGAAAACGCCTCATCGGACGTGCCATGCATCGGAACGAAATGGATCACAAAACCGTTTTTACTGTAATGGTCGAGGATTGATGTCAGCTTATCGCGATATTTCTCTCCGCCCTTCCACTCACGAATACTGACGGCGAGCACCGGTTTTTCCGCGGGCTTTCCAATGCTTTGCGGATGGAAGTCATAACCGAAAACAGGATCCGGGAAAAGGTGGACCGGAGGGGAGACTTTGATTTCTTCTAATAATTGTCGTGAATGTCGATCCCGGACGGATAACCCGTCGACTCGATTCAAAGCCAACCTCACTAAACGGCGGCTCGATTTCTTATAGAAAGGGCCCATTCCTTGGGCATAGACATAGACGGGTTTCTTCAGCCATTTGGCGAGGTGGATGATCCCTGTATAATAAAGCACGGACCTTGGACCGGTCGCGTCTTGCAGTAAGCTTCCCCCGCCGCTGATCAACCCATCAGACTCCTTCAAAACCTTAGCGATTTCCTTGAATCGCCAACGGTTTACGGCATCGACCCCATACGTTTCCATCGTATGGGCGGGGTTTTGGGAAAGTACTGTAATGTGGATGGTCGGTTCGATAGCTTTCAACTGCTGGATCATTGCCTTTAGGATCGCTTCATCTCCAGTATTGTGAAAGCCGTAATAACCGGATAGGACGATTTTCATTTTCCGGCTCCCTTCCTTGTGGTATTAACGTTTCCATTTAGATAAGAATGGGACCTGTTGTAACATGCGCTGATCGATGGCTTTCCATTGCAACAAGCTGAACCCGTACAGGATCATATAGGTGGATGAAGCGAGCACAACGAAAAGAAGTGCCCCGCCACGTGACCATTCAGATGGTTCTATGAACAGGTAAGTGAGTGCTGTGATTCCCCCTAGCACGGTAGCTGTCCCTATGACTTTCGCTAAGCTTCCATGGTCGGGATTCAGTTGGATGCGCTGCTGGATCATCCGGCTATTGATGATGACGACGAGCATATAAGTAACCAGCGATCCGAGTGCTGCTCCTTCAATACCAAACACAGGGACAAAAAGGAAGTTGCTGATCCCTTTGACAGCGGCACCACCAAGGATGATGATGGCAGCGATTCGGGTAGCGTTCATTCCCTGGAGAATCGCTGTACCGACGAGCGTCAAGGAAATGAAGGCAGAACTTAAGCTTACTATACTGATCATCAGGCTTCCTTCTGTATCAGTGAAGAGGGCGATGTTGATCGGAACCGTCAGGACGATCAGTAAGATGGCGACAGGCCATGATAGGACATGAGTCAGCCCGCGGGTGGTTTCGATCAGATCCCCGGCCTCCTTCAGCTCTCCGTCGTTGACGTGCTTCGTTAATGAAGGAATCAAGGGGAGTATGACTGATGTAGCAAAAACTGTCGCGATCTGAACAAGGGCGAGGCCTCGTCCATAGATTCCATAAAGGAAGGTGACCTGGTCATCTCCTCCGTGGTGGACTTGCAGATTATAAGGAACTGTGACAGAGTCGACGACGTTAAAAAGAGCCATAGTCAGGGTGCCTATGGCAATCGGAAGCGATACGGAAAGAATCTTCTTCCCCCACTTTTTAAAAATGGAAAAACTGTATCCTTGCACAACCTGGACTTGAATCGTGGACTTCTGCAAACGGTTTTTTAAATAAATCAATGAGGCGGTTGCCCCGATAAATGAGCCGATCATAATACCGGCAGCGATCGTCGTGTCATTATAATCCATCGCCGTTAACGCATAGGCTGCGGCTAAGATGATGAGCACCCTGATAAATTGTTCGATCACTTGAGAGATGGCTGTTGGACGCATGTCTTCAAAGCCTTGGAAATAGCCACGGTCGACAGCCATATAAGGAGCGACCAGCAAGGTGAAGGATACAACAATCAACGAAGGCTCGGTCGCGCTTCCACCGATCATTTGCGAAATCGGATGTGAGAACACCAAAAGAAAGCCCATACTACTTATACCAAGCAATAGGGCCAAAATGCGTGCAGTCTTTTGAATGTGGTGAATGTCAGCTTCTGTTCCAGATGAACGTGCCTCAGCAATCAGCTTGGAAATGGCGATCGGAATGCCTGCAACTGACAGGATAAGGGCCACCATATAAACTGGATAAACAAGGCTGAAAATCCCTAACACTTCATCTCCGGCGATGTTTTGCAGCGGTACGCGGAAAAGGCTTCCTAAAAGCTTGGAAGTCAACGTCGCAATGGTCAGAATGAGCGTACTCTTAAGAAACAGGGAAGGCTTCATGGCTGTTTCCCGGCCTTTTGACGAAGGACTTTGTAAGTGAAGCGGGGGAGAGCATGCATTCTTCTCCAGCGGCTCGGCTGTTTCATAAGTCTGTACAGCCATTCTAAATTCATGTTCTGCCACCTCATCGGTGCCCTCTTCACATCTCCAGAAACGACATCGATACTTCCACCGACACAAATGAAGACGCCTTGATTGAATTTATTATAGTTCTCAGCAATCCATCTTTCCTGCTTAGGGACACCTAATGCGACAAAGACGATATCCGGCTGGGCTTGGTGAATATCCTCAGCAACTGTATGGTCGTCCCACTCGAAGTAGCCATTCCGTGAACCGACTACTTCTATATGAGGGTAATGGGCATTGATGTTGCGGACGGCTCTTTGCAATATATCTTCATGTGCGCCCAGTAAAAAGACGCGGTACTTTTTTTGTTCGGCTATTTGGAGGAATTCCATCATAATATCATAACCGGTCACCCGTTCAGGCAAGGGATCTTTCAGGAGCTTAGAAGCTTTCACGATGCCGATCCCATCAGCAGTTATGTACGAAGCGGCTTGTAAGCAATCCATATAATAGGAATCATCGTGGGCACGCATAACAATCTCGGGGTTAGCGGTGACGACGAAAGATTTTTCCCTTTGCTCGATATGTTGTTGTAGTTGTTGGACTAGAGTGACGTGGTCCATATTTGTGAAAGGTATTCCTAATATATTTACCTGCTTCATTTTATGATGTGACTCCTTTAATTAACACATTCCTGCTCTCCATAATATAACATAAAAAAGGAGCAACAATATAGTTGTTGCTCCTTCATTTTATAAACATGGTTATTTTGCGACAGGCAGCTTTTTGAAGCTGGTTCCGTAGGAGGAGAAACCATCACTGTAGGCGAATGTTTTTTCATATGAATCTCCGCCGATATTCTTAGGTGCAATTTCATACCAAGTGCCGTTCGCTTCGATTTCATCGAGGATTTGAACTGTCGTTCCCACTCTTGGCAGTTGGTACAGCTTATTGTCGCCAACCTCCGGATTCGCCCGGACATTTACGTAAGAAGCAACGGTTTGAGCAAGTTCATAGGCTTCCCCTTCTGGTCTGGTTTCATATTGGCTGCTCAAGTACTGATCTGCTCGATACATATGACCGGCAATTTTTTGACCCCAGTAAGCATCAGAAGCGTATTTCACGTTCATTCCGCTGCTCTTGTTGCCGAGGTGCGCGCCATTATAAATGGAAGTGCTTGAATCGAAGTAACGGGGTACGATGAACTCTTCTGCAGCTTCCAGAATACCTTCTTCGTAACTTTCATATTCCCAAGCATCTTCGTAAGGGTTTCCGTCATTTGCTCCGATTCCGAACAGGTTGTTTTTGTCTTTCGCGATTTTACTTTGGCCCCAGCTGCTTTCGTGGATCGCGTGGGCAAGAAGATAAAGGGCGTTTGTGCCATGCTCTTTTTCCGCTTTCTTGAAAGCATCACCAGTACCGATCAATGGACTGTCAGGAACCATGTGTGCTACATACTCATCAAGCTGTTCGCCTGTATACTCTGTTTCTGTATAAAGGGGCATTCTGTTGAAGTATTGGTAAGCTTCGCCTGCCAAAGTCCCTGATTGATTGTAGAATGTATTTCCGTTTTCACTATAGTATCTCGCATTTTCTTTCATGAAGTCTGGTGCAGCACCGTACATATACGAGGCTGTGCGGTCTGTAATGGCATTGTATAAGCGGTGATAGAGGTTACCATCGCTTACATAGTAATAGGATTCATCTTTGACCATATTCTCTGGCGTCAAGTTGACTTTTTTCGGATCGACATAGCCAACTGTATCAGCAAGGCGGATTTTAACCCAGTCTTCACTGATTTCGAGGACTTCTACATCTACTCCACTCGTTGTATAGGTCGTGTTAGATGTCATAGATTCAGAAGTATATAGAATCGTAAAGGCGTTGGTTGTTCCTTTTCCTTCATCGATCCAGACAATGTTACTCCCTTTCAGGACGACCTGGTCTCCGTCTGCATGAGCAACAGCCTCTTCGTATGTTTCATAGTCTCCGTGAATCGTAGGATCGTCATCTTGAGATAGAGTAGCTACCCGGTAATCCAACTCTTCAGGTGGCTCGAGCACATTCAACAGGCGGTTGATGACAGCCGCTGTTTCTCCACGGGAAGTCTTGTCAAAAGGTGCGAAATAAATTTTTCCATCTCTTTCTTTCCCGTTGATGATACCAAGGTCCGTCAATCGTTTGACAGCATCCTTCGCGTAAGATTTGATTTCATCCGTATCTTCAAACTCAAGGTCCTCTGCTTCACTAATGACACCTTTCAGTTCGGCGGCACTAACCATAATCATTGCCATATCCTGGCGTGTTATGTAATCGGTCGGTCCGAAGTTTCCATTCGGATACCCTTTGATCAGACCTTCGTCACTCGCAGCGATGATATATGGATAATACCATTTCTGCGGATCGACATCCCCGTAATTATAATCTTCAGAAGCGGCTACATCAGCAACCGTATCTTCTCCGAGTTGAATGTCGAGCGCTCTTACGATGAATGTCGTAAATTGGGCGCGTGTCACCTTGTCTTTTGGTCCGTATGTACCGTCTCCGTACCCTTTCATGATGCCCGCTTCTACGAGGGCCCTCATTTCTTCTTCAAATAGGGTGCCTGTAATATCGTCTTCTGCCGAGGCAGTTGCTGGAGTCGTTATTCCGACAAAAAGGACGACTGTCAGACACATTAGAAGTATTTTCTTCATATAATTGTTTCCTCCTTGTCATGTTTTGTAATCATCTCTTAATCTAACAAAAATTCTGAAATCTGAATAGCGCTCGATTTACCTATTTTTACTAAAATACCAGCCTTTGAGAAAAATATCTTTCTTACCCAGATTTATCGCCAAAAAAACTTAAGTTTTAAGATTTTATGACAAAAATATTAAAATAGGAAATTCGTCGGATAAAAAAACTGTCGTATTTTCCGATATAATAAGCGACTAGATGATGGTTACAATGACAATTATTGTAATTCGGAAAGGTGGTACGAGGAGAACTCTAGGAAATTCATTTTTCTGCTGTTTCTGCTTACGGGGATAAAACACATAAAGGAGTACGACTATAAATGGTAAAGAAAATGTCTGGTTTGCTTGTAGGTCTTCTTTTACTGAGTTTGGTTTTAGGTCAATATGATAAAGTTTCAGCATCGTCAATAGAGGGGATTCCATCTGCTTATGAAAATGAAATAACTTATCTGACCGGGAAATCGATCATCAAGGGTATGCCTGATGGTGCTTTCCATGGTTCTGATGAAGTGACAAGAGAACAAGCGGCTACAATGGTCGGACGTGCTTTGGATCTTGACGGGGAGCAAAGAAGTACTTCCTTTCCTGATGTGAACGAAGGTTCATTTGCTTCTGGGTACATACAGTCTGCCGTTGAAGAGGGAGTCATCAAGGGTTATCCGGATGGTACCTACAAACCGAAAGAAATTATGACACGTGGTGAAATGGCTTATTTGATTTCTAATGCTTTCAACTTGAAAGAGACGAGTGATGTTTCCTATAAAGATGTCAGCAATAAGAACAATGTTTATCACTCGGTCAACCTGCTTACAACAGCTGGAATCTCTGAAGGTGTGCCGGGCGGGTATTTCAAGCCGGAAAAAACAATCACACGTACAGAATTCGCTTTGTTCGTAGCTAGAGGGATGAACCCGGACTTCAAGGTTTCCCAAGAAGAGGAAGAGCCTTTAGAGGTGATTGATGAAAAAGTCGTCGACGCGGATTTCCTGAATGTCCGCCAAGGCCCTGGTGTCAACCACGAAAAAGTCGGTAAATTGGATCCGGGTGAGGTAGTTTCTGTTTACAAAAGAGAAGGAGATTGGGTTTACATCTCCTCTGGAAACACGAAAGGGTATGTCAATTCCTACTATTTAATTGACAAACCGACGAAGAATTGGAAAATAGCTTTGGATCCAGGGCATGGCGGCAGTGACCCTGGCGCAAGTGCGAATGGATTGATTGAGAAAAATGTCGTTCTTGATGTTGGTCTGAAAACAAGAGAAATTGTAGAAAATGCAGGAATTGATGTCGTCATGACACGTCAGTCTGACTGGTATCCATCACTGGACGGCCGTGTGGCGATCGCTACGAGAAACGATGCCGATGCATTCGTCAGCATCCACGCCAATGCTTTCATTAGCAGTGCAACTGGAGTGGAGACTTTCTATTATGCTGCAGGCTTGTCCGACCGCGAATATGCGAGTGTGAAGCTTGCTTCATTCATCAACAATCGTCTGTACAAAGAAATGGATATGTCGAACCGTGGTGTGAAGAACGTCGGCTACCGTGTCGTCAAAGCGAATCCACTACCAGCTGTTCTGACTGAAATCGGATTCTTGACCAATGATGAAGATTCTTCTAAACTTAAAACGCAGAAGTATCGTGAAGCAGCATCCAGAGCTGTTGCTCTTGGAATCGTTGACTATTATAATTGGAAAGAATAAGGAATAGAAGCGAACATATTGTTCGCTTCTATTTATTTTAGGATCCGAGAGGGGAAATGTTCATGAAACACGCACACAAGATTTGGCTTGGTTTTTTCATCATCCTGCTAGTCTCATCATTAGGGACTACGGCCTCAGCTGAAGGTTTACCGTCATCTGAGCGAATGATGATCGGATTTGAAGACTCTATCGATGAAAGACTGCTAGAAGAGATTTCCGCCGAGGTCCATCATACATATGAAAAAATGAATGTTGTTTCAGCATCCCTCGAAAAGGATAAAATCAAAGAGTTACGTTCACATCCAGAGGTGAAATGGCTCGAAGAAGATCAGAAAGTGAAAACGAGCGCTCAAAAGCAGACATGGGGCTATGAAACTACGAAAATCGGACAATCCAGAGAATGGGGCCTCGCAGGTGAAGGGGTCAAAGTCGCTATTGTTGATACAGGAGTAGATAGCAGTCACCCCGACTTGAATATTAAAAAAGGTGTCAGTGTTTTGGATGAAACAGACAGCTGGCAGGATGACAATGGCCACGGCACCCATGTGGCAGGAGTGATCGGCGCCCAGGATAATGATGTAGGGATAGTCGGTGTCGCACCACAGTCAGAAATATATGCCGTCAAAGCCCTTGATGAAGAAGGGGATGGCTGGGAAAGTGAAATCGTCGCAGGTGTCGAGTGGGCGATCGAGCAGAAGGTTGACATCATCAACTTGAGCTTGACTTCCTGTAAACCATCGACTGGAATGAAACAGACACTCGAGCGCGCAGAAAATGCTGGAATCACGGTTGTCGCAGCTTCAGGAAACGGAATCCTCTGCGGCGGGGAATATTTGAATGATGTCATGTATCCAGCACGCTACGAGAGTGTCATCAGTGTCGGCGCTGTCGATCAGAAGGATGCACGCGCGTTATTTTCCTATGGCGGTGAATCTTTGGACTTTGTAGCTCCCGGGACAAGCATTTACAGTTCTTACATCACGACAGATAAATACCCGGATGGCTATAGGAGTATGAATGGTACATCGATGGCAGCTCCTTATGTGAGCGGGGTTTTGGCTTTGACGCTAGAGGCTTATCCTCATGCAACAGAGGAAGAAGTGAAAAACCTTCTTGTTGACAGGGGCATCGATCTTGGTGAAGCTGGAAAAGATTTCGACTATGGGTACGGGCTGGTTCAATCGCTCGATCGTCCGTTTGCAGATGTCCGTCCTGGTGATTGGCATTATCCATACATCCGCAGTTTATATAAAGAGGAAATCGTCAAAGGTGTGGCAGACGGAAGGTATGCACCACTCGGTGAAATTTCCCGCGAAGAAGTCGTGACGATGATCGGTCGTGCGATCGGTCTTGACGGAACAAAACGGGCCTCCCATTTTCCTGATGTGGATGCTTCCACCTTTGGCTCTGGTTATATCGCATCGGCGGTCGAGGAAGGGTTCATCAAAGGTCTTCCTGATGGTACATTTGCACCGAAACAGAAGATTTCCCGAGGTGAAGTCGCCGTCATCATCGACAGGGTATTTGACCTTGCTCCAGACACAACGGTCTCGTTCCCGGATGTTTCTGAAGACTGCTACTGCTATGAAGCGGTAACAGCGGTAGCTTCTGCAGGAATCGTCAATGGTTTTCCTGACGGCACATTCGGTTCTGATGAAAACATCACGCGTTCTGAACTTGCTGCCGTTTTAGATCGGGCACTTCAATAAATACACAAAAAACGTCCTCTCCGGTAATTACGGGGAGGACGTTTTTATATAAATGAGCGCCTTGGCTAAGTGCACCATGCCGTTTTAGTCCTGGGACTCTGGAGGCTGGTTGAATTCGTAAATCGCTCCAGCACTTGAAGGGTCATTATACATCACCATGACGATGTCGAAATCGTGGTTCTTAATATACTCCATTAAGGAGCGGTCTTTATTGTGACGAGGGTCATAATACGTTGTTTCCTGAAATTGCTGAGCCATGAGGAATGATAACGCATTGACGTAAGAATCCTTGATAATCAGCACTTTTTCACCTTCAGGTCGAGCAGGGTTGGTGATTTTCAATTCCCTGAAATCTGTCGTATGGAGGGTACTATAGTAAACTTTTTCCTCGGTATCATGGAAGGCGCGGCCGTAGATGTTCTGGTTATCGACACGCTCTCCTTCATTCTCTACTACAAAATCATCATAGGCATCGTCTTTAGGGAAAAACGCACATTTTCTTTCTTCGGTATCGACAGATAAATACAGCTGGCGGTTGAAGCTGCCCACGAATTCCTTCTCAGAAAGACAGGAACGTTCATAGGCATCATGTGTAAGCTTTTCAGTAACCGGTGAAAACTCCTGGTTCTGCTCAGCCAGCCATTCAATGATTTTTCGGTACCCTTCAAAGGCGCCGTAGCTGTTCCAATGGTGATCCGTTTTGAAAAATAACTGCTTCATCTCTGAATCACTATAGTCTTCATTGAACTGTTCGATCATGTCCATTTTTTCCACTGAACGATCCAAAGAGTTCAAAAAGTAGTGCCGGACTTGATCGTATGCGCCCCGTTCAATGTAATCAGGTAGCAGGAACTGCATGTTCGTCACTTTATGAGGCGTATTGATATAGTAGAAATCCATTCCTTTATTTTGTAATTCCTCGTTGAGGGCATTGACGTGCTCGGCTCCTTCTGCCAATTGACCTTCAGGGAAGGAATGGTCCGGTTCTGTCGTAATCCACGCATCCTCAGATACATAGTATCCCAATAAAAAGGTCTTATCGAGAGTTGACTGGATGTTTAAATATGTCTTCAACCAAACATCCCTGCCCGGGAACTGATCGGTGAAAAATTGCTCGAACCGTTTCATGAATTCCCCGTTCACAATTTGATTTCCTTCTATAGGGGGAGCTGTAGCGAGCGAGCGGTTTTCGATATAGGATGTTTCTCTGACTGGACTGAAAATCATATAAAGACCGATTGTGAAAAGCACGATTACAAATCCGATGGAAGTAAGGGCATTCCTCAATTTTTTCATCTCGTTCCCCCTTAGAATCTGAAGTAAATGAATGGGTTATAAGTCGAATTCACCAATTGGAGCATAGAAGCAATCATCAATAGCATATAGAAAGCGGTCGACATCCATGGAAAAGTGACTTGGAAAGGCTTTTTCTTCTGGATGGAACTGGTCTTCTTTTTCAAATAGGGCAGAACCGGCATGCTGAATAGAATCCCTAAGGCGAAGATATACCAGTAATCGTTCAAATAGATGTAGCTTTGGCTGTCCATCAACCCGTTGATCCCCATCCCGAACATCCGCTCGAGATAGGAGAGGGAATAGGTGAAATCATCGGCACGGAAGAAAACCCATCCGATCATGACAATCAATAGAAGGTAAAGATGCTGGAAGGGACGCCATAATCTCGAGAGAAGGTTTGCTCCCCCGAGCCGTTCCATAGTGATCAGTACCCCATAATAGAAACCCCATGCCATGAAGGTCCAGCTGGCTCCGTGCCAGAAGCCGGTGATCGTCCAGACGATCAACAAATTGCGGATCGTTTTAGCCTCGCCTTTCCGGTTCCCACCCAAAGGAATATATACATAATCCCGGAACCAGGCTCCTAATGAAATGTGCCAGCGTTTCCAGAATTCCGTGACATTCAATGAGATATAAGGAAAGTTGAAGTTCTCGAGAAAGTCGAAGCCGAACATTTTACCGAGACCGATCGCCATATCACTATACCCGGAGAAATCGAAATAGATTTGCAGGGTGTAAGCGAGAATACCGATCCACGCCGTAGCTAAACTCAAATCATCTGTCGAACTCGTGAAGACTCCATCAGCGACTTCACCGAAGGCATTCGCAAGCAGGACTTTTTTTGCTAAGCCGATGATGAACCGTCTGACCCCTTCAGAGAATTTATCCAACGTGACCTTACGCTTCATCAGTTGTTCATTGATGGTGTTATACCTGACAATCGGGCCGGCGACCAATTGCGGGAAAAAGGATATGTAAAGAGCTAAAGAAATCAGGTTCTTTTGCGGTTCTACCTGCTTGCGATAAACATCAATGACATAGCTCATCGCTTGGAAAGTGAAAAAGGAAATCCCGATCGGAAGCGGAAGCTCTGTCAATTCCAATGACGTGTTGAATAAGCGATTCACATTTGTAATGAAGAAATCGGCATATTTGAAGTAACCGAGAATCGCCACATTTCCGATGATCGCTAAAGCTAAGTAAGCCTTCTTCCTTGCTGTATTCTTGCCGATCATCCTGCCGAGAAAGTAATTCATATGGATGGAGAAGAGCATGAGAAAAATATAGACTGGCTCTCCCCAGGCATAAAAGAACAGACTGGCGATCAATAGGATGATATTTTTAATAGCTTTTGGCGAGATGAAGTATGCCAGTAGAATGATAGGCAAGAAACAGAACAGAAAGACTAAGTTACTGAATACCATGTTGTGTCCACCTTTTATGTAGGCTTTGTTCGAAACACTGGTTCCGTTGATTTAAAAAACGGAAAGGGCTCAGGGAAACGACTTCGCTTTCCGTGGGAGTACGCTGAGCCTCCTCGAGCTTTTCGCGAAGCCCCTGGATAACGCTTTTCAATCTAGAGGAGCTGTTAGCGTTGGTTGTTGCTTCTCACGAATCGCTTGTCGGTGGATGCTTGCCGCGGGCACGGCCTCAGCTAACTTGGTCAAGAAGATCATTTGACCAAGTGGATCTTCGGCTCGCACTGTTCCCGCAGGCGTCACCACCGAACGCTCATCGTGGAATCAACAGTGCTTCCGCTTTCAAGTTAGGAGTCTCGCACATTTCACCCCGCCAACGCCAGGTTTTCTTTCCTATACAAGACTTCCGTTGCTGGAAAAAGAAAAAGCAGTGCCTCGCTTCACCGTTTCCCACCGTCCTTTGCCATGAAGGAAAACGGAACCTATAAAATATCTGAACAAGGTTGAAGAACTCTATTACATAGAGGAAAACCTGATTAATTATTAGATAGGAAAGTTGAGAGACTCCAGCGAGCAGAACATCGAGACTTGAAGTTAGGTTAACTTGTTCCCTTCCTCATACTTTTCGAGTTACCTCGTTTTTAATAGACGGGGTGTATGGGAGTGGGGCGGAAGTCTGTTGAATATATTATATACTGTCATTATGTGTGGAAATAGGACAAAAATTCCCAATCTATATTTTATCACTTTTTGTCAAAGAGTGAAGGTTTGAAAGAAAAGATTTGAAGAGTGGGGACTAGAGACCTGTGCTGATAGACTCTTAATAATTGCTTAATATTCTGAACTGTTACGTGCTGGTTTCGAAAATAAATTTATAAAAATGTTTAGGTTTTTGTTAAAAAGTTAATAAAAACACCGATATAACTAGTGGTTAAGAGAAATGTAATGTCGATATTTCAGTGTTTTTCGAAAAATATGAGCGAAACTATTGAAATAAAATTGAAATCTTGTATCATTAACAAGTGAGGAATTTTAACCCACCACAAACAAAATAAACCAATTTGTTGAACATATATGCTTATATGACACCTGAGAAACCTACATAAATATGGTGGTATGGGTTTAATGACTTAGCGAAATCTACTAATCTTCCTCATCCTTCTAAAAAAGAGGGTGAATAGGATTAGTTGAAAATATCTTTTAGGAGGAAACAAATTTTATGTCTTACCAACCTAAATCAAATCGTAAATTCTACGCAACAGCCCTTACTACAGCGGTGGTAGCTTCTGCAGTAGCACCAGTTGCTGTATCCGCGGATCACGTCTTCCCTGATGTTGAAGATGGCGAATATTATTCTGATGCTGTTCAGTATCTTGCTGACAATGCAGTCCTGCAAGGAAATGAAGAAGGCAACTTCAATCCAGAAGGAAACATCATCCGTGCTTCAGCTGCTGAAGTATTGATGAAAGCACAAAGCATCGTTCCTGGTGGAACTGAAGATTTCTCTGATGTAGATGAAGATGACTGGTTCTACAATGCAGTCCGCGCTACTTCTCCTGCAATCTTCGAAGGTAACGGCGATGGCATGTTCGTGCCAGATCGTGAACTTACTCGTCAGGAAGCAGCAGCGATCATCGTTCGTGCTTATGACTTGAGTGGTGGAGAAGATCACCCGTTCTCTGATGTTGAAAAAGGCAGCTGGGCTGAAGATGATATCGCAGTCGCATACGAAAATGGCATCATCAAAGGTAACGGCGAAGGTGAATTCATGCCTGAAGATAATGTAACTCGTAAAGACTTTGCAGTAATGGTTTACCGTGCAATGGGCGAGCCAACTTTAGATGTGACTGTAGAAAGCACAACTGTCATTGATGCTAATACTCTAGAAGTTACTTGGAGCAATGATGAGACTACAGAAGTAAGCCTTGAAGAAGCACTAGTTAACGGTGAAAACGAAGTAACTTTCGAAGTTGACGGAGAAGAGTACACTGTAACTGTTAATTACGATGCAGTAACTCCAGCTGTTGAAGCGGCTGAAACAGCAATTGCCGAGCTTCCAGAAGAATTGACTCTCGAAGACGCTGAAACAGTAGAAGCAGCTCGTGCACTTGTAGAAACTGTTTATGAACTAGACGAAGATGCTGAAATCGAAGGTCTTGAAACTCTAGTAACAGCAGAAGAAACGATCGCAGCACTTGAAGCAGAAGCTGCAGCAGTAGCAGAAGCTACGGAAGCAGTTGAAACTGCTGAAGAAACTCTTCTAGAAGAAGATCTTGCTGACGCTCAAGAGCTTGTTGCTGAGCTTTCTGACTCTGACGATAAAGTTCTATTGAACGCTCGTCTTGTAAATGTACAAGATCAATTGGATAGCATCATTGAAGCAGTAAATACAGCAGAAGGTGAGCTAGAAACTTTCCGCGCTCTTGATGTGAAACCATTTGAAAATGTTAACGAAGATTACATCACTGATTATGTAACAGCCCTTGATGACTATGTAACAGCTAATGGTGAATTCGAAACTGCTGCTGATATCCAAGGTGTAATCGATGCTGTAAACAAAACTAACCTTGATGCAGAGCTTAAATCTGATGTAGACGCTGCTAATGATGCTGTCGATAGTGTGGAAGCAGTTGACTTTACTGCTGACAACTTCGATCAAGATGCCTTCGATGTGTTAGTAAACGAAGCTCAAGCTGCTATCGATGAGCTGCCATCTGATTATAAAGTAGAGGAAGACGATGATGCTCCATTAGCTGAAACTCTACAAAATGATTTGGATGAAGCAGTAGAGCTTGCTTCTAACTACCAGAACGTTGTTGAACCAGTAGTAGATGCTGGTAATCAGGTTGATCTATACAATGCTCTTGTAGAGAACTTTGACAATGTTGTTGAAGAGAACATCGGTGAATATGATTTCACAGATTTCACAACTGTTGAAGAAGTGCAGTATGAGATTAACTTCGTGAATGCTTCCGAAACAATTGATGCATTTGAAGTTGACGCTGACACTACACAAGAAGACATTGATGCTCTAAAAGCATTAGTACCTATGACTGGTGAAGAAGATGATGATGGAAATGCAACTCCTACAGATGCAGAACAAGAACTTCTTAATGCAGTTGATGCTTATCAGACAGAATTTGATAACCTTACAAAAGCTACTGAAGACCTTACAAAAGCAGTAACGGCTGCTGAAGCTGCACTTGATGCTTATCTTGCAGCTGGTGGTGACGAAGAAGATACAGTTTATACTGATGTAGAAGCTGAACTTGAAGATGCTGAAAATGTAGACTTCGATAGCGAAACATCTCTAACAACAGCAACTGGTGAACTTACTACTGCAACTGGAGCGCTTGAAACTGCTACAGATAACATGGCGTCTCTTAATGAAGCTGTAACAGCAGCTGAATCTGCTCAGGAAGCATATCTAGCAGCTGGCGGTGAAGAAGAAGACGGTCTTTATCAAGCTGTAACTGATGCACTTGATGCTGATCCACAAGTTGAAGCTGACATTGAATCAGCAACAACTGATCTTGAAGTTGCAACTGCAGAGCTTGAGCTTGTAAGTTCTATCAACGATGCTGAAACAGCTGAAGAGCTTGCGACAGCACTTGTAAACCTTGAAAATGATAATTTCAACAACCTTACTAGCACACAGCGTCTAGAAGTGGCTGAGTGGTTCATGACTACTGTAGAAGATCAAGACCCAGCTTACTCTGACTCAACTGTAATTTCTACTGACCTTTCAGATGAAATTTCTAACGTTGACGGAGATGGTTACCTAGACCTACTTGCTGGTGTTAACGGAGCAACTTCTATTACTACTGCAGATGAAGCTCTAGAAGCTCTTAATATTGAAGAGTACGAAGCACTTTCTGCTGCTGAGCAACTTGATGCAGCTGAAAACGTATGGAATAACCAACCTGAAGGTGGATACACTTCCATTTCTTCAATCGTTGCAAACTTCTAATCTAGACTTTATATTTAAGAAGCCAACCTTAATTGGTTGGCTTCTTTACTTACATACAATGGAGGAGCTGATCGGATGACTGCCAATACAACGAAGACTGGAACCATAGCTTCAGTCCATACTCAACCCATCGATCGAAATTTGAAAAACATAACTGTTACGTCTACCCCATACTCCAATCCACAGAGTCTGTATTCAACTATGGGTGAGTGCTATAAAAAGCTCTACAATCAAGAAAACATCACCACTGAAGAAATCAATGAATTCCGTTCAATGGTTGAACGGCTAGCCGCGGATTCGGATAAGTATGCAGAAGGCCAATTCAAACTGCGGAAGCTGAAGAAAAAAGTAAAAGCGCTTCAAAATCATAAGGTAGATCAGAAGCCGGAGACGCTCCAGGATTTTTTGATCAATCAAAAGATCGAGAGTTTTATCAATATCGGTTCATTTGGCCGCAAATGGGTAGTGGAGCGGCTTGTCGAGGAAGAGATCAAGTCAGCGCCTGAACATGAAATCGAAAGCCAGTTGAATGAGAAAATCCTGTTATTGAAAGAGCATCTCTCTTTAATGAAGGAACACGACAAAGCAGAAGGTTTTATGGGGCGTCTTTCAGAATTGGATATTACATTCGAGAGTGACCTGCTAGCTGGTAAAGTGGCGGAAAAGTTACTCCTCAAGGATCTTTCTGATGTAAATACTTTATCCGATCTTCATCGGATCATTGATGCTGTCAGGAATGAGATTGAAGAGACGGGGATCGTTGACAGCACATTTGAAGAAAGGACGTTTGAACAGTTTCATCAGCAAGCGGACGATATAGAAAAATAATGAGACAGATAGCAGTTCAGTTAATGGGTGCAAAAAATGTAAGTTCACCCTATTTACTGGGCTGTTTTTTGTGAATATATAACTAAGCCTATTTATTCAGTTCACTCTAATACTCTACGAATATATGAATAGTATGGCATTGTTTCCTTAATTTGTAGTACAATGGAATTGGCAAAAAATTGTAAGGAGGAATGTGTACGTATGAAGAAACTGTTGACTTTGGCATTATCACTGTCGTTTATTTTCTCACTTTCCATTACAAGTGTAAGCGCTGCCGATTCTTTCCCGGACCTGGATAAAGCAAGCTGGGCAAAGGATGAAATAACTTATTTGAATGAAGAAGGAATTGTTAACGGATTGCCGGATGGTACGTTCGGTCCGATGAAAGATGTGACACGCGCACAGGTGGCTATCATGATAGTCCGTGACATGTATCCAAACCAGACCCATGAAGGGGACGTACCCTTCGACGATGTATCAGAAGGTGCGTATTATTATGATGAAGTATCTGTCGCCTATGAACAAGGCATCCTCAAAGGTGACGGTGAAAACATGAGACCTGAAGATCCAATCAGCCGTGCAGAAGCAGTTGTTATGGTTGATCGGGCCTATGACATTGAAAGAGATGGAGAGGTCGATGGTTTCCCTGACTCTGATGATATTCCTTGGGCAACTGAAAGCATCCTTGATTTGACTTCCCAGCATATTATCAACGGTAAACCTGATGGAACATTCGCTCCTTTTGAAGATATTACGCGTGCGTCATTCGCAAAAGTACTGGCTGCAACGATTGAGCCTTCCTTCCGATCTGATCAATTGAGTGAGAATGAAATCGCTCAAAAAACGGAAGCTTTGCAGGAGAAAGTTTTCAATACTCTATACGGTGATTTGAAGGAACACGGTGCGGACAGTGAAGACCGTGATTATCAAAGAATTGAAGATGAAATGGCTGAGTATGTAACAAGTGACTTCAACGAAGAAGTCGAAGGAACTTATTATGAAGCATGCTTAAGCTGTGATACCTTGTACTATGACAATAACTTCGCATGGGATATTCTTATGGATGTGACTGAGAATAACAGCAATAAGGTCGTCGTTGAAACCGCCCAGCTCCAAGCTTTCACATACCTGGGTTCATTTGAAACGGTTACTCTGATCAAAGAGGACGGCAAATGGAAGCTGGATGGAATTGACGGTGAAGTCTTTGACGCTGATCGTCACTTGGATCTGACTGTAGAACAGGCAGAGCAGAGAATTTATGATCAGTTTGATGTTAACGATGTCAATTTCGTGCGCACGTACGAAAAAGAAGTACAGGACATGGATGGAGAATCTTACAATACCGATATCCACGTGTTCAAGAATGAAGACGATGGTGCGGTATTTGAAGTGGACGCATCCACTGGCGGTACTGACGTCTAAAAAAATCCCCTATAACTTAAGGTGGGATCCGTGAATGCGGATCCCATTTTTTTTTATGTGCAAATCTATCATTTTACCTATCTTTTGGGAGCGCTTTAAGTAAACTCCTTGTAAAATTATGAGAAACATGTAGGAATTAAATGAAGATTCTTGTAATATAAGAGTTACAGGTTCATAGTTTCTGAACGACTTGAGGGGCAATCCACATACATAGGTTTTCTCTCCGTATGAAGGGACGTTGAGCTTTTTCTAAACTATTCAAGGAGGAATCATCACAATGAAGAACTTGAAAAAACATAAGGGTAAACTGTATTTATCATCTGCGAGTGCCGCATTATTGGCAGCTGCTGTAACACCTGCTGTAAGCGTTTCCGCAGACCACATCTTCCCGGACGTATCGGATGATCACATGTACCATGACGTCATCAATGACCTATATGAGGCTGGAGTAGTCAATGGGTATGATGATGGAACGTTCAGTTCCGCAGACCCGGTCACAAGGGCCCAGGCTGCGATGATGATGGCGAGCATGCTTGATTTAGACACAAGTGAGACGGAATCATCCTTCTCTGATGTCCATGAAGGTGCCTGGTATGCAGGGGCGGTTAATGCTTTGCATGAAGCAGGATACATCGATGGTGTCGGCAAAGGTATGTTCGCTCCTAAGAAAGAGATGTCCCGTGCGGAGTTTGCTGAATTGATCGTAGATGCTTATGATATGGAAAGAAAAGAAATCGAACATCCTTTTGAAGATTTGGAAAAAGGCTCCTGGTATGAGTCAGCTGTTGAAACGCTTTACGCGAATGGACTGATTTCCGGTCTTTCTGAAACGGAATTCGGACCAGACCATAAGATCAAGCGTGGAGATTTCGCCTGGTTACTGGCAACAACGGATTACAAATTCGGGGACAAGCTTCCTAAGCCGGAAGAAGAAAACTTCGAGCTTTCCATCATGCACACGAACGATACCCATGGCCACCTCGATGATATCGCCAAACGTGTGACAGCTGTAGAAGAAGTAAGGGAAGAGAAACCTGAAGCTCTTCTTCTTGATGCTGGTGATGTCTTCTCAGGTACACTATATTTCAACGAGTTCAAAGGACAAGCAGATTTGGAATTCATGAACATGATGGATTACGATATGATGACCTTCGGAAACCATGAGTTCGATCTCGGTTCAAGCCCTGAAGGACACCAGGCGCTGGCGGATTTCGTAACAAAAGCAGAATTCCCGTTCGTCAGTTCAAATGTGAATTTCAAAGATGATGAGAATATGAACGGCTTATATAAGAAGTATGTAAGTAAACTTCCTTCTGATGGGATGGCTTATAACAGCATAATCAAAAAAGTGGATGGAGAAGAAGTCGGTTTCTTCGGATTGACGACAGAAGAAACAGCGGATATTTCAAGTCCTGAAGCGATCACCTTTGACGATTATATTGAATCAGCTGAAGATCGTGTGGAAGCATTGGAACAGTTAGGAGTCGACAAAATCGTCGCCCTTACTCATATCGGCTATGATGATAATCCAGCCTATGATAATGATAAGCTCCTCGCGGAAGTTGACGGAATTGATGTCATCGTCGGCGGCCACAGTCATACAGCGTTAGGTGAACCTACAGAAGTGACGACAAATGAAAACGGCGACCCGAAAGACCCGACGGTTATTGTCCAGGCAGGGCAGTATGGTGGCGATTTAGGAACACTTGACGTCGAGTTTGACGAAGATGGTGTCGTTGTCGGCTATGCTGGTGAGTTGATTGACGTCTCTGAAAAAGAAGCAGATCCGGAAGCGGCTGAGATCCTTGAAGGTTATTCTTCTCAAGTTGATGAAATCAGAGAAGAAGAAAGTGGCGGAGTTGCTGCGGAAGCCTTCCCGAATCCACGTACAGGGGATGGCGGCACTGTCAGTGTCAGAAACAGTGAAACAGCACTTGGTAACTTGATCTCAGATGGTATGCTGGATAAAGCGAAAGAATTCAATCCGGATACGATCGCTGCTTTTCAAAACTCCGGCGGGATCCGTACATCCATTGATGAAGGTCCGATTACGATCGGTGAAATTCTGACAGTCATGCCTTTCGGTAATACGTTGGCAACGATGGAATTGACAGGAGCGGAAGTGAAAGAAGC
The DNA here is from genome assembly GCF_004101865.1 of Halobacillus litoralis. Classification (NCBI taxonomy): domain Bacteria; kingdom Bacillati; phylum Bacillota; class Bacilli; order Caryophanales; family Bacillaceae; genus Halobacillus; species Halobacillus litoralis. The sequence goes on from NZ_CP026118.1 coordinate 2,964,210, forward strand.
ATTGGAGCATAGTGTCAGCAATGCTCCAGAAGAAAGCGGCGGATTCCTGCAAGTATCCGGCCTGAACTATACGTACGACAGTTCTCTTGATGCAGGTGAGCGTGTCCAGAGCGTTACCGTGAATAAAGACGGCGAATGGGTCACTCTCGCTGATGATGAGACATACGTGATTGCAACAAATGCATTCACTGCTAAAGGTGGAGATGGATATGACGTCTTTGCGGATGCTTATGATGAAGGTCGTGTCACAGACCTTGGTCAATCCGACTGGGAAGTTTTCCGTGACTATGTAGCAGAACAGGGAACAGTCACACCTGTTACCGAAGAACGTATTGTCGATGAAGCAGAGGAATAAGGATAGAAAATGAAAAAAGCGAGGGCTCTGTTATAGAGCGCCTCGCTTTTTCCATACATTCGGACGTTCGGGCAGTTTCCCAAAGAAAAGCCCCGGCCATGGAAAGAAGCGATGGCAGGTCCAGATGATGATAAAGCAAAACAGAATCGTACCTGAAAATCTGAATAGGATGGTCAAATGAAACCATCCCCCCGGATAAATCGGAATGAAATTCCTCACCCCGTTCAATACAACCGGATGCAACAAGTAAAAGCCGAAAGAATAAATCGCGATGTTGCGGATAGAAGCAATGAATGGTGGGGATTTTTTCGCTACCCATTCACTGAGCTGGAATAGCAGGTAGCTGCCACTGATCAAATAAAGCATGTTGCCGATCAAGTAAGTCCCTCTCGATAGCAAGTGAATATCGTAGGTGTAAATGTAATAGCTTGTATAGAGAAAGATGAATCCTGACACGCAGGTTGCTGCTGTTAACCAAAGATTCCTGGTGAGGCTCAACTTTTCTTTCAGCGTTACATAATGCAGACCGATCCACCCGCCCAGGAAATAAGTACCCAGATGACCGACGAACAGTTCTGGAGGGAGCAGTGAAAAACGTTCACTGATGATATGGAATCCCGCCTCGACTACTAGTCCGATGAGCCAGAGATATTTCCGCACCAAGAAGGACTGCTGGATGACGTACAAAAGAAGCGGGAAAACCATGTATAATTGTACAATTTGAAAAATGAAGTGAAGCTGATAGTAGGATTTTCCCTGTACGATCCTTGAGAGAATCGCAATCCAATCAAAGTTCCTCGTTCCTGCCCAAATCGAATAACCCTCATAAAACAGCGCCCAAATGAGATAAGGTAATACGATGTACAGAGCTCTCTTCTTGTAATAGGTGATCAGCTCGGCGCGATCCATGGGCTGATCCTTGTATTTGTAGAAAAATACAAGTGCGGTCAGCATGATGAAAACCCCAGCTTCGACCCGGATCGACCAATTCACGAAATGGTAAAACTGATAGATCGAGCTCCCTTCAGGCAATGCGCTGAGATAGGTGGCTGTGACATGGACGAGCACGACCATCATCATGGCCATCGTCCTTAATAAAAATATCGAATCTATTCTTTGTTTCGACACCCTGGTTCCTCCTGGATCATGAACATGGAAAAAGCCCCAAAACGTTTGGGGCCTCTTCTATGTTTCTATTATTGGATGCGGTACTCGTCAGCGATGGAACGTGTCATGAAGACAGCGAATTGATCGCGCGTCACAATCTCAGAAGGGGCGAAAGTCGATGGACTTCCATACCCGTTAGTGATGCCCGCATGATATAAGCGATTCACTTCTTCTGTATACCATGAATCAGGTACATCTGTAAATGGGTTCCCGGCATCTGTGGCTGGAAATTCATACAAGCGCTGAAGGACAACAGCCATTTCCGCACGTGTCAAGGTAGCGCCAGGCTTGAATTTACCATCACCCGTACCTTCAAATAAACCTTCATCTACGGCAGCCGCGATTTCTTCATAGTAGGTGTAATCTTGTGGCACATCACTGAAGCCAGGGTCAGGACTGTCACCGAGTTCTGTATAATTCGCTCTTGTAATCAGCAATACGGCTTGCCAGCGTGTCAAAGGATCTCCGATTCCGAATTTACCGCCAGGAATTCCGTTGATGATGTTGCGGTTGTATAAATAATTGATTTCCTCACTTGCATAGTAACCATCACTCACATCACTGAATGAGAATTTTATATATTTGGATGTCATGAAGCCGGTTTTTCCTTCACTCGTCTCGACAGGATACCAGACAAAATGGTTTTTCCGATCTCCATTATATTCATAGACGAATGGGCCGGTAATCTCGACTTTTTCACCCTGTGCTATTTCTGTGATTTCCTGACTATCACTCGTCGGAAGCTCTCTCACCTTTGTACCGGTGACCGCTTCTGCCTGGTAGCGGTCTTCAAGGAGGTGTCTCGATTTATTCAAAGGCAGGTTGAATTCGTATTTCATCGTATTGAAGGTGATGTTATCGCTGCTGCTGCGCTCGTAATCAAAATCATCTTTTTCAAAAGGGAGCGGGACAGGCGAGACGCTGCCGAACGTGTTCATATTACTGAACACTCGCTCCTGGTAGGCATCAGCGTTGTAATTTCCATCACGGTCAATTGGACTGTTCACTGGTTTGATGCCATTGTAAGCCATCACTGCGAAATACCAATGTTCAATAACATCTCTTTCTCCGCCATTGATGGTCGGCAGGTCGGTACGGTTGAACATCTCATTCAAGATTTGGACGCCCGCTTCAATGTTATAGGGCAGGTCATACTTCAGGCGTTTTTCATCTAACAATGGTTTATTGGTCACCTGCATAAGACCGATTCCACCGTCATCAGTAACAATCGGTTCGCCTTCATCGTTGAAGTGCTGCCAATCTCCACTTTCCTCTTCAGCAACAGCTTTGACGATTTCCGGTGGGATGTCGTATTTCAAAGCGGCTTCTGTTAATAAGCAATTCGTAACCTGAAGGTCAGGGTTTTCTTCCGGTAAGTTTTCAAGTCCGCACTTTTCTGCAATCGTACTCTCCGCATTTACTTGCCCGGAAAAGAGAAAGAAAACTCCTGTAATGGCTAGTAAACTGGTAATGATTCGTTTCATATGTAACTCCCCTCTCAATCTATAAACTCTCTAGTCCTAGAGTACCATATTATGGATGGATGAGGAACGAATATCCATGGAATACTAGCAAATAAATGGAAAACTAAGTATAATAGAAAAGGTGCATAAATGATCATGATGAATATTTCCAAGATTTGATTTACACCTTAGACTTTTGTAGGAGGATCTATTTAATGAAGAAACAGGTCAGTGTTCGATTGGACGAACGTTTGAACAATGAATTAGAACAGAGGGTTAAAGAGTTGGGAATCAGTAAGAGTGCCTTCCTGTCATTTTCTGCGCAATTCTTCCTTCATCAATTAAACCACGCAGAAAGCTCTTCCGCTTCCAAGCAGGTCAACATGTATGAAATGATAAAGACTAATCTTGAAAACCAATATAAGAATGACTGATGATATGAAGTCCTTTCTCTAAGCATTGGGTGGCTGTTCCGTCACATAGTAAGAGAAGAGGGCGGTCGGGAAAATAACTCGCTTTCCGTGGGCATGTGGTGAGCTTCCTCGGGCATAGCCCTGCGGGATCTCACCGACCATGTTCATCCCACAGGAGATTCCTGTGGGATTTAGTAAAGAGGTTCTTGTATAAAAAAAAGCCCTCCGTTATGATGCATTTGTACAACCAAATACAAACATCAAAAGGAGGACTCCTCTTGAATCATAATAGGAATAACAAAATTAATCAAATCACCGAAGACTCCCTTGTGATCGGTATTGATATCGCTAAGAAGAAGCACTATGCATGCGCTTTGGACGATCGCGGACGCGAACTCCAACGTCCCCTTGGCTTTAATCAAAGCTTGGAAGGGTTTGAAAGCTTTCGCGAAAACGTGGATGAATGGCTCCAACGACACAAGAAGAGCAGCGTACTGGTTGGGTTTGAACCCACCGGTCATTACTGGATGAATTTCGCTTCCTTCCTGATGGAGTCGGATATTCCCTTCGTGGTCGTCAATCCCATGCATGTAAAGAGAACGAAAGAGTTTGATGATAACCTTCAAACGAAAAATGATCAAAAAGATGCGCGTGTCATTGGGAAGCTCATGGGTAATGGCCATTTCAGCTACCCCAGGATTCCAGATGGGGTGGAAGCTGAACTGAGAAACGGTTCGTGCATGAGATGGAAACTCAAAGAGGAACACGCACGTTTGAAAAACCAGATGACGGGATGGTTAGACCAGTATTTCCCGGAATTTAAAGCGGTTATTAAAGGCTTTGGACAATTGGCCTGTGCGATATTGAAGCACACCCCACTGCCGCAAGAACTTATCCATCAAGAAGTAGAAGAACTGGCCCTGATCTATAAAGAAAAGGCAGGCGTAAATTCCCCAGCGAAGAAAACTATACGAGACATGAAGCATGTAGCTGAAAAATCCATTGGACTTACGAAAGGGGCAGAGATGGCACACTTTGAAATCGCCACTCTTGTCGACCAATTTCTTCTTATCGAACGTCGCTTAGAAGAGATCGATACACGATTGAATGAACTGGCTTCTCAGCTTGAGGAATACGAACACCTTATTTCCATTCCGGGTATTGGGAAGAACACGGTCAGTGATTTACTGGCGGAAACCGGGTCTCTCAAGCAGTACAAACACCCACGCCAACTGATTAAATTAGCGGGGTTAACACTGCGTGAGAACTCTTCCGGAAAGCACGAAGGAGCGAAGGGAATTTCCAAACGTGGGAGGAAACGTCTCAGAAGCCTTCTATATCGTGCTATTTTGCCTTTGATTCAGAATAACGGCGCATTTCAGGAATTGTATCAATACTATATTACTCGCTCCAATAATCCTTTGAAGAAAAAGGAAGCTATGGTTGTCCTTTGTGGGAAACTCTTAAAAATCTTTTTTGGTTTATCGAATCACCAGGTTTATTTCAATGAGGACCGCATGAAACAGGATCTCCACTGCCTCAAACAGGCTGCGTGAACCACCATTTATCGAATTCATAAGATGACATGGAGAAGCTGGCGCCAGGCGAGACGGGAGACTACGAGTCCATACAGGAGAAATAGGCCGGCCTCTGTCTTATGATGAGACCGAACGAAGGAATGTGGGCGCACGACGCCAAGAGTCATGGGAGGGTACGTCCTCATAAGAAAGCAGAGATCCAGGGTGCATCGCTTTATACAAAAACCAAACCCTAAGCCAATTAGGAAACGCTACGCGTAACCATAAATGCCTTTATTTTGAATAAAAGGAATATCCTATTGTGTCTATGGATCATAAAAAAATTTTCAATTAATAAAAACACCTTATAACCCTTGATGTATCAACTTTTCCGGAGGGAGTCTCGTCATTTTCCCGACCACCTCCCTAAGAATATGGATGACGGAACCGGGATAAATTGGCGATCAATGTATCGCTTAATCATCACCACCGCTGGATTTCAAGTTTGTTTTTCACTGACCAATGGTCCGTTAAATCTAATCAAGCAGATAGGGCAGGGAAAATAGGGAGACTCCTGCGGGAACAGCGATTTAGATGAGGCCCCACAGGGCGTAAGCCCGAGGAGACTCATCAAGCGCCCGCGGAAAGCGAGCTGTTTTCCCTGCCCTCACACACTCCATACGGCAAACGGACCTACACAAAAAAGAAGCACGCTGACTCCCTCACGGGGAAATTGGCGTGCTTCTTTTTGTATTACTTTTGCAGTGGGTAGGCTTTCCATTTCGATAAATCCAATTCATCTTTCTTGATGGACTTAGGCGGGAAGATAAAGGTCCATGGCTTACTTGTGTTTGCTTTCACTTCTAAGTCTTTCAGCTTGAACCCGCCTTCTGCGGCGACTTCTCCAAAAGCATCTTCGACCCGTAGGGAGAGATGCTTCATGGCCAGGTCCCGGTCGCTTCCGTTACGAAGCAGCAGTGTTACGTGGAGGTCGCCGGTGTCGACTTGTCTTGCTTCCAGGCTGAGAAAATTCATTTCGCCCGGTTTAGGCGGTGTGATGGAATCGACAAAGCGGTCGAGCTTCTCGACTTCTTCACTTTCTAACGTTTCGCTCCAGCTTTCTTCTAAATCAAGCTTATGCTTGGCTGGTTTCTTCTTCAATTCTATGGCTAGGCGCCAGCCGTGGACAGGGATTTCGCCCTCCTTGTTGATGATGCTAGAAGGGGGGAACAGGAATGACCATGGTCGGCTTGATCTCCCCGGGATGGTCCCGACGGCATTCAGATCAAAGGTTTTTCGGGCCACTGTTTCGCTTTGCTTGTCGAGGACGAGGATCGCAGCGGGCTTCAGCTGGATGCCTTTAGCCAGCGAATTCCGGACGAACGATTCGACGACGAGCCCGCCATCTTTCGGTTTGATTTCAACCCCGTGCACACTTACCTGGTTTGGCCGGAGAGGGGGGAGGTCATTGTTCAGGAAGCGGTACACGTAGACCTCTTCTTCTGGCAGCTGCCATTCAGGATGAATCGAAAGATCTGTGAAGACTTCTTCGTCCATATTCTCAGAAAGGCGCTTTTTATCGACGAGATCTCCGGCGTCGATACCACTTTCATCGTATTGGACGTGATCCTCAGTTTCTTTTTTCTTCAAAAAATTAAACATCAGCTTTCCCCTCCTTTGCGCTCTTCTTGTTGGCTGCGTGCAGCATTCCGGCCATCAGAACGACAAGCTCTTTTCTGATTTCATAGAAATTATGCTGGAAGATGTCGAAACCATCTTTTTGGTAAAGACGCAGCGGATCTTCTTGCTGGTACTGGCGGATACCGATTCCTTCTTTAAGACGGTTCATCATCTCAAGGTGACGGACCCAAAGTTTATCGAGAATGATGACAGCTCCCTGCTTCCAGCGGCTTTGAAGAGCTGTTGAAGCTATGGTTTCATTCAGATGCTCATGATAACGCTCTAAAACCGGCTGGAGGTCTGTTTTTAAATCTTCTACATTTTCATAGGTCCGTTCAGATATATCGATATCTGTCATGAACGGAATGCCGCGTTGTAATTCAGCCTGTAAATGTTCAAGCGGCCAGTCTTCCGGGACCACGGTCTCCGGACAGAATTTGTCGATGGTATGGTGGACGTAATCTTCCACCATTGGCGTAAGCAGTTTGATGATATCTTCATCTACTAAAATTCGATCACGAAGGTCATAAATCACTTTGCGCTGATCATTGATGACGTCATCAAGCTTCAGCGTATATTCTCTGATATTATAATTGCTGCCTTCACTGATTTTCTGAACGGTATCTATGAATTTATGAAGATCCTTGTTCATCGCTTTGCCATTGGCATTGGTTTTCAGTGTTTTCATTTTACGGTCACGTTCGACTTGGGCGAAGCGTTCGATCATGTCATCTTCAAGGGAAATGATGAACTGAGAAGAGCCGGGGTCTCCTTGACGCCCCGATCTTCCTTTCAACTGGTTATCGATCCGGCGGGATTCATGACGTTCTGTTCCGATGACGTGCAGTCCGCCAAGCTCGGTCACTCCCTCACCAAGAACGATGTCAGTCCCACGGCCGGCCATGTTCGTGGCAATAGTAATCGTACCCTGCTGACCGGCAAGGGAGATCAACCGGACTTCCTGTTCGACGCTTTTCGCGTTCAACAACTCGTAGCCAATGCCTGCTTCATCCAAATATCCGGCGACTTTGTCTGACTGGAGAATGGAAGTCGTACCGATCAAAATCGGCTGGCCGGTTTGATGGATATCTCTCACTTCCCGGACGAGTTCTTGATATTTCTGCTCTTTTGTCAGGAAAACTTTATCTGTTCGATCCTCGCGTAACGCGGGTTTATTCGTCGGTACTTGAATGACGTCCATTCCGTACACCGTCTGGAATTCTTTCTCCTCTGTTTTGGCAGTCCCTGTCATCCCTGAGAGTGTTGGGTACATGCGGAAGTAGTTTTGAATCGTGATGGATGCCTGTGGTTTGTTCTCCTCACTGATTTCCAAACCTTCTTTCGCTTCCAGCGCTTGATGCAGACCGTCCGACATCGTCCGGCCTTCCATTAAGCGTCCTGTGAACATATCGACAAGCTTCAATTCGTTATCCTCGATGATATAATCGACATCGCGCTCAAACATGACGCGAGCCCGGAGTGCCTGGACCATGTAGTGATTGAGAGTCTGGTGTTCGATATCGAATAAATTGTCGATTCCGAAAGCGCGCTCGATTTTTGTCATGCCTTCTTCCGTCAAGGTGACACTTTTCGTTTCCGGATCAAATTGGAAGTCAACCTCTGCTTTGAATGAACGAGCGAGTTTTGCACCGACTTTATGCAGATTAGCGCTAGACTCCATTTTTCCCGCAATGATGAGCGGCGTTTTCGCTTCATCGATCAGGACGCTGTCGATTTCATCAATGATCGCGAAATGGTAAGGGCGTTGAACCTTCTCGTTGATATCCTTGACCATATGATCGCGTAGGAAATCGAAGCCGAATTCTGTCCCGATCCCGTAAGTGATATCAGCCTTGTAGGAAGCTTTCTTTTCTGCTTGGGAGATTTGCGGAACATTCAAGCCGACCTTCAGTCCGAGGAATTCATGGATAGGACCCATTGTTTCAAAATCGCGCCGTGCCAAGTATTCGTTGACGGTAATGACATGGACACCTTTTCCTTCGAGTGCCTTCAAATAGCTGGGAAGGGTGGCGACGAGGGTTTTTCCTTCTCCTGTCGCCATTTCTGATATGTCGCCATCTGTAAGAACAAGACCGCCGATGAGCTGTACATCGAAGTGGCGCAGACCCAGTACACGTCTGGCAGCTTCTCTAACGACGGCAAACGCTTCCTCTCTGATTTCGTCAATCGTTGTTCCATTATGTAGAGCAGTGCGGAATTCTGTTGTCTTCGCTTTTAATTGCTCGTCAGTCAATGCTTTCATGTCATCTTCATGGTTGTTGATCGACTGGATAGATTGGTAATATTTCTTCAGTTGGCGGTCGCTCTTGGCTGGTAAAATCTTTTTCATCGATTCGATCATCTATTAGACGCTCCTTGATATAGTAGTCATTATCTTACAGTCTACCATGTTAGAAGTCCTCTTTTCTACAATGCCCCTATCTAATATACTTCGATTCTCTAAATATATTGTCGAATGGATTGATTTGTGTGAATAATTTGAATATAATTAGGAATGTAAAATAAAGAAAGGAGTGTAATTTTAAGTAAAAAGATAAAAAAAGATAAAATTTACGAGGAGGATGTCATTTGAACGTGAAAAAGAGTTTAGTATTGTTCTTCATCTTTCTTCTAGCCTTTTCGAATTCCGCTTTTGCCGCATCGGGGCTCCCGAATAAGAGTTTAGGAGAATCGTCGCCGGCTAAGAAAGTGACCGAAAATGTCCTGAAGGCTGATGGAGAAGATGAGAAGTATGATGCGAATGAAGAGGTCCGTATCATCGTCGAATTGGAAGATGAGCCAACGATTTATTCTGCACAGAGTTTAGGTAAGAGCTTTAGTGAACTATCAGATTCCAACAAGGATAAGTTGAGAAAAGCAGCTTTGGATGCCCAGGATCAAGTAAAATCATCCATTCAAAGCCAATCCATTCCGATGGATTACAAACAAAGCTTTACAACCGTCGTCAATGGATTCAGTGGCACGGTTTCCTACAAATCCGTTGATGTGATAGAAAGCTTACCGAACGTCGGCAAAGTACATATCACAAACGAATACGAGCGTCCGACGGAAGAGCCGGAGATGCTTTATAGTAAAGAACTTGTCAATGCACAGAAAACTTGGCAGGACTACGGCTATAAAGGGGAAGGCATGACGGTAGGTGTCATCGATACGGGAATCGATCCAGAACATAGAGATATGGTCTTGAGCGATGAAACAGATCCTGAGATCAGTAAAGATGATGTCGATGCGTTGAAATCATCAGGAGAACTGAAAGGGAAATACTTTACGGAGAAAGTCCCTTATGGTTACAACTATGCGGATGAAAATGATACCGTATTGGACCTTGGGCCGGAAGCCAGCATGCACGGGATGCACGTATCTGGAACAGTCGGTGCCAATGGGGATGAAGAAAATGGTGGAATCAAAGGGGTAGCACCAGAAGCACAAATCCTCGGGTTGAAAGTGTTCGGTAATGACCCTGAAATGCCATCAACCTATGGTGATATTTATGTGAAGGCGATTGACGATGCCATCCTTCTTGGAGCAGACGTCATCAATATGAGCCTTGGATCGACAGCTAGTTTCGTAGATTCTGAAGATCCGGAACAGAAGGCGATTGCAAGAGCGGTTGATAATGGAGTGATGATGGCAATCTCTGCAGGTAACTCTGCGAAATTCGGAGAAGGCTTCGGCAATCCATTAGCGTCCAACCCTGACATCGGTCTTGTCGGTGCTCCTGGACTATCAACAGATTCACTGCAAGTCGCTTCTTTCGAGAACGAATATTTGATGCTTGATGCATTCAACACGAAGGTCGATGGAGAAGAAGGTCTTCCTGTACCTTTCTTATCGGCGAGTGAAGTATCACCGAATTCATTGGAAGAGGGTTACCATGAAGTGGTGTATGCCGGCTTAGGCAGAACGCCGGAGGATTCTGATGTAAACCCTGATGCCAATGACTTTGAAGATGTGGATGTAGAAGGCAAAATCGCATTGATCCAACGTGGGGAATCTACATTCGTAAGTAAGACATTGAACGCTCAGGAACGCGGGGCGAAAGGTGTCATCATTTTCAACAATGTAGCAGGCTATATCAGCATGGCCTCTAGTGGAGAAATTAACATTCCTCAACTTTCTACTTTGAAAGTCCAAGGGGAAGAGCTGCGTGATCAATTGCAAGCAGGAAAAACGGTGGAAATTTCCTTTACAGGGGAAGAGGTCAAATCGATCAACCCTGAATTCGGAAACCTATCATCCTTCACTTCCTGGGGTGTGACACCGAACCTTGATTTCAAACCGGAAATCACAGCGCCAGGTGGAAACATCCTATCAACTCTTCAAGACGATGAGTATGGCTTGATGAGTGGTACATCAATGGCTGCACCACACGTTGCAGGTGGTTCTGCACTTGTTATGCAACGCATTGAAGAGGATTTCGATCTTGCTGGTGAGGATCGTGTCGAAATGACGAAGAACATTTTGATGAACACGTCCGTACCACAGCTCGATACTGGATTATATAACGATTTCTACCAATCTGGTTTAGCTTTCTCACCAAGAAGGCAGGGTGCTGGATTGATGGACTTGCATGCAGCCATGAGTACACCGGTTGTAGCAACAGAGAAAGAATCTGGCCTTGGTAAAGTGGCACTGAAAGAAATGGATGGAAAAGAATCATTCACATTAACGGTAGATAACTTCAGTGATGAAAACACTGCCTATAATGTCAAAGGGACTGTCCAAACAGATTTAGTCGCTGATGGTCAGAACCAAGGAGAAACACAAGGAATTTACAAAGAAGGTACCATCAGTGAAGAAGAACCATATGCTGGTGAATTCCCGATTGAAATCACTTCAGCTAACGGAAGCCAAGTCAATGATGACTACCAGGTCATTGTCCCAGCTAACTCTTCTATTGAAATCGATGTTACCGTCGATTTAGAAGGTGGAATTGACTGGTTCGGAAATCAGCCACTTGATGAAATCTTTGAAAATGGCTATTTCGTAGAAGGCTTCATTACGCTGGAAGACCCGAATGATACGAACCCGGAAATCAACGTTCCATATGTCGGTTTTGATGGCGAATGGGATCAAGCTCCAATCGTTGATGACACGATTTATGAAGTCGATGGCGAATCCTTCTATGGACAAACAGGTTTGTTAACACCATTAGGAGCAGAACTTCATTATCTGGGGGTCGATCCATTACTTGGTGAAGAAGAAGTTCTGACTGGTTCAGAATTGAATGTCGGCTTCTCACCTAATGAAGATGGATTGGCAGACACGGTTTTACCTGTTGTCTCCTTCCTTAGAAACGCCAAAGAAGTCGAGTTCAACATTTTGAATGAAGATAAGGAAAAATTACGTACCCTCCGTACACAGGATGAAGTGAGAAAACACTATTATGACGGCGGAGCGTCCCCGAGCTACACGGTATTTGACCAAAGCTCCTGGGATGGAAAAGTGAAAGGTGAAGTCGTGGAAGATGGACTTTACTATTATGAAATCAAATCTGTCGTAGACTATCCAGACGCTGAATGGCAGTCGAAAGTGATTCCAGTCAGAGTCGACACAGAAACACCTTCTCTTGAGGTGGACTATGATGCTTCCAGCAAGGAATTGTCATGGCAGGCAGCTGACCAGGGTGCCGGACTTTCCCACTATGATGTCCTTGTCAATGGTGAGAGTGTCCTGGAACAACCGTTAGCAGCTGATGAAAAATCTTATACACTAGAAACAGAAGAAATCGAAAGTGTTAAAGTCATTGCCCATGACTATGCGGGTAACGTGACCACAGACAGTGCGATGGAAAGTGAAGATGACACAATACCATCTGTCATCGCATTGACACCAGAAGCTCTTGAGGTTTATAACGATAAAAAAGTACAAGTCGTTGGTCATGTCACGGATGACTCTAAAGTCGAATCCCTCACAATCAATGGCGAAGATGTGAAATTGGCTTGGGATTCTGAGACTAAACGTTATAACTTCAATAAAGAAATCAGCTTTAAGACAGACGGATTCAAAGAGCTTGAGTTTGCAGCTGTCGATGACAGTGGCAATGACATCTCCTTCACTCGTCGTTTCATGATTGACTCTACAAGCGCTGAGCTGACAGTAGAAGGTCCTCATGTAACATCTGAAAGTGAAGTAGACTTAAATCTTCATGTGAAAGATAATTTTGATGCTTTACGTTTGAATGTCGATGGCAGTGAAGTATTTGCCAAAGAATTCAAAGAGCCATTTAAAATGAGAGCATTGGATAAAGAGTATCAGCACACTGTTCAATTGGAAGAAGGCAAAAATACGTTTGAAGTAGAAGCTGTCGACTATGGCGGTAATGTGACTGAACAAACGGTTACAATTTACCACTCTGATGAGGAGCCAGTGGACTTCAATGATATTTCTGACGGTTACTGGGGTAAAGAAGCGATTCAGAAATTGAATGTAGCTGGAGTCATCAACGGTTATCCGAACGGTGATTTCGGAATCAACGATCCAATCAACCGTCGTCAAGCGGCGCAGATGATCGTCCGCGCATTCGATCTTGATACTTCAAACCCAGAGAATCCAGGATTGTCTGATGTGAATCCAGGAGACCGGGCGTATGAAGAAATCGCAGCCATTGCTAATGCCGGCATTATGGTAGGATCTGATAAAGGTGAATTCATGCCTGATAAGACCCTTACTCGTGCGGAAATGGCGAAAATCGTTGTAGAAGCTTATGACCTTGAGGGAAGTACTTCTGAACGATTCAAAGATGTAGCTGTTGATAGCTGGGCGGCGCCTTACATCAACACGCTTTCAGCTAACAAGATTACGACTGGTTACACAGACGGTACGTTCAAGCCGAGAAACGAAACGAGACGTTCTGAGTTTGCTATGTTCTTAGCAAGAGCGGAAGATGATCGTTTCAAGCAATAAGTGAATAAACGAGTGGCCCATTCTACTGAATGGGCCACTTTTTTTGATTTGAAATTCCGATATCTAGATGGAGGAAGGGGTTCAATCTAGAGGAGCTGTTAAAGTTTGTTGTTGCTTCTCACGAATCGCTTGTCGGTGGATGCTTGTCGCGGGCACGGCCTCAGCTAACTTGGTCAAGAAAATCACTTGACCAAGTGGATCTTCGGCTCGCGCTGTTCCCGCAGGCGTCACCCCCGAACACTCATCGTGGAAGCAACAGAGGTCCATCTTAAAAGAATCCCTTTGCATTATGAGGGAATCGGAACCTTCATTCAAAGTGGATTTCTGGTTACCATTCACTCATTGCCACACGGAGGGGAACGAAATCTCTTTCAGGTGTTTAAGGCTTATATACTTCAGTATAGAGAAGGGCGTTGGGAGGTGAGTTGTTTCCCACCATACTTTCTCTTTAACTAGATTTAGAAGAGGGGATATTGAAGGAAAAGATGGAAAAATATCGAAATGAGTCTATTTATCCCCTTTTATAGCGGATGAAAAATAGTATAATAGATATGTATATACATAGGTTCGCAAAATAAAGGAGGAGTGTAGTCGAACATGTCAAAAAAATGGTTATATGGATTTTTTGGTATTTTACTTTTTGTAGTAGGGGTGCTTATTCCGCAGGGGAAGGCATTGGCGTTTCATGATGTCCCTAGTAAATATGAGACAGAAATCAGGTATTTGATTGACCGGGGAATTGTCAAAGGGGTACCAGGGGGCGACTTTGCACCGGACCAGATCGTAACAAGGGAACAAGCGGCTACGATGGTCGGAAGAGCACTAGGTTTGGATGGAGATCGCAGGAATACCGTGTTTTATGGGGTAGACTCGAACTCCTATGCATCAGGATACATACAGTCAGCATATGAAAAAGGAATTATTACAGGCTACACAGATGGTACATTTCGTCCGAAGAAACAGATGACAAGAGGGGAAATGGCGTATCTGATTTCTAAAGCTTTCTCCCTCAGTGATCAAAGCCCTGTTCATTATGATGATCTGCAAAGCAGCGGCTCTCAATATGAAGCGATCAATAAAGTGACAACAGCTGGAATCTCCAATGGGTATAGTGATGGTACATATAAACCGACCCATTCGATTACAAGGACAGAGTTTTCTTTATTAGTAGCAAGAGGATTGAATGCTAATTTCAGAGTTTCGCAGGACAATAATCCTCTTGAGGAAAGAGTAGTGACGGCTGGTATCTTGAATGCGCGTTCTGGCCCGAGTACTTCTCATAGTATCATTGGCAAGCTTTCAAGAGGAACAACCATTGAAGTGTACAGTGAACAAGGTGATTGGTTGAAGTTCTCTTATGGAAGTTTAGAAGGATATGTGCATAAAGACTATACAGCACCTAAAACTTCAGGGTCCCGCACCATTGCAATCGATGCCGGGCATGGAGATGGTGACGGCGGAGCACAGGGGAATGGCGTGTTAGAAAAAGAAATCAATTTGAAGGTTGCTAAGCGAGTCCAGGATTATCTGGAAAACAGCGGCATCGATGTTGTGATGACAAGATCGGATGATACGTTCGTAGAATTGGGAGACCGGGTCACTTATGCGGTCAATCACAATGCAGATACGTTTGTAAGCATCCATTCGAATTCCTTCTCTAATCCTAACGTTTCCGGAGTGGAAACATTCTACTCATCCTCTGCGTTGAGTCAAAGGGCATCAGATAGTAAGCGATTAGCTACATTCATTCAGAACCGACTGGTCAAGGCGATGCAGTCGAATGACCGCGGAGTGAAAGATGTTCCATACAAGGTCATTGATGACACTCCACTTCCATCTGCACTAGTGGAACTAGGGTTTGTCACAAATGATTCAGATGCCTCTAAGCTTGGCTCAAGTTACTGGCGAGACCGGGCAGCAAAGGCGATTTATCAAGGAATCATCGACTATTACAATTGGAAAGGTTAATCACAGTGAAAAGCGGGCATAGGTTGCCCGCTTTTTTGTGTGAAAAATCATAGGGTATGCTAGCGTTCTTGTACCAATGCTCTATCTTCCTTCATGGACAAATGGAGAGAGGGGGAGGTCATGTGTTCATATAGGAGAAGATCATGGATAAGAACGGCAGCTTGCTTCTATCAGCCATATATAGGTCATTCCCATAAGGATAAAGCTATAAACCTGAATTGGTTCATAGCTTTATCCTTATCCGTGCTGCGGATTATTATAGATTTAGAGCCCCGAGTATAAATGCATGCATTTGTTCCTGTTGCCAGTAAGCTTTCGACACTGTTAAAGAAGAAAACAACAGTCCCTAATCGAGTAATTATTCAGCTCTCTAAAAAAATTATCTTTTTCTTGTAACCTATATAAAACTGGTTCGTCTAATTATATAGAAAGAAAAAGGTAGAAAATTCCCTTGATGATTTCCCTAGCTGTGTGAAAGTCTCTTTTTAATCCTTATAGAACAGCTATATTAAAAAAACTTCCAATAATAGCAGAAGTATGTGTTTAAGTATGGATCAAACCTGGGAATAGGTTAAAAAAGACCCTCCATGATAGGAGAGTCTTTAGTGGAAAACTATTTGATTGCGCGATATAGGAATACAGTGAACTCACTTCTAGTTGCTTCAGATGTCGGTTTGAAGCTGTTATCAGGATATCCAGTAGTGATGGATGATGCTGCCATGCTTTGGATTTGATCGTAAGCCCAGTGATTTTCATCTACATCTGTAAAGTTTCCAGCAGAACCGTTCAAATCGAATGTCTTATGGAAAAGAGAAGCGATTTCTTCACGAGTAATGTTAGCGTCTGGTTTGAATGTTCCATTTTCGTAACCTTTGATCAGGCCTTTTTCTGCAAGAGCATTGATATGACCGGATGCCCAGTGAGAAGAAGATACGTCAGAGAATTGCTTGTCGGAAGATGGTGAGATACCAAGTGCTTCTGTAAGCATTTTAGCTACAGCGCCACGAGTGACGTTATCTGTCGGCATGAATTGACCTTTGTAACCTTCAACGATTCCTTTGTTGCTCATGTAATCGATTTGATCTGCTGCCCAGTAGCCAAGTTGGACGTCATTGAACTGATCTAGTGTTTCCGGCTGTGTTTCAGCGACTTCGACAGGTTCGTCGTCGATTACGCGGCGAGCTCCTGAGTAATTGCGTCCCCAGTAACCTGAAAGAGAAGCGACTGTAACATCATCAGAAGGATTCTCAGCAGAAATCATTTTGTTGTTTCCTATGTATATCCCTACGTGCCAGATTGGGCTGCCGAAGAAGACCAAGTCACCAGGTTTCAAATCAGAACGACTTACGTAATCACCGACTGTCGCTTGTTGACGAGAAGTCCTTGGTAAGCTGATGCCCGCTTTACCGAATACATACTGTGCATAACCAGAGCAATCGAATCCGCTTGGTGATGTTCCACCGTACGAATATGGTGCATATGAATATTTGTGTGCTAAATCTACTACTTGGTTCCGAGTCTTTTGATCTGCAAAAGAGCTGGGTGTAAATAGTAGAAAAACCGTGGCAAAAGCGACTAGTGACGTAAGTAATTTTCTCATTCTAGTAATACTCCCCTTGTGTGTTTTATGTCTCTCCGTTTAATCCTTTTCAAGCTTAACACAACATCTTTCGTCACAATTTTACATTTGTGTAACAATTAAGTTTCATAGGTTTTACTGCCTGATAGAATGGGAACAAATCAACGTTTTTCATCCATAAAAAAGAGGCCTGCGACATAAATACGCAGGCCTTTCGTTGTTGTTTTTGCTCTTTAATTATGAAACTTTGAGCTTATCTGGTTCTGGAGAAATAGATTTAGGTACCTTGAACTTTCCGACAATAAATGCGCCGAAGGGCACCTTGTTGAGCAGATAGGATACGAGTAAAGGTCCACCTGTGCCGATTCCGAATAACAGCAGGATATGTACGCCTAGATTCGTATAGAAGGGCGCGTTTTGCAAAAGGTCTTTGACATTATATTGGAACAATGGATGCAGTAAATAGATACTATAGGAGCTGCTGCTGATCCACATGACAAACGCCGGGTTCTTCTTGATTTTTTGGGCTATTAAATAGAGCAAACAAAAAATACACAATGTATAGAGGACAATGTCGAATCGTTTGGAAGAAACGATCGAATAGATTTTATTATACCTCATCAACAATGGCACAAGGCCAGTAAGCAAGACTCCGCCAATAATTACATATTTGTACTTTTTCAATAGATTAAGAAACGTGTCGATATTCTTCCCTGCGTAATAAGCAATGGTGAAGTAAAAGATCCAGCCGAGGAATGGCAGTTTGTAATAATCGAGCATGACAGCGATCCACGGGATTTGTTGAAACCATTGGAAGTTGAACATCGCCAAATAGAATAGATTGATAGCGAGCGACAACCCGATCATCAGGGCAGGGTGGAAACGATCGAACACTCTCTTCAATAGAAAGTGAAGCGCATAAAATTGAAAAATGATCAGAACGAAATACCCGTGCCACTTTCCTAACAGGGTCTTTGCGATGAAGGTATCAAAGAAAACACCCCAGTTGAACCTGGCATCTATGATCAGCGGATAGGCTGAATAGATGAAGGCGACTATAATATAAGGAATCAGGATATACATGATCCGCTTTTTCCAAAAGGACTTTGGCAAACGATCCTCATAGGAATAGGATAAGAGAAATTCAGAGATCATTACGAAAACAGGTGTCGCGAACATCAAGGTCATTTTGAACATATAGAAGCTTTCAACAGTGAAGTCAGGCAATGTGTAATGGTGCTGCGTGACTGTGATTGAATGGATGAATACAACAGTTAAACAGGCGATAAATCGAATGAAGAAGATTTCGTCAATCATTGTCCGTTTCATGATAAGCCCCTTTCTATCGACTTCATTCTATCCTTTAGGGGCGGGAAAAGATAGTTGAAATTTCCCCCAATCGTCATCATGTGGCAAAAACGTTACGGAGAGATTACGGAAGTTTGTCGTTTATGGTAAAATGCTCCGATATGATTTATAGTGGTAACTATCGGAAATCGCAATCACAGCATAGCATTGAAAGAGGTATATACATTGAAATCAAGACTAGGACTTGCCAGTATTTTATTCATTGGAGCGACATTGCTCCTCAAAGTTTCTGGGTTGATCCGGGACATGGTCATCGCATATTACTTCGGTGACAGTTACGTGGCGGATGCTTATTTGGCCGCCTTCATCATTCCGAATATGCTGATTTTATTCATGACGAACGGTATGAAAAATGCACTCGTCCCAAGCTACATCGAATCGGTCGAGGAAAATAACGGGAAGAGGTATTTAGGACAGGTGTTCAAAGGCACCTTCGTCTTAGCCTTCATCCTGTCAATCATAGGGATGCTTCTTGCTCCATATCTCATCCCGCTATTCTATCCGGATTTCAGTCCGGAGGCGACAGAGATCGCTACATGGGTGACGGTCATTTTCTTCGCCTGTATTTCCTTCGTGGGGATGAATTCGGTGTTAGAAGCGTTCTTTGATGCGGAGAGTAAGTTTTCGCTATCGATCGTTTCACAGATTATCGTCATTCTAAGCTCGATTTTCGCTGCTTTCTTATTCGCCAATCAAATCGGTGCTTATTCATTGGCGCTCGGTTATTTGGCGGGTACGGTTTTGTCACTGATTTTCAAACTGTTCCTCGTCATACCACGGAAGGTTATGGATGTGAAACAGAAGATCGACTGGCCAGAGGTGAAGCAGTTCTACTGGATCTTCCTGCCTGTCGGTCTGACGGTCGCGGTCGGCCAGGTCAACTTGATGGTCGGGACGATCTTCGCCAGTTACCAGGGGGAGGGTGCCGTCACCTACATCAATTACGCGAAGAACCTTGTGCACATGCCGCAAGCGATTTTCGGGGTGACGATTGCGACGATCATCTTCCCGTTGCTCTCAAAAGCAGTGACGGCTGATGATACACCACAGTTCAAGAAGGGAATTGAAAAAGGGCTGACGACGATGTATCTGGTGCTCTTGCCATCAGTGCTCGGCATGATGCTCTTGATGCCGAATTTGATCGAGCTCTTCTATGAACGGGGAGCCTTCAGCAATCAAGCGACAACAGCAACGACTCAGGTCGCCTATCTGTACTTCGGTTCTGTCGTATTCTTCAGCCTGAATAATGTCATCAACAAAGGCTTCTATACAATGAAAAAAGGCCACTTGATCCTGATGATCAGCATTGGCTCGATCCTTTTGAATGTGGTATTCAATTTCGTCTTTTCCAAATGGCTCGGCTATTTAGGCATTCCACTTGCCGCCTCGTTGATGGCTTTATTCTATACAGCGGCCTGTTTAGTCGTATTCGTGAAGCTCGTCGGCGGGCTCGATTTCAAATACCTTGCCATCGATTATGGAAAAATCACCGCAGCGGCTATCGTCATGAGTGGCGCCGTCCTCGGTGTCCAGCAGCTGATCGGAGGCTGGCCGAACATCGTCGAAATCATCATCGTAGCGGTGGTGGGAGCTATCGCCTTCGCAGCCGTCGCGTTTCTATTGAAGACACATGCATTTTTATTCCTATTAAACAACGTCAGAAAGCGTAATAAAAAGGGGTAGAGATTATATGAATAAAAAAGAACTTGTCATGAATATTGTCAAACCGGTCAATTATCCAGTGACGAAAGCTTTATTGACGAACCATTACCAGGGTGAGCGGACACCGGCATCTCTAGAAAATGAAAAAAAGGTGCTCGTCCTCGCTCCCCATATGGACGATGAAACGATCGGACCAGGCGGAACACTTCGTCAACACGCCGATCATGGAGCGGAAATCCATTGTCTGTTCATGACGGATGGTGGCAGCAGTGTCAGTGATTTGAGTGTGGAAGAGTTGAAGCAGCAGCGCAAAGAGGAAATCGACCAGGTCACAGGAATTCTTGGATTGACAGATGTTTCGTATATGAACATTCCCGATGGACACGTCAGCAGCAGTGCGGCCAACATCAATTACGTCAAAGAGAAAATCGAGACGATCAATCCTGATGTCATTTACTGCACGCCTTACATCGACGCGCACCCTGATCACACAGCGACAGCGCAATTGCTTGCCGATACATTGAATGAGATGGACCGCAAGCAGGTAGTCAGACTTTATGAAATCAACTGTGCCTTCCCGCCGGATGTGATCAACTTTGTCGTGGATACTTCCAAGCAGCACGATCAGAAGGTGGAAGCGACACATGTATTCGCATCACAGGCGATCGCATTTGACGGCTTTTTAGAGCTCAACAAAATCAAAGGCCATCTCACCTCCCCTAAGGTGAAGGCAGCGGAAGGATTCATCGAATGGAAAACAGAAGGGTTCATCCGTCACTGTGTAGCACATGAATCCATGTCGAGAAAGTTCCCGAAGCGATTCAAACAAGTGAACAGAACGGATACATTGCTGTGGGCGATCTTCAAAAACTATGGTCTGAAAAAGGATTTATACCGCCAGACCATTTAGTATACTCCGGGTAGGGAACGTTCTCCGTTACCCTGCCCCAGAGTTTCCACGCCTTTAAGTGGCGCACAACGTACCTTGAACCACCAGTAACCGGGCCTTACTACATAAAAAAAGGATTTTGTTCAGGAAGGAGTTTGTTATGGGGAAACGTGTGTTAGTCATCAGCAATATGTACCCGAGTAATCGAACACCGACGTATGGCATTTTCGTCAAAAACCAGGTACAGGCACTACGTGAAAAGGGCGTTCAGATCGATACAGCTGTCAACAAGGATAACCGCGGAGGGAAAATCAACCTGCTACGCAAATACCTCCTTTGGCTGGTGAAGATTCTCATCCGGTTGATTACGAACGGACGGAAATACGATGTCGTGCACGCCCATTACATCTTTCCGAGCGGACTGCCAGCGCTGTTATTCAAGAAACTGTTCAAAAGCAAACTGATCGTCACCTCTCACGGCGGTGACCTCGACCAAATGGCGAAAAAGAACAAGTTGATCTTCCGGATGACCAAGTACATCCTGAAAGAAGCCGACCACGTCATCGTAGTCGGTGAAGCATTGAAACAGGAAGTGACAGAGGAATTCGGGGTAGACAAAAACCAGGTGTCTCTGATCAACATGGGTGTGAACCGCACCGTCTTTGCTCCAACCGATTCAGAAAAAGTGAAGAAAGAATTGAATCTTTCTCAAGAAAGTTTCCACATCCTTTTCGTAGGCAACCTGATCAAAGCGAAAGGGCTGAAGGAATTGATTACAGCATTCCAACGCCTCCCTGATAAAAATGCGGAGCTTCATATCATCGGCAGCATGAAGGATGAAGGCTTTTTGCAAGAGCTTAAAACGGATGTAGCAAGCGAATATAAGGATGCTGTTCATTTCCATGGCACGAAGGATCAACAGACGCTCGGCCGCTGGATGGCAGCAGCTGATCTCTTCGTTCTCCCTTCCCATATTGAAGGCTTCGGGCTAGTCGCATTAGAAGCGATGTCCTGCCATACACCTGTGGTCGGGACGGATGTCGGCGGCCTGCATTATTTGCTCAGCGATGGTGCTGGTATCCTCGTGGAACCAAAAGACGCTTCATCAATTCAACAAGGCATCGAACAAGCGATGGCTTCTCGTGAGTTAAGAGAGGAAATGATCCGTAAGGGCGAAGCGATTGCGGAGGAAAATGATGAAAAGACGCTCTTGAACCGAATTATTGACCTTTATAACAATTAAAACGAGCAGCCTCCCGAAGGCATGCTCTTTTTTTCTGTTAGTTGAATTTTAAGTGTTCGTTTCCGTTACTAAGGGTGGAGCTATGAAGGACCGGGGAATCGCTCGCTTTCCGTGGGCGTGCGCTGAGCCTCTTCAGGCTTCGCCTTCCGGGGTCTCATCTAACCCGCGTATCCCACAGGAGTCTCGCAATTTCCTGGTCCTTCTTGCGTTTGTTAAGAGAACGGAAACATCAGATTCGCTGCTACAAGTGAAAAAGTTCTTAGGAGCGAGAGCCTCGCTGGAGTGCATGTACCTCTACAAAGCTTAGGACATATTCACCCCCCTATGCTGGTGTTTTCTTTCCCCCGCGGGAGTCTCTAGCCAGCCCATTTCTTCTTTGGTGAACGGACCCCTTTCGTTTCGAGATGAGTCTCTAATGTTCAGAGCAAGCATGTACGATGATGTTGCATCTAATTGTCCTTTCACTTTACTCTCACAAAAACGGAACTTTTGCCCTAATATTCTAAGAGGTTCTTCAGCAATGTTTCGACAGCAGGAATTTTAGCGCTTCTCTTTCAATGGACAAGAAAATCACTCTTTTTAGATGAACCACTGTTGATTCCACGATGAGCGTTCGGTGGTGACGCCTGTGGGAACAGCGCGAGGCGAAGATCCACTTGGTCAAGTGATCTTCTTGACCAAGTTAGCTGAGGCCGTGCCCGCGGCAAGCACCCACCGATAAGCGATTCGTGAGAAGCAACAACACCACATGTTCACACCAAATGCCTCGGAAGCGAGTTGTTTCTCAACCACCCTCAGGTATATATAGTAACGAACCCAATAATCACTAAGAAATGATTGCTAATAATTACCTACTAAACAAATGCGGGAATTGACCGATGTTGTATAATGGGGCATCGTTATCATAGTTTAAATGAACAGGTATACCTAAATTCAAAGAAAATTGTTACCAAGTACTTAAACTATGAAAGTAGTATGCTATAATATTTCTATCTATAATTCGACAAAATATTGGAGGTTCATTCATGGAAGAAACCATCTCCTTGAAAGAAATTTTCGAGGTTTTAAAGAAGAGAATCTGGTTGATCCTCGGCTTAGCAGCAGGAGCAGCCATCATCAGTGCAGCCATTACGCTTTTTGTTTTAACACCGACGTATGAAGCATCAACACAGTTCATCGTCAATCAATCTCAGGAACAATCGGAGAATTCTCCCTATGATATCAATGATATAAAGACAAATGTGGAACTCATTAATACTTATAATGTGATTATCCAAAGTCCGAGAATCCTGGACGCGGTAGTGGAAGAATTGGAATTGAATATGACATCTAGCGAACTATCTGAAAAGTTGCAGGTAGCCAATGCCGAGCAATCGCAGGTCGTGAATGTCACAGTGACAGATCCTGACCCACAACGAGCGGCTGAGATTGCCAATACGACCGTTAATGTATTCAAAGAAGAAATTCCACAGTTGATGAGTGTGGATAATGTCAATGTCTTATCAAGCGCTAATGTCGGATCGAACCCATCACCTGTAAGTCCGAATACGGTGTTGAACATCGCGATTGCGCTTGTCGTCGGGTTGATGGTCGGAGTAGGAATCGCTTTCTTACTGGAATACCTTGATAACACGATCAAGTCGGAAACAGATATTGAAGAATCCTTAGGCATGCCGGTCCTTGGTGTTGTATCTACCATTACAGAAAACGACATTCCAACCCGGACGGCTCGTACAAGAAAAAAGCCGGAAGTAACCGAAATGAGGGGTGAATCAGTTGGCACGTAAAAAGAATATAGCCCTTAATACGAGAGCAAGAAGGTTGATTGCGGATGAGAATCCGAAATCACCGATTGCTGAACAGTTCCGAACGATCCGCACAAACTTACAATTTACGACCGTCGATCATGACCTAGAAACAATGCTCGTCACATCTGCGAGTCCATCTGAAGGAAAATCGATTACGACAGCGAATACGGCCGTGGTCTTTGCCCAGCAGGGGAAGAAAGTCCTGCTTGTCGATGCCGACCTGCGTAAACCGACCATCCATTACACATTCCGGATTGGAAATACAAAAGGATTGAGCAATTACTTAGTCAGTGAACAAGCGGTTACCGACTTGGCGACGAATAGCGAAGTTAAAAACTTGGATTTACTGCCATGTGGTCCAATCCCGCCGAACCCGTCTGAGCTTCTCGGTTCGCAAAAGATGAAGGCATTCATCGAAGAAGCGAAGAAAACGTATGATATGATCATTTTTGATACCCCCCCAGTACTTGCCGTGACTGATTCTCAAGTCTTATCAAGCTTTGTCGACGGTGTACTGCTCGTCGTCAGAAGTAAACAGACAGAGAAAGAAGCAGCTGTGAAAGCGAAAGAACACTTGCAACAATCTAATGCGAATCTACTAGGTGCGGTCTTGAACGATCAAGACTTGAAATCAAGCAACTATTATTACTATTATGGGCAATAAGCGAAGAGAGAATGGGTAGTTAGACTCCATTCTCTCTTTTTTGTATACCTAAAGACCTATAAATAATTAAAAATTTGTAGAAAAAATAAATATAAAGTCGAATGATAAATAAGCGAATAACCTTTATTTACTAATTGCATGTTGGTATAATCAAATATAGTATTATAAAAAGAGAAAAGTATAGGATTATGAAACGGAAGGGGAGTAGGTCTTTTGATAGATATTCATAGCCACATCCTCCCTGGGGTCGATGATGGAGCCCAGACAATGGATGAAAGTATAAAAATGGCGGAAGCAGCCGTGAAGGACGGAATTGATAAAATTGTCGCTACACCACACCATAAGAATGGTTCGTATGACAATTTCAAACATAATGTACTGATTCAAGTTGGGGAACTGAACCGTACATTCGAAGAACGGAATATTCCGCTCGAAGTACTGCCAGGTCAAGAGACAAGAATTTATGGTGAGATGATCGATGGGATAGAAAAGAATGAAATCCTGACCATCAATGAAGATACAAAATACGTATTTGTCGAGTTTCCATCGAACGCTGTTCCGCGCTATGCGTCACAGCTGTTTTTTGATTTACAAGTGGCAGGCTATCAGCCGATTATCGTGCATCCCGAGCGCAACAAGCAGCTTATCGAAGATCCCGATCTGTTGTATTCCTTCGTCAAACGGGGAGCTTTCACACAGCTGACGGCTGGAAGTGTTTGCGGTCATTTCGGGAAGAAAATCAAAAAGTTCTCTGAGCAATTGATCGAGGCGAACTTGGCCCATGTAATCGCAACTGACGCCCATAATGATTCAACAAGAGGCTTCTGTCTGAAAGATGCTTACAGTGAAGTGAGGAAAAATTTCGGGCTTGATATGGTCTATATGTTGTCAGAAAATGCTGAGGACATCATCGCTGGAGACGTTCTTGCCGCAGAACCTCCCGCCCATGTAAAAAAAAGCAAGATTCTAGGGATTTTCAATCGATAGATCTCTTAGGATGAAAAACTAGAGTAACTTTTAGTATGAAGTTATATGCTAGAGTTACTCTTTTTTTCGTTGAATTTTAACAATGTAAGCGGATTATCAATAATTTATTACATTTTATATGAAAATATTGCAAATAACTACAATTCCACCCTTCAATGCGACAACGCAAACTGCTATAATGAATTTATTACAATAAAGTGACGGAAATGGAAAAATAGCAATCAAGCATTTTGGAGACAAGGGAGAAGGTACGTTTTGATAGATATTCACAGCCACATTTTGCCAGGTATCGATGATGGAGCTCAGACAATAGAAGACAGCATAGTGATGGCAAGGGCAGCGGTGGAAGATGGTATCCATACCATAATAGCGACCCCACACCATCAAAATGGCCGGTACATAAATGGGAAACAAGAGATTCTTCCACTAGTCGAAGACCTCAACAACCATCTAGAAAACCACAACATCCCGCTGACTGTGCTGCCAGGCCAGGAATCACGGATTCATGGCGAAATGATTGAAGGTTTACACGAAAATGAAGTCCTAACATTGAACGCTAATGAAAACGGCTATGTTTTTGTTGAATTTCCATCCAATCATGTCCCACGTTATGCAAAACAAATGCTTTTCGACATCCAGGTCGACGGTTATCAACCAATCATCGTCCACCCAGAACGGAACACCCAGCTCATCCAGGAGTCAAATCTTTTGTTGGAAATGGTTGAAAAAGGTACCTACACCCAAGTGACCGCCGCAAGTGTCACCGGTCGATTTGGTAAAAAGATAAAGAAATTCACCCACCAGTTAATCGAATCCAATCTGACTCATCTCATCGCTTCCGATGCTCATAATACGACGTCGAGAGGCTTTTGTTTGAGCGAAGCTTTTGAGGAAGTGGACAAAGAGTTTGGACCTGAGATTGTCGATTTGTTTTTGGAAAACAGTGAAGCGGTCGTTTCAGGTGCAGCCCTGATTAGTGACCAGCCGCAACCTATTAAAAGAAAGAAATTGCTTGGTATTTTCGGATGAATGAAAGACTAACAAGAACCCTACACAAGGAAGGAGAGGATAGTTTATGACAACAGCTTATCGAAGACGTTTATTCCTGCTGATTGCCATTGATTCAATCATCGTTTCCTTTTCCATCTACATGTCGCACTTCTTCTTGAATCCATATGTCGCTGTTTTCGACCAGATCATGCTTGTATCATCTCTTGCTCTATTAATCTCACATCATTTATTTTCAAGCATGCTCGGTATGTATAAGAAGAAATGGCGTTATGCGAGTACAGAAGAACTGCTCGGCATCTTTACTGTCGTCACTCTATCTATTATATCGACAGCAATCATTCAAGTTTTAGCTTTTGGGATGATTTATGAACGGGCGCTCACAATCACATGGATGTTACATATCTTGTTGATCGGTGGAGTGAGGTTCGCATGGCAGTATTATAAAACCTATGGAATTACGTTGAATCCGAAACTGAGAAAAGCGAAAATCCTCAGTCAAAACCCTAACCGCCAAAAGACATTGATTGTCGGAGCAGGAGCAGCCGGGCGCATGCTGGCAAGACAGATGAACAGCTCGAAGGAATTCAATGGGGAAGTCACCGGCTTTGTGGACGATGACTTCACGATGCATCATCTGACGATCAGTGGCTTGCCGGTCTTTGGTAATACAGAAAAAATAGAACAGATTGTAGAAAAATATCAGGTCAATCATATTGTGATTGCTATGCCTTCTGTAGAGAGAGAGCGGATTAAAGAAATCATCCAAACCGCAAAAAGTGTTGTAAAAAACGTGCAGACACTGCCGATGATTGAAGATATCGCGCTTGGTAATGTTTCCGTCAATCAAATCCGCGACGTAGAGATTGAGGATTTGTTAGGACGTGACCCTGTCGAACTTGATATCGACTCGATTGAGTCCGAAGTAAAAGGGAGAACGGTTATGGTTACGGGCGCCGGCGGCAGTATCGGCTCAGAAATATGCCGACAGCTGGTGAAGTTTGGACCAGAGCGTCTCATTTTACTCGGTCATGGAGAAAACAGCATTTATACGATCCATATGGAGTTAAAGCAATATGAAATCGATACAGAACTGGTGACCGTTATCGCCGATGTTCAGGATCGAGAGCGAATCTTCCAAGTCGTGGGAGATTATGCCCCTTCCTATATCTACCATGCAGCTGCCCATAAACATGTGCCATTGATGGAAGCGAATCCGAAAGAAGCGGTGAAGAATAACGTGATTGGGACGAAAAATGTCGCCGAAGCAGCTGATCATGCCGGTGTGAAAACATTCGTCCTTGTTTCGACCGACAAAGCGGTCAACCCACCGAACGTGATGGGCTCGACGAAGCGGATTGCGGAAATGGTGATCCAGAACCTGAGTAAAAGAAGCAGGACTAATTTTGTCGCTGTACGCTTTGGGAATGTTCTCGGAAGCCGGGGCAGCGTAATTCCATTGTTCAAGAAACAGATTGCGGCAGGCGGCCCCGTTACAGTCACTCATCCAGACATGACACGGTACTTCATGACAATACCAGAAGCTTCAAGGTTAGTGCTTCAGGCTGGAGCATTAGCTAGAGGCGGCGAGGTATTTGTTCTTGATATGGGCGAACCGGTTAAGATCGTCGATCTAGCGAGAAATTTAATTCATCTATCAGGGTTTACAGAGGATGAGGTTCCGATTGATTTTAATGGGATAAGACCTGGTGAGAAGATGTATGAGGAGCTTCTTAGTGAAAAAGAAGTGAATAAGAAACCAGTATTTCCTAAGATTTTCATTGGGAAGACGGTGGAGTTTGACTATCGATTAGTGCAATATCTATTGGATCATCATTTGGAAAGCAGTGTGGATGATTTGAAAGAATATGCGATTGACTTGGCTAATAACCAAATTCCCAATCATAAGATTGAGAACGTTTATGCTCTTAGAACTTAATGTGCAATCACTATTTTTTTGTTTAAAACCACTTATTGAAATGAAATTACAAAGCAGTTTTTTAAAGGAGAAGGTTATGAAGAAAATTTCAGTTACAGGTGCAGCAGGCTTCATTGGTTTTAATTTATCAAAAAGATTACTTTCAGAAGGGTTTCAAGTGGTGGGGTTGGATAACATAAACGATTATTACGACCCTAATTTAAAACACTCACGCTTGGATATTCTGAAAGAAGAGAAGAACTTTAAGTTGTATAAAATTAATTTGGAAGAGAAGGAAAGAATGAATGACTTTTTTGAAAAAGAGAGGCCTGAAATTGTCATTCACTTAGCAGCACAAGCTGGTGTTCGATATAGTCTTGAAAACCCTCAAGCCTATATAGAATCAAACGTTGTAGGTTTCACAAATATACTAGAAGGGTGCAGACATTACAAAGTAGAACAATTAATATATGCTTCTTCAAGTTCTGTTTATGGCGCAAACACTAGTTTACCGTTTTCTGTCCACGATAATGTTGATCATCCTATCAGTTTATATGCCGCAACTAAGAAGTCTAATGAACTTATGGCACATACTTACAGTCATCTATATAAACTACCTACTACAGGTTTGAGATTCTTCACAGTTTATGGTCCATGGGGAAGGCCAGACATGGCTTTATTCTTATTTACTCAAGCCATTTTGAACGGTGAACCCATTAAAGTTTTTAATAATGGAGAAATGATGAGAGATTTCACTTACATTGATGATATTGTAGAAAGTATTTATCGTTTAACTAAGACTACTCCTAAACCGAATACTCTATGGAGTAGCAACAACCCTGATCCTGGCACAAGCTATGCACCATACAAAGTATATAATATAGGAAATAACAATCCTGTGAGGCTTATGGATTTCATTAGTGCTATAGAAAAAAAGTTAGGGATAGAAGCAAAAAAAGATTTTCTTCCTTTACAACCTGGCGATGTGCCTGAAACATACGCAGATGTAGAAGATCTTTTTAGAGAAGTTGATTTCCGACCACAGACTTCAATTAAAGATGGAATTAGTAATTTTATTGATTGGTACCTAGAATACTACCAAATCGACAATAAATAGTTTTATGGGGGATTTAAATTATGAATAGAAAAATAGCAGTAGTGGGGTTAGGATACGTAGGTTTACCGGTGGCTGTAGCGTTTGGTAAGACACATAAAGTGGTTGGCTTTGATGTTAGTGGACATAGAATACATACTTTACGTGAGGGTATTGATTTTACGGATGAGGTAGAAACAGTAGATTTAAAAGAGGCTAATATTGACTTTACTAACGATCCAAATTCACTAAATGATGTGGATTTTATTATTGTAGCTGTACCGACACCAATTAATGAAAATAAACAACCGGAATTAACCCCAATGATTAAAGCATCTGAAATGATTGCTAAACATATGCAAAAAGGAACAATTATAGTATATGAATCTACTGTTTATCCAGGCGTTACTGAAGAAATATGTGTTCCGTCTTTAGAAGAGCATTCAGGATTAAAGCAAGGTGAGGACTTTTTTGTTGGCTATTCACCTGAACGTATAAATCCTGGTGATAGAGAGCATACCTTCACGAAGATTACTAAAGTGATAGCTGGTGAAAGTGAAGGGATAACTAATATTATTGAAGAGGTTTATGGCTCAGTAGTAGAAGCAGGGGTACATCGGGCTAGCTCGATTAAAGTTGCAGAAGCAGCTAAAGTAATAGAAAATACCCAAAGAGATTTAAATATTGCATTAATGAATGAATTGGCTATAATTTTTGATAAATTAGATATCGATACTAATGAAGTTTTAAAAGCAGCAGGCACTAAATGGAATTTTCTACCTTTTTCACCAGGTTTAGTTGGGGGGCATTGTATAGGTGTCGATCCTTATTATCTAACATATAAAGCAAATGCTGTAGGATATCATCCAGAAGTTATTTTGGCTGGTAGAAGAATCAATGATGACATGGGGAGATTTATCGCCACATCATTGATAAAAAGAATGATTAAGAAAAATATGCCAATCCAAGGTTCGAGAGTAACTATCCTCGGTTTAACATTCAAAGAAAACGTTCCAGACCTAAGAAATTCAAAAGTGATTGATGTAATACACGAATTGAAGGATTTTGGAATTGATGTACAGGTAACCGATGCAGAGGCTGAATACGAAGAAGCTTTGAAGGAATATGGAATAGAACTTGTTCCCTATGAAGAAATAAAACCTGCTGATGCAGTAGTTTTTGCTGTTCCACATAATAGCTATATTGACAGAGGATGGTCACAATTCGAAATGTTACTAAAGCATGGAAAAGGAATTGTAGTAGATATTAAAAGTAGTTTACCTCAGGATGAAACACCAGCAAACATAGATCTTTGGAGGTTATAATAATTGATGAGTAAGAGTGATTTTAAAATTTATATCGTCAACTATAATTGACGATTTTAATGGAAGTGTTCTACTGTGTTGAAATTTTATTTGAATATTTTTTTGCTATCTATATTTGGAGTACTTGTATTCATAGATGTCCACTATTATATTTTTATGCCAATATTAATAGCTTTATTTTTTGTTAATTTTCCAAAATTAAACTATGATAATTTGTTGCTTTTTTCTATTTATACCTCATTTTTTGGGATATATCTATCTTTAGAGAACTTCCCAGAAATACAAATTTATAGATTATTAATTTTACCTATAGGATTTTATATTCTCTTAAAGGGTTTATTAAAAAAACAAAAAATTTACCTTTATTTTTTGATGATATTTTTGTACATTTGGATTCATCCATTCTTAGTTTCGTGGAAAGGATCGCTAGAAAACCTTACATTTACCATGACATTATTAAGTACCTACTTTGTGATTTTAGTAACTTATGAAATATGCAAAAGAGGTCAAATAAATAAGCTTTTAACTTCATTTTTACTTTTTATTGTATGTAATATAATAGTTAGTGTGTCAGAAGTAATTACTTCCGAGCACTTAATATATTCAAACATAGTAAATTATACACAAACCAATTTATTTCTCCCAACAGGGTTTTTCTTTAATCAAAATGATCTAGGTATTACATTACTATGTTGCCTTATAGTAATAAATATTATGGATAATAAAATAAAGTACAATGTATTATTGAATTTTTCAATCACAATATTGATTTTTATTATTAGTTCTCGTACATTAATAGTTTGTACAGTAGCCTTTTATTTAATATTATTTTTTAAGAATTTTAAATTCAGGAATATATTCAAAGTTATATTTATTGGTATTCCTTTTGTTTTAGTTATTTTAATGATAGGAACTAACTACTATGATACTATAGGCAGTTACTCAGTAGAAAAACTATCAAACATAATTAACATCTTTGATAGCAGAAATGAAGTTTATGCATATCATATAAAATTGATTTATGAATATCCATTTGGTCTTACAGAAAATATGTATAATAATTTAGTCTTTAATAAAGGAATGACCAATTCTCATAGTTTAGTAATTGAGTTAACTCAAAGGTTTGGCCTTATCTTTATTTTTGCTTTAATAGCTACCTTGATTCTTTTTTTTATAAAGAACGTAAAAGGAAACAAGTTATATATAGGCACAATATTAATTATTTTTTTTCTTATGTCCAATGTAAGTTCTAGTTTGTTAACGGGGAGTAACATAGTCTGGAGTCTAACTGTTCTTGCTATATTAATGATCGTTGATGAAAGTAGGTTAAAGAGTAAGTATGCTACTCAAGAATGTAATTATTAGAAAATTTCTATCCTTTTCGGTCGGTAGTTGGGTTAGTTTGCTTATTGCCATAGTAACTACACCTATAATAACTAGAATTCTTACACCAGAAGATTATGGGATTTATTCTCTTTTTTTAGTTAGTACAAATCTATTCTTATTACTAGCATTGTTAGGAACAGATCAGATGTACTTTAGGTTTTATCCCGAGTTAAAAAGGGATAATCATGAATTATTAAGGAAAGTTATTGTAATAAATATAATTAGTTTCATTGCTATAACCATTTTATTACTAGTTTTTAGAGAGCAGTTATCCGAATTGCTTTTTGGTGTAAGGATTAATAATCTAATTATATTGCTAATATTATATATAGCGGGTAGGTTGGTAATAAGGATATGCTTGTCAATATTAAGAATGGAGGAAGAAGGAGTTAAATATTCCTTCATTCAAGCCGCTATTAAACTTTTTGACTTAATAATAATAATATTGCTTATTTTTATTATTAGTAGCGATTCTTATACTTTTTATATTCCTGTATTGTCTTTAGTAATTTCAAACTTTATTGTGGTTTTTATTTCTATATATTATACTCTTAAAACTTGGAAAATGGTTTTATTTGATAGAAATACTAAAATATTTATTAGCTATAAGGAACTTATAAAATATGGCTTTCCCTTTTCTTTGACACTTCTAATCACTTGGTTATTTCAATATACAGATAGGCTATTGTTAAAAGAAATGAACGGTATGGAGGATGTGGGTATATATTCGGCTGCTTTTAAAATTGTTTCAATCTTACTTATTTTACATACTAGTTTTAATTCGTATTGGATACCACTAAGTTATAAAAAATTTGAAGAAAAAAACAATGATACAATCAATTTCTTTGTTCAGTCGTTTAACATAGTTTCTTTAATAACATTTAGTTTAGGGATTATATTGATTTTATGTAAGAGCTTATTGAAAATATTATTAGGACAATCATTTTATGATTCTATAAATATTTTTCCGATACTAGTAATTATCCCTGTTATGTTAATTCTTTCAGAGGTTACTATGGTAGGTATAAACTTTTATAAAAAATCCTATTTACACATATATATTTCTATAACTATTACATTGATTAACGTGGTTGGGAGTTACTTATTGATTCAATGGATAGGAATTATGGGGGCGGCGATATCTACCTCTCTTTCTTATCTAATATACTTCTTCCTTAGAACTTGGGCTGGAAATTATTTTTATAAAATAAAGATAAATTATCTGAGTTTTACAAGTAATTTACTTTTGTTTATTCTCTTAGCTCTTCTAAACAGTTTCTTTGATCCACTTAACCATATTATTTTAATAATTAATTCTATATTAGTTGGGACTTTCTTAGTGATAAATATTAGCCGGTTTTATGAAATCTTTTCTAAATTGCGTGGAGGTATAAAATAAATGGTAAACAAAAGAGTGTTACATGTTTTTGCAACTTTAGATAAAGGTGGAGCTGAATCCAGAATATTAGATGTCTATAGAAATCTGAATGAAAAAGTGCAATTCGATTTCTTAGTGCTTGATAATAAAGACCATTATTATGATGCGGAAGTTAAATCGTTAGGTGGAAAAAAATATACCATTAATCATCCCAAAAATGTTGGAGTTCTTCGACATTTTTTAGAATTATACACCCTTATAAAAAATGAAGGTCCATATCAAGCAGTTCATTCTCACACGTCTTACCATCAAGGGATTGTAGCATTAGCTGCTAAAGCAGCAAGAGTTCCAAATATTATTTGTCACTCGAGAACTACTTCCAGTCTCAAAGACCGTGGTTTAAAATTCCAAATTGCTCTTTTTTTAGGAAGAAAGCTAATTAACCTAGCAGCGACAAAAAAATTAGCCATTAGTAAAGAGGCTGGAGAATTTCTTTTTAATACAGGGGAGTTCACAGTTGTTCCAAACGCTATAGATATTGAGAGGTTTTTCATTTCGGATAAGACACAAAAAGAAAAGATGGATTTTTTTAATATTGATGAAGCGGATATTATTATGGGCCACGTTGGAAGGTTTGCGAAGATGAAAAACCAAAAGTTTTTAGTGGATATTTGTAATAAAATGATTGATAACGGCATTAATGCTCACCTTGTCCTCGTAGGCGAAGGGCAACTGAGAAAAGATGTTACGAAATTAGCAATAAACCAGGGAATTATTAATAATGTTCATTTTTTAGGCCTAAGAGAGGATGTTCCGGAAATACTTAAATCGATTGATGTATTCGTTATGCCTTCTCTTTATGAAGGGTTGGGCGGTGGAGCTATAGAAGCTCAGGCTGCAGGAGTTCCTTGTGTAACTTCTGACAAATTACCTGAGGAAATTAATATGGGTCTGGGTTTGTTGAAAAAAATAAGTCTTGAAGACAGCATAGAACAGTGGATAAAAATAATTACTAATCAAATTAATATTGATAGACCCACTAATAAGAGTATTAAAAGGAATTTTGAAAAGAAAAAATTTACTATTGATGAAGAAGTAACACAATTATGTAAAGCTTATAATATTATTTTGAAATAGGGGTAAAAACTTATGAAAAGGAAAAAAGTGTTGCATATTATTCCTAACACAACTTTTGGTGGAACATCCAAATTAATATTAGATATTTATAAAAAAGTAGATAAAAGCCTAATACATTTTGATTTTGTTTCATTTAATAAAGGAGAGTTACATTCTGAATTTACTCGTTATGGATCTAATGTAGAGTATATCCCTTATATAAAAGAAACCGGTATTATTAAACATATAAAGCTAATAATGTCGATAATAAAGAAGAATGGTCCATATGATGCTATTCATGTTCATAATGGGTATAAAGCTAGTCCTGCCTTATTTGCTGCAAAAATATCAGGGATTAACAACAGAATAACTCATATCCACCAAAACAAAGTTAGTAGTAGATGGATAAAAGGCTTGTTTCCAATACTTAAGTATTTTCTTAATTTACTTTCAACAAAAAAGGTAGCTTGTAGTAAAAGTGCTGGGGAGTTAGTCTATAGTAACAGTTTTCAAGTTATTAATAATAGTATAGATTTGGAAAAGTATGATTGGAGCAGTTTAACTTCAAAGGCTGATTTTAAAAAAGAGTTTGATATTCCAAACAATACTTTGGTATTAGGACATGTTGGTAGGTTTTCAAATGTAAAAAACCATGAATTCTTAATAAATATCTCAGAGTATTTAAAGAGTGAGAAAGTCCCTCATAAATTACTTTTGATAGGTAAGGGGCCTTTAGAAAAAAGTATTAGAGAATTAGTGAAAAAAAAAGGGCTAGAAAATAATGTTAATTTTTTAGGTAATAGATTCGATGTTCCTGATTTAGTGAAAAATTTAGATGTATTTTTGTTGCCATCTTACTTCGAAGGTTTTTCAATAGCAACTTTAGAAGCACAGGTATTAGGGGTGAAAAGTATAATATCTAATAATGTACCAAAGGAAGTCGACTTAAATGCAAATATTATAAAATATAAAAAATTAAGTGATGGAGCTGAGAGCTGGGGTAGAGAAGTGTTAGGGATGATTAAAGAGTCTCCTTTAGATGAATGGGAAATAAAGCATTCCCTTAAAGTAAAAGGCCTAGATCTGGAGACAACTGTGAAAGAATTTGAAAATTTGTATTTTAGAACTCCTTAATGGAGTAAAGTATATTTATTCTTATTTGAAATTTACGGTTAACTAAATATTGGTGAAATTTTGATAGGGGGAAATTATGAAAATAGTTCAAATTAGTGCAATTGATTCGACTATGAATGGCTTATTAAGAGAACTCAATACTACAATTTTAAATGAAGGACATACCTTAATTTGTGTATGTTCTGATGGTAATAAAGTTAAAAAAATGAAAGATGAAGGTTTTGATATAAGAACGATTAATATAGATCGAAAAATTTCGCCTATTAAAAACGTAAAGTCTATTATCAATATGGTTAAATTATTTCGGAAAGAAAAACCGGATGTAGTTCATGTTCATACACCTGTTGCTTCGGTTTTAGGAAGAATAGCGGCAAAGTTGGCAAAAGTTCCTACAATTATATATACTGCGCATGGATTCTATTTTCATGAAAATATGACACCAATGAAGTATAAAATATTTTATTTGATAGAAAAGTGGTGTGCAAAATTGTGCACGAATTACATTTTTACACAGAGTGAAGAGGATGGTAACTTAGCAATTGAGAACAATTTTTTACCAAATGATCGTATTACTGTAATTAGTAATGGAGTTGATGTTAATAAAAGTTTTAACCCCACAAATATAAATGAAAATAGGATCAGGGAATTAAAAGAAGAGTTTAGTTTTCGGGAAAATGATGTTATTGTTACTTTTATCGGAAGACTGGTTAAAGAGAAAGGAATTCTTGACTTATTAGAAGCTTTCAATATTATTGAAAAGGAAAATATTAAGTTACTTGTAATTGGTGAAACTAGTGCTACGGAAAGAGACCAAGAAACTAAGGTACAATTAGAAATTCATAGAAGTAATCCAAACATAATTTTTACAGGCTATAGAAATGATATTCCCGATCTATTAGCTTTAACAGATATATATTGCCTTCCTTCTTATCGTGAAGGAATGCCAAGGTCTATTATTGAAGCTATGGCTATGGAATGTGCAATTATTGCTACAAATATTCGAGGGTCACGAGAGGAAGTAGATAATAGCCTTAATGGTTATTTAGTTAATTTAAAGTCTCCTGATGAAATTGCTTCTTCTATAATTAATTTATCAACTTCTAACAAAACACTAAATTCTTTTAAAGTAAAAGCGAGAGAAAAAGCTGTCAAATATTATGATGAAAAAAAAGTTGTGAAAAGGCAATTAGATGTATTTAATAAAACTACTTAGGAGATAGATCAGTTATGAAAAGATTGGTTGACTTAATTATTTCCGTTTTTGCGTTTATATTTTTTATACCGTTATTATTTATAGTGGGAATCTTGATAAAAATTGAAGATAGAGGTCCAGTTATTTTTAAACAAAATCGTGGTGGAATCTATCAAAAACACTTTGAAATATACAAATTTCGAACAATGGTTCAAAATGCTGAGAATATTGGACTTAAGTACAAAACAGAAGAAAATGACACTAGAATTACTAAAGTTGGAATGTTCTTAAGGAAATATAGTATTGATGAGTTGCCACAACTTATTAATATTATCAAGGGAGATATGTCTGTAGTTGGACCAAGACCTGCACTACCAGTGCACACTGATAATTACAATAAATATCAACTTAAACGTTTGCAAGTTAAACCGGGAGTAACTGGGTTGGCTCAAATTAAGGGAAGAAATAATTTAAGTTGGGATGAAAAAATAAATTGGGATATTAAATATGTAGAGAAACATTCCATATGGTTAGATATTAAAATAATATTAAAAACAGTGAAGATAGTATTCAATAAAAAAAATATATATCAAAAATGAGAGGGATAACATGTTAGTTAACAATAGTATAAGGATTAGACCAATTATGTTGGAAGATATTACTATTCTTAATAAATGGAAAAATGATCATAGTGTTTTTAGAAACCTTGGTGGAGGTTTTAAACCTGTATCAATTGATCAACAAAGAAACTGGATGGATAATATGATTGATATGAATGGGAATAATAAAAGGTTTATTATTGAAATAAAGAATGGAGTACCTATAGGTATGGTTGGGCTTTACAACATTAACCATATTAATAGAAACTGTGAATTTGGCATTTACATAGGTGAAAAGGAACATAATGGAAAGGGATATGGTACTAGTGCTACTGAATTAATGTTGGATTTTGCATTTAACAATCTAAATTTAAATAAAATTAAATTGTTAGTAAATGAAGGCAACCCAGCTATTAATTTATATAAGCGTTTGAAATTCAATCAAGTAGGTAAGATGAGTCAAGAAAGGTTTATAGATGGGGAATATGTTGATGTAATAATAATGGAAAAATTAAAGGATGAGTGTGATATATAGTGAATGTTTTAGTATGTAGTGCAGGAAGAAGAGTGAAAGTTGTTCAGTACTTGAGACAAAATATAAATAAAAGTGGCGGAAAAGTAATCACAGTAGATTGTAACGTGAACGCACCCGCATTGTATTTTGGAGATGAATTTGACATCATACCTCAAATTGACAATGAAGAATACTTGGCATCAATTATAGCTGTATGTAAAAAATACAAAATAAAGGGTATTCTCTCACTAATCGATCCAGAATTAGAAATGTTAGCTAAAAATAAGAAGATATTTGATGAAATAGGTGTAACATTAGTACTTTCTCCATTAGATGTAATTCAATATTGTTATGATAAGCAGGAAACTTATAATTACTTGACTACATTAGGAATACCAGCAATACCCACTTTTAGCAGTTTAAAGACTGTGACTTCCTTAATTGAAAGAAAAGAATTATCATTCCCACTTGTAGTTAAACCTGGTAAAGGAAGCGCAAGCATTGGTATTAACATTGTTAATAATAAAATTGCCCTGAAGAATGCTTTTTCTGAAGGGGATGACCTAATTATTCAGCCCTTTTACAAAGATCTTGAGTTTGGTATTGACGTATACGTTGATTTAATTTCAGGAGATTTGGTGGATATGTTTATTAAAGAAAAAGTTAAAATGAGATCAGGTGAAACGGATAAAGCGATTTCAGTACATAACATTGAAATCGAAACTTTAGTTAAAAAGTTTATTTCTAGAACAGGTTTTGTGGGTCCCATCGATATTGATTGCTTTAAATACAAAGGGAATTATTACATTTCAGAAATAAACCCACGTTTTGGAGGAGGTTATCCCCACGCTCAAGAGATGGGGTGTGATTTTATGGATTACATTAATAATAACTTAATAGGTAAAGAAAACAAGCCATATACTAATTATAGATATGAAGAGGATTTTGTAATGATGAAGTATGATGATGTTTTTTTATATAAAAAGTAGGTTAGTTGGAGGGAATACAAGATGAATGATCAGAAACGAATTTTCCTCTCGACTCCCCATATGAGCGGAAAAGAACAGAAATACGTACAGGAAGCGTTTGATTTAAACTGGATTGCCCCATTAGGTAGTAATGTTGACGCTTTTGAACTAGAACTTGCAAAGTATAATTCTATGAGAGATGCAGCTGTGGTGAATTCTGGAACCGCCGCTATACATTTAGCTTTAAGATTACTAAACGTTGGTCAGAAAGATATTGTTTTTTGTTCTTCCTTAACTTTTGTAGCTAGTGCCAATCCTATATTATACCAAGGTGCCACGCCAGTATTTATTGACTCAGAGCCTGAAACCTGGAACATGTCGCCTCAGGCTTTAAAAAAAGCATTTGAGGACGCTAAAAAAGAAGGAAAGTTTCCAAAAGCCGTAATTGTTGTTAATTTATATGGTCAAAGTGCCAAAATGGATGAAATTTTAGCTTTATGTAATAGTTATGGAGTACCTGTGATAGAAGATGCTGCAGAATCACTGGGAAGTACGTATAAAGGACAAATGAGTGGTACATTTGGAAAATTTGGAGTTTTCTCATTTAATGGAAACAAAATAATCACCACTTCTGGTGGTGGTGCGCTTGTCTCTAATGACGAATCTTCATTAAAGGATGCTAGATATTTAGCTACCCAGGCTAGGGATCAAGCTGTTCATTACCAACACTCAGAGATTGGATTTAATTATAGGATGAGTAATGTAATTGCAGGAATTGGAAGAGGTCAGCTGGAAGTGTTGGACGAGAGGGTTGCTCAACGGCGGACAGTATTTGAGCGTTATTATAACTCATTTAAGAATATAGCTGGTATAAAATTTCAGCCTGAATTGGAGGAGTCCAAGTCAAATAGGTGGTTAACTGCATTAACAATTGATCCACAAATTACGGGTGTTTCCTGTCATGAAATTATTGAAATGCTTAATAAAGAGAATATTGAAGCACGTCCAGTGTGGAAACCAATGCACCTTCAACCTCTTTTTGAAGGTGTGAAATATTTTCCTCATGATAAAAATAATAGTGTATCTGATTGTTTA
The DNA here is from genome assembly GCF_004101865.1 of Halobacillus litoralis. NCBI lineage: Bacteria > Bacillati > Bacillota > Bacilli > Caryophanales > Bacillaceae > Halobacillus > Halobacillus litoralis. The sequence goes on from NZ_CP026118.1 coordinate 3,004,626, forward strand.
TTTGAATATGGTTTGTGCCTACCTAGTGGTTCTAATATGTGCGTAGAGGATCAGGAAAGAATAATTGCACATATTATGGATTTTCTAAAGTGAAGCTCGGGAGAAGTTATTTCCGAAAAGATGTGGGAGTGTTTGGATGCATCTTCTTTCTGGTACTTATTTATAGTGTATCTTGCCAAACCTTGCAGTGGCAATAGATAAAAGTACCGATACTAAAAACACTGTTGTAGAGCGATAAAGGGTAACGCTCTCTCTATGATAAAAATGATATGGAGAGGGTGTTTTTTTAGGTTGTATATGTAAGTATGTTCATGTATTATATCGGGAAAGCTAGAGAGGACGTCCCTAAGCTTGAAAAGTGTTCTCCTAAATAACGTCCATCATGTTTTAGATAGCTTTTAATTTTGGTGCCTGCTCCCCCACTGCGTTAGAGAATTAAAGGTAAGCGTAACACCAGGAGGTTTGACTATTGGTGTTACGCATTTTTGACGATTCAACATTAGTATATGCTCATATTAGCATGTAATGGTAAGACTATAATTGAAGATTGTCTTCTTCAATTATAGTCAAGATTTTTTGAATCGTTTCATTTTTGGAATAACCTTCTGCTTTATATGTGATTTTTTTAAATGTGGTTAAAGCCATAAAATGATTTGAGCCGAGGAGTTCAATAAATAACGATGAGGTATTTGTAGGAAGGAAGAGGTATTCTTTCTTTGAGGGATCAGTCATCTGACTTCTCCCCCTCCCATTGCCTATCAATTTCCGGCAGGAGTGATTGAGGCGAAACTTTTAAAGCAATTGCTATTTGGTAGATGGATGTCACTGTAGGGTTCTTCTTCCCTCTTTCAATTCCACTAATGTATGTAGGATCCATACCTGCCCTGAAGGCTAGTTCTTCTTGCGATAAACTAAATTCATGTCGAACGCTTTTTAAATGTTTACCGAATGATTTTTTAATGAGTTCTTTCGTTAACTTTTCCATATGAAAATCATCATATGGATGGAAGATATCGACCACAGACTATGAGTCAAGTTTTGGTTATTATTAACATTTTAGGTGCTGTAATTTATTGAGATGAAATGATTGCTCTCGTTTTAACCATGATGTACTTCCTATGAAGGGTTTCAGTTGAAATTGGAGATTTTCGATCCGACGGATGATATTGAAACATAGGAAGGGATGAAGGACTCGACGCTGTAGGGTTCTTTTTTTAATGGTACAGCTATGCCTCGGTGTCTGACGCTGGAACAAATGTTTGATGAGGGAGGCACTTTTTGCGACAGTTTTATATTAGTGTATGCTCATGTTAGCATGTATAAATAAGAAATATTTATTTGAAAGAAGCGCGAGGACCGTCCCTGCGCTTCATTAATAAAACGTTTAACTTTCGAAATAATAAGAGCGAAGGGAGGGATGTCAACAACGGTTTGAAATTCCCTGTTTTCAACGGAATCAAATTCCCTATTATCAGCGAATATTGGCTGGCTGGATGCCGGCCTTTTTCTTTTCCCTCAGACGATAAGAGTCTCCTTTAATATTAAAGGTCGTGGAATGGTGGATTAGACGATCCAAGATGGCCGTTGCTAAAACTTCATCTCCAAAGATCTTTCCCCATTCAACGTACGATTTATTTGAAGTAATAATCATTGCTCCATGTTCGTATCTTCTTGATATGATTTGGAAAAGTGTGTGTGCGCTGAGTTCATCGAAACTAAAGTAACCTAGTTCATCAATAATTAGTAATTCTGGGCGGCTATACCTTTTAATAATCCGTTGGATTAACCCTTGTTTTTCTGCCTTTTGGCATTCAGCGATAAAATCATTGGCTGTAATAAAAAGTGCTTGGTGTCCGTTCGTGATAGCTTCAAAAGCCATGGAAATGGCTAAATGTGTCTTTCCTACTCCTGGTGGTCCAAGGAGTAGGATATTATCTCCATTATGGATATATCGACCCGATAACACTTCTTTAACTCTTCGTTCATCTATACTCGGTTGAAAACTAAAGTCGAAGTCATGAATACTTTTAATGTAGGGAAGCTTTGCTTTTTTAAGACGCTTATCTAAAGCTGCCTTTTCCTTCTGTTCGATTTCTTGTGATAATAGCGTGATTAAGAAGTCCGAATATGGTACATTATTTTTAGATGCGTCTTCAAGCAGGCCATCTATTTGATCGGCGGTGTGATGCCAACCGATTTCTTCTAAGCGTTCAACTAAAAGGTTTGTGGTCATGATTGATCACCTCCTTCTAGTTGCTCATAAATTTGAAGGGAACGTTGTTCTACTTCAATATCAGGGGACTGTAAACGGCTGTGGGTCGGCAAACCATCAGTAGTCGTTTGCAGTCCTTTATAATGTTTAAGGTTTATATGGTCTCTTACCTTACCAGTCATAATAGGATGTTTAGCCACACATTCATAATGGTCATAAATTTCTAAATGATGATCTAATGTTTCTTTTATCTTCAACTCTTGTCCAACGTACCGAAAAGGTACGGAATACCTTTTACCGAGATAGGAAACAAAGCAATCCTTACTCACTTTCCTAATTTCCCAATGATGAATAGGAAACAATGGTTTCGTATTTGACGTCATCAAATGCTTCTGTTCATGCTGGAAACGATTATGAGGTGATTCGAGCGTTGTCTGATGAACCTTACGGTTTGCTACTTGATCTAACCACACTCTTACATCTTCATTTAAAGCTTTTAACGTAGGTTCATGCTTGCGCTGCAAAAAGTTCTTCTTTAAATATCCAACAACATTTTCTACTTTTCCCTTTGTTTGTGGTCGGTGTGGTTTACATGCCTTTGGAACAATTCCATAGTAAGCTAAAAATTCTTCGAACTTCCGATTGAATCTTATTTCGACTGGGCTATGCCTGATAACAGCAGTTTTCATATTGTCATACAAAATTTGCTCAGGCACTCCATTGAAATAAGCAAAAGCATTCATATGGCACTTCATTAACGTTTCTAAATCCATGCTGTCCGTAAACTCTACATATTTAAGCCTCGAATAACTCAGTAAAATCACAAAAGCATAAATATCCTTTATTTCACCATCAACTGCGAATTTACCAATGTGTCCCCAATCCATTTGAGCTTGTTTTCCAGGAGGAGTCTCGTATCTTATGGTAGCTTGCTTTTTTGGTCGCACCCGATATGGTCGAATGAAATCCCGGAGGATTGTCATTTTGCCCTCGTACCCCATAGATATAATTTCATCTAATAATACGGTGCAGTTCGTGGTACCTTCCTTCATGCGTTTCTCTAAGTAATCTTTGAAGGGATCTAGCTTACTACCTTTACTTGGTACTTTCTTCATCCTTGGTAACTCTTCAGATTTTATGTACTTCCTAATAGTTTTAGGGTCAAAGCCAGTCTCTTTAGAGATAGCTGTGATTGACCACCCTTTTTGAAATAGTTCTCTAATCATAATGAATTCCCCAATCTTGATCATCATTTCTACACTCCAAATCTTTATCTAGTATAGAAATGATTATCTGTTATTATTGGGGAATTTGAAACCGTTGTTATTAGGGATTTTAGCACCGTTGTTCACAAGGGATAATCATGGCGCAAGGAAACAAAAAACTTTCGAATAAAAACGCACAACAGCATGACCGTAAAGAAGAGAAACAGCCGAGAACAAAACGATAATTGATGGTGTGCCTGCCCCCCACTGCGTTATCGAGCTAAAGGATAGTGTAATACCAAGGGTTTTTCCCTTTGGTGTTACGCTTTTTTAGTGTTTATATATTAGTGTGGGTTCATATAGACACTTAATGGTAAGGCTATGTGCTGCTGCTGATGGTGCTACTCAGAACCCGAAGAATGAGGATTTTATATTTTTTCAATGAAGTCCTTGCCAAAAATGGCGTTATTGTTTGAGGAAAAAGGGAATTTAGATTCGTTTATCAGCAGTTTTCTCATTTTTCATGATTCGTTAAATGGAGGAAGCTTCTATATACTAAAGCCAGTCAATTAGTAAGGAGGCGGATGGTGTGTCGAGAAAAACCAAGCCAATGGTATAAGGGAGCGCGTTTTAACTTGTATTCTAATAATTAGCCGAATTTCTTAGAAAAAAGGACGGTAATGGAAGCAACCTTTTCCGAGGTGCTCTAATAAAAATAACCGTCCGTATTTCAGAAGAAAAACGGACGATTACTTATTACTTTCAAGTCTATTTAATTGAATGTGCTGCTAAAATCATTAGTCTCCTTGCAATGCCCGTTCAGCAGCCTGCTTCACTTGAGCGAGGCTTTTACCCATTCCAGATTCGACAGCTGCTACATAGGCACCTTCTAATAAGGGAGCATTCGCGATTTCAATATCATCGAAATCACTCATTTCCACGGCTATTTCCGCGTTCATCATGGCGCTGCCTAAATCGTAAATGAGAAGAACGCCGCCTTCTGTATGAGCATGGTCGATGGCCGTTTGGATCTTTTCAACGCTTGTCCCGATACGGTCATCGTCCGTACCGCCGGCAAGTTCGATAGGAACGTTTTTTTCCACTTGGTGAATGATTTCTTTAATGCCTTCTGCGACTTTTGCGCTGTGTGAAATGAGTACGATACCTGCTGATTCCATGGATCATCCACCTCCTTCGATCGTTTCAGCTAAAGCTTCAAATACATAAAAAGAAGAGACAGAACCTGGGTCGAGATGGCCGATGGAACGGTCCCCCAGGTAAGAAGCGCGGCCTTTGGTGGCCTTGATATCTTTTGTTTTTTCCAGAGCACTTTCTGCCGTATCTTTCAGTAGAGCCGCATCGAAGTCTTCCTGTTCTTTCATTTTTTCGATGACAGGAGCCCAGACATCAATGAGGGTTTTTTCACCTTCTTGTGACTTGCCGCGCTGCTTCAGTCCCGCTAGCGATTCTTCTAAACCGTTTAAGAAATGAGTATATTCCGCGCTCTTATCCTTAAGCGAAGTAGACAGTTTCAAGAACGCTGTCCCATAAAGCGGACCAGCTGCGCCGCCTACTTTGCTCATCAATGTCATAGCTGTATCTTTAAGGGCATCGGATGCATTCTCGTAACTGTTATCGTCGAGTTTCGCAACGACTTCTTTAAAACCGCGGGCCATATTGATCCCGTGGTCCCCGTCTCCGACTGCCTGATCCAGAGAGGTCAAATATTCCTTGTTGTTTTGGATTTTTTCATTGGTTTTATTCACCCAAGTAATGATGTCATTGGCTGTAAGTTCCATAATGATTCTCCTCTCCTATCAGATATTGTAAGCAGGTGCACTTGATTCAGCATCAAGCAAAGATTTCATTTCCTCGTCCAGTTTCAGGAGTGTCACAGAACAACCCGACATTTCAAGGGCAGTCATGTAATTCCCTACTAAGGTTTTATAAATATTCAAACCGCGTTCCACTAATATTTCATTCACTTTTTTATTTAAAATATACAGTTCCATTTCAGGAGTCGCACCCATCCCATTGACGATAAGGGCTACATCATCACCATGGTTGAATTCAATGTCTTCAAGGACATTGTTCGTAAGTTCTTCAGCGATTTCGTTTGCAGAAGTCACTTCTTTCTTCTCGATTCCTGATTCCCCGTGGATTCCTATGCCGATTTCCATTTCGTCTTCATTTAAGGAAAAGCTTGGTTCACCGGCAGCAGGCACAGTGCACGGAGTAAGGGCCATGCCCATGGAGCGTACATTACCTGTAACCTTTTCTGCAATGTCTTTGACTTCTTGCAATGACCCGCCGGCGGCTGCTTTAGCTCCAGCAATTTTATGAACAAAAATGGTACCAGCTATACCGCGGCGTCCGGTTGTGGAAGCACTGTCTTCAACGGCGACATCATCATTGACTACGACTTTCTCGACATCAATGCCTTCTGCTTCCGCCATTTCAGCAGCCATGTCGAAATTCATGACATCTCCCGTGTAATTTTTGATGATCAGGAACACCCCTGCGCCACCATCGGCCGCTTTAATGCCCTCAAGTACCTGGTCCGGCGTCGGCGAAGTGAATACTTCCCCGCAAACCGCTGCATCGAGCATTCCATCCCCGATATATCCGGCGTGAGCAGGCTCATGTCCACTTCCTCCGCCACTGACAATTCCTACTTTATTGTCTATGGGAGCATCTTTTCTCGCGACGACTGTCGTTTCGGGGATTTGTTTAAGAGTGTCAGGGTGAGCAGCTATCAACCCTTCGAGCATATCCCGTACAACATATTCTGGATCGTTGACGATCTTTTTCATTTGAACCTCTCCTTTAGTGTTTTTGGCTTGGCTCATTTTCTGAATTAAGTGTACGCCCTCATTTTATTACAAACCATGAGGAATTACGAACCGATTCGAGTTATGGTGACTGATTGTAGTAGTAGAAGCACTTCTGGCAAGTGGATGGAACATTCGAAGTTCAGGATGAGGGGCGACAGAGCAAAGTGACTTCATTTGTAATTTAAGGTCTAGGCCTCCTTCATTTGGGCAAGCCTTTTTAAGGAAGGGGGATGAATATGGAACTGGATTATGGACTGATTTTAGGTATGGATAAGCAGAGGCACTTTTTCAGTCATGCAATGATGGCAGTATTTTCAGGGATAGTCATTATCATTTTTTCTAATGAACAGTCTTTCAAAAGAAGGATAAAATTTGCATGGGTGGTATTGGTTTTCATCGGTATCCTTGAAGAGTATAGACAATATATGGTGCCTGATAGGAGTGCTGAGTTTTTAGATGCTGTTGCTAATTTGCTTGGTATAACAATAGGATTACTGATCCCCGTATTTATAATTGCAATCATCAGTAAAAATAAATATAAATCTGTCTCTAACAGTTTTGCGATTTACAATATTGCTTTAATCCCCTTATTTTTTGGATTGCTACTTATAAATGAACGACCATTTGTGACCTTTGATGGGTCGTTTGAAGAAGAAGTGAAATTTTGGTTACTTTTTATTGGTTTCTGATCGAATATATCCAAAGATATTAGAACTGGAATACTATTAGTAACTAAGATTGTAATAGATGAGGTCGCCGAAATGATGGAATCCTATGAAGGGCAGGGCTTCAGTTAAAGATAAAAAATTTCGATTAGACGGATGATATTGAATCATAAAATGAGGACTCGACACTGTCGGGTTCTTTTTTTGTGCCATAAATTTTTTGGGTCTGCGATATTCGTAAAGAGAAAAAATTCCTTGCTTTTTTGATTTCTATAAATTTTTTTGTAGAAATTTCAATTTCTTTGACACCAAAACCCTCCAAACTTTCGATTATTGATATGAAGGAGTGTTTTTTAATGCTCTTAATTTTCAAGGAGGCGTTTTGAGATGAATTATTTAAAAGAGATCAATGCATTTCATGATGAGGTAGAACTGAATTCACTTTCGGCTTCTGCTTCGCTGCTTTGGTATGTGCTCATGCAGTTCAACAATAAGACAGGATGGAAGAAAGAATTTACGGTCCCGACAGCTGCGATTTTAGTGAAGTCAGGTTTGAGTGAGAGCTCGTTTCTTCGGGCACGGAAAGAATTAGAGGAGAAAGGGTACATCCTTTTTCAATCGGGGAGCCGCCATCAGACACCTACTTATCAGATGATTTCGCAAGTGAAAGACAAAGAGATCGGACAAGTGGAGGATATCGTGAAGGAACGTGTGACGGATGAGACGGAGGATAGCGTGACGGACTCTTTTAAAAGAAAAGAAAGGAAGAGAAAAGAAGGTGAAGGGGGCGGGAGGAATCCGTTTGCGTTTTACGAACAAAACTTCGGGGTGCTCACACCGTTCATGGCCGAAAAGCTCACCGATTGGTGCCGCCGGATTTCCGATGAGCTGGTGATGGAAGCGATGAAGATCGCCACTCAGCACAACAAGCTGTTTTTCAACTATTGTGAAGGGATTTTGAAACGCTGGGAGAACCAACAGGTGCGGACGCTTGCCGATGTCGAACGAGTGGAATCGAAGACACCGCACAAGAAGCGGAAGAAGGAAGAAAGGGCGTCTGAACTGAAGCGGATGGTCAATGAGTATCGGAAGGAGCGACATGCATGAAGTATGAAGAAGCGGTAGATGTGCTGGAGACGATGGAGGAACTGTTTGAAGGGAAGTTTACGATTACGAAGCGGAAACTCACGGTGTTTGTGCCCGAACTTGAAAAGATGGAATACTCGCCTGTGATGGACAAGCTCTATCATTATGCCTCTCAATATCCCTATCCCCCGACGCTTGCGGATATTGCGGTTTACCCACCGAAAGAAAACGACTATTTGGAGAAGATGCGGCGCTGGGATGAAGAAGCCGCCAAGGTGCCGGAAGAGACGAAGCAGCGATTCCTGGAGAAGTTTGAAGAGCTGATCAGGAGTAAGGGCGAATGATTTATAACCAGGAAGCCGAGCAGTCCGTCATTGGAACATTGCTGTTGGAAGGAGAATTGGCAAAGGATGTGACATTAAGGGTAGAGCATTTCTTTGACAAGCGCCACCGGTTGATCTATCAGGCGGTCCGGAAGATTGAACGGGCCGGTGAGCCGGTCAACCTTGTGACCGTAACAACAGAGTTGAATAAGGACATTCAAACAGTGGGAGGTGTGAGTTATTTAACTGATCTTGCGGGTTCGATCCCCACCAGAGCCAACCTCAAGCATCATCAACGCCTCGTTTTCGATGCCTACCGAAACCGCAAGACGAAGGAAGAAGCGACCCGTTACGTCCAAAACCCTAATGAAGAAACCCTCGATCAACTGATGGCTCAGCTGGAAGACTATCGTGGCGAAGGAACAATCACAGAAGAGACCACCACCTACGAAACGTTAATCGAAATTACCCGCGAACTGAAAAATCCTCCCACCGATGGAATGACAGGCTTTGCCACAGGTTACAAGGAAATCGATGACATGACAGGTGGCACCCAGGGCGGCGATCTGATCATCCTCGCCGGCCGTCCATCGATGGGGAAAACGGCTTTCGCCTTGAACCTCGCCGCACACCATTGCAAGAACAACGGTAGTGTTCACTTGTTCAGCCTGGAGATGGGACGTAAATCACTGTTCAAACGGATGCTTTCCTGTGAAGCAGGCATCGATGGCCAAAAGTGGCGCACGCTGAATTTTTCCCGGGAAGATTATGAGAACTGCTTCATCGCTGTAGGGGAAATCGCCGACTGGAACCTCCACGTCCACGAGAACGCCCGGACGATCGCTGACATTCGTGCCCAAGTCCGGCAGTCGATCCGCAAAGACGGTGAACAGAAGCCGATGATCATCATCGACTACTTGCAGCTACTAGCTTCAAGCAGCCGCTATGAACGGCGCGACCTTGAAGTCGGTGCGATGACAAGGGAATTGAAACTGTTAGCCCGAGAACTTGGAGTACCAATCATCCTGCTTTCTCAGCTTTCCCGAGGGGTCGAACAGCGCAAAGACAAGCGCCCGATGATGGCCGATTTGAGAGAATCCGGCAACATCGAACAAGACGCTGATGTGATCGGTTTCTTATACCGTGAGGATTACTACAAGCGCGATGGAGGCGAGAGCGATGAGGTGGAGCTGATCATCAGCAAGCAGCGGAATGGTCCGGTGGGAAGTGTGAAACTTGAGTTCGTGAAGGAGTACGGGAAGTTTATCAGTGGAGCGCATTTATAGGATTTTATCATTTATTCTCCCATGGTCAATATGCGCAAGGAGGCTGGGGAGTGTGCTTTTTATACTATTGGTCGGTATTCGAAATCAAGCTTAATTTTTAAGAGGCAGCCACTCCAAATCACACCGATTACAATGCATGAATTCATCGGCTTCATTCATACTACCTGTAGAGGTGATCAGCGATGAAGTTCATGTTTTTACCCTTTCTGTTATTGTTTATCATGCCACAGGAAGATATGTCCGATACTTTTGAGCTTAAGCATGAAGGGCAAGTCATTGAGCAGATCGATAAAGAAGATTTTATTATTCCCTATCTTGATGAAAGGATGGTGGATCAACAGAAGTTTGATGCCTTCCTTGATGAATTAGACGATAAAATGGCTAGAGCACCAAAAAATGCAATGATTGATGAAAATGGAAGCATAGTGAAAGGGGAAAATGGCACCAGGGTAGACCGTGCGAAATTGAAAGAGCAATTTTATCAATATATTTATACACACCGCTTAAGAAGCACCAACATACCTATGACTCCGGTTTATCCTCAGGTAGATGCGGAACTTCTGACAGACATAAGAACACAGCAAATCGGCAATTATCTGACATATTATAAAAAGACTAACAAAGGAAGAACGAATAATATCTCTCTAGCGACTGAAGCGATTAATAACCATGTGGTTTTCCCGGGAGAAGTATTTTCTTTTAATAAGGTGGTTGGAAAACGAACAGAAGAAAAAGGGTACGTCCGTGCGCCTGTGATTGTCAGGGGGGAATTGGCGGAAGACATCGGGGGAGGGATTTGCCAAGTATCCTCTACTTTATATAATGCCGTCGATCACGCAGGTCTTAAAATTGTGGAACGCTACTCCCATAGCAAGAAAGTCCCTTATGTGCCGCCAGGAAGGGATGCGACGGTCAGTTGGTACGGGCCTGATTTTACCTTCAAAAATGAATTCAACCAGCCTGTCTTAATCCAGGCTAAGTCAGTAAATGGAATGGTGCTTGTACACATTTATTCATCGGATCGCCTTGGGAATAACGCTGATTGAAGAGGGAGATGTCACTTGAGAAGTCAAGGGTTGGGAGATGGATAGCTTGATTGATGCAGCTGTTGGCACCTCTTCCAATACATAAGCTATGGTGACTGACCCACCGCGTCAGCGAATTAAAGAAAAGCGTAGGATTAACATGTAACGGTTAATCCTACGCTTTTTTATATCGGGAAGATTACTGCAAAGCTGGTACGAGGCTACGACAACAGGGTGGATCTGATTATCTGTAAGCAGGAGAATGTTCCGGCGGGAAGTGTGGAGTTTGAGTTCGTGAAGGAGTACGGGCAATTATCAATGGGAGGGATTTTCTTATGACCTCGTGAAGCTCTATATTTCGACACGAAAGTCTTTTATAATGGAATACAACTATGGAGACGTTGGCTTCTTGAGGGGGAATCACGATGAATTTACAAGACAGAGCCCATAAATATGAATATAAGTTGAACGATACGGATGATCAAGTCATAGCCTTTATGCTCGAACATAAACAGCAGGTGATCGGCATGTCGATCCAGATGCTGGCGGAGCAGTTATTCACCGTTCCGAACACGATTACGAGACTCTCGAAGAAGCTTGGTTATGATGGATTTTCACAGCTGAAGAACAGTTTGAAAGAGGAAGTACAGGAAGAGAACGAACCGAAGGATTTCTCCGTTGCTTATCATATGAAGCGCACATTGGAGTTAGTGGATGAGGAACGCTTGAACAAAGTGGCCGAGCAATTACATAAAGCGAGACGTATCTATACTTTTGGTGTGGGGGATACGCTGCCTTTTTGCGAAATCCTGACGACTCACTTGAAGGTTGGCGGTAAGCCAGCGGAGTACTTCTTGCATCGTCATGATGCCATTTACGCCATCAATCACGCGAAAAGTCATGATGTTTTGATTTTACTCAGTATGTCGGGGGAAACGGAACAGATTCTCGAGATGGCCAGGTTAGCGAAGGAAAAGGGCGTTCTTGTCATTTCTCTCACCCACTTCACTCGAAATAAACTCCAACAGCTGGCGGACATCCGTTTATTCTTTTATTCTCCGAAGAAAAAGCTTGAGAACTATAACGTCTCGGATAAAACACCGATGATGCTCCTTCTCCAGGTACTTTCCAATGCGTTTTGGGAGCGAGCCTGAATGTGTATAAATACACATGATAACGCTTACTTCCAGAACCTTCGTGTAATTTTTTCAAGATAAGCAAGCGCTTACCTGGCGTGTGCTAGGATGAATTCAAGTTAATCATCCTGATTGAGGAAAGGAGAATATCATGCAGCTTCAACACCTGACTTCACCTGAACTTATTCATACGCATGTATCTTTTGCATCCAAAGATGAAGCCATCCGATATTTAGTCAAAGAGTTAGACGATGAAGGAAAACTTCATTCGAAGGAAGATTTTTATCAGTCGGTCATCGACCGGGAATCGTTATCAGCGACTGGATTTGAAGGCGGACTTGCGATTCCGCACGGCAAATCATCAGCCGTGAAAGAAGCGTCTTTCGCTGTCGCCACTCTTACCGAGCCTTTAGACGATTGGGAAAGCATTGATGAAAACAACCGTGTCCAGCTTGTTATCTTGTTGGCCATTCCTGAAGCCGAGGCTGGGTCGACGCATTTATCGCTTTTATCAGAGCTGATGACACGAATGGCTGACCCATCCTATAAGGATCGGCTGCTTGCGGCTCCATCAAGTGAAGCGTTGTATCAATCTCTTGACCATCAGGAAGAAGAACAAGAAAAGGCTGCTGCTCATTCAGGCAAAACCGTTCTTGCCATCACCGCCTGCCCAGCAGGGATCGCCCATACGTATATGGCCGCCGAAGCCCTTGTGCGTGCAGGAAAGGAACTCGGTGTCGAGGTGCTTGTGGAGAAACAGGGAGCGAACGGAATCGAGGATCGTATTTCCAAGTCACAGGCAGCAAAAGCGGATGCCGTCATTTTCGCCGCTGATGTAGCCGTGAAGGATAAAGGGCGATTTTCCTCATTGCCGAAAGTGACGACAACGGTTGCAGCTCCACTGAAGAATGCACATGGCTTGCTTGAGGAAGTGCTGGACAAAGCAGCAAAGGCTCCCGCTCAACAAGAAGTGGATCCGGAAGAAGTGGAAGAAGAGGATAGCGATCATAAGCCTTTCAAACTGGAAATCAAAGACTCGGTCATGACGGGGATTTCTTACATCATCCCGATCATTGTCGCCGGAGGAATGACGCTCGCTTTCGCTGTTCTTTTATCTCAGGCTTTCGGCTTACAGGAAGTGTACGAGACGGAAGGATCATGGCTCTGGCTGCTCCGTCAGCTGGGTGGAACGATGCTTGGCACATTGATGGTTCCTGTATTAGCGGCCTATATGGCCTACGCCATCGGCGATAAGCCTGCCTTAGGACCAGGTTTTGCGGCAGGTATTTGTGCCAACTTGATTGGAAGCGGATTCTTAGGCGGTATGCTTGGTGGTTTGCTTGCTGGTTATATCATTAAATTCATGAAGCAGCGACTGCAGACAACGGGAACGTTCTCAGGTTTTGTCAGTTTCTGGTTATATCCTGTCTTAGGAACCCTTTCTGTCGGAAGTATCATGCTGTTCGTTGTCGGGGAACCTCTGGCTGCTATCAATAATGGACTGATCGGCTGGCTGGAAGGAATGTCCGGCGGGAATGCCATTTTGCTTGGTATGATTCTCGGAGCGATGGTTTCCTTTGACCTTGGAGGTCCCGTCAATAAAGCCGCTTACACTTTCTGTATCGGGGCGATGGCCAGTGGGAATATCATGCCATATGCAGCTTTTGCCTCTGTGAAAATGGTTTCCGCTTTCAGTGTGACGGGCGCAACCATCATCGGGAAGAAGTACTTTACGAAACCGGAACAGGAAATCGGAAAACAGACGTGGCTGTTGGGATTGGCCGGAATTACAGAAGGAGCCATTCCGTTCATGATCAAAGATCCATTGCGGGTCATTCCATCTTTGATTGCAGGTTCCGCTGTAACTGGTGGTATTGTCGCCTACTTTGATATCGGGCTTGGTGTTCCGGGGGCCGGGATTTTCTCCCTAGCTTTAGTTGAAGGGCCTTCGATTTTCTTAGCGGCGAGTGTCTGGCTGGGTGCCGCCTTGATCGGCGCGTTCATCTCAATGGTTCTTCTCATTTTGACACGGAAAAATAAATTGAAGAAACAACCACGGCAGACGAAAGAGAAGGAGTCGTCCGTTCAAATGAAAACAGCTGTGAATTAAAGAGAGAGGAAGGGATGCGGGATGAAACAAGGACCTACGATTCAAGATGTTCAGAATGAAAAGATGAAAACAAGTACAAAGCAGGTTCATGTGGTCCCACATATGCACTGGGACCGGGAGTGGTATTTTTCTACAGAGGAATCACGGATTCTCCTCGTCAATAACATGGAAGAAATCATGGACCGATTAGAAAACGATCCGGATTATCCTTACTATGTGCTCGATGGACAAACCTCTATTCTGGAAGATTATTTCGATGTGAAACCGGAAGCGGAAGAGCGTGTAATAAAGCTTGTCCAACAAGGGAAGCTCATCATCGGGCCCTGGTACACCCAGACAGATGAAATGGTCGTCGGCGGGGAATCGATCGTCCGCAATCTCTTATATGGGATCAAAGACAGCGAGAAGTTCGGCGACCCGATGATGATCGGCTACTTGCCGGATTCCTTCGGTCAAAGCTCGCAAATGCCTCATATTTTGAACGGCTTCGATATTAAATACTCAATTTTCTGGCGAGGCACTTCAGAACGGCACGGCACAGACAAGACGGAGTTTTACTGGGAAGCGGATGACGGTTCAAAAGTACTCGTCCAGTTGCTTCCATTAGGATATGCCATCGGTAAATATCTTCCGGAAGAAGAAGAGGCCTTAAAGCAGCGAATGGAGAAATACTTTCCGGTGCTTGACCGTGGAACAACGTCCGGCCACCTTCTGCTTCCGAATGGGCACGATCAAATGCCGATCCAGAAAGACATTTTCCCTGTGATGGAAAAATTGAATCAGCTGTATCCGGAGCGTGAATTTTTCCTTAGTAAATATGAGCATGTTTTTGCAGAAGTGGAAAAGCAGACGGACCTTGCCACATTGAGCGGGGAGTTCTTAGATGGCAAATACATGCGGGTCCACCGCAGCATTTTCTCGACACGCATGGATATCAAAGCAGCCAATACGCGAGTGGAAAACAAGCTGACCAATATTCTGGAACCACTGGCTTCGATGGCTTATGATCTTGGCTTTGAATACCACCATGGATTGATTGAATTGATTTGGAAAGAAATCATGAAGAACCATGCCCATGATAGCATCGGTTGCTGTTGTTCCGATAAAGTCCATCAGGAAATTGCGAATCGCTTGTTCCTTGCTGAAGAAAAAACAGATCGGCTGATCGATTTTTATAAACGGAGAATCGTTGACGCGATGGAGACTGACAACGATCATGACCGGTTGACTTTGTTCAACTTCCTGCCATATGAGCGCGAAGAAGTGGTCACAACGGAGATCATTACGAAATACAAAGCATTCAAGATTGTGGATGAACATGGCAATGAAGCTGACTTTGAAATGATCGATACAGAAGAAATCGATCCAGGACTCATCGACAGACAAATCGTCCACTACGGCAACTATGATCCATTCATGAAGTATACCATTCAATGGAAAGAAACGGTTCCACCTATGGGTTACCGCACCTTCTTTGTTGAAGAGACGGAAGAATCTGCGGAAATGAAGAAGACCCAGGTGAATGAAATCGATACCGATTATTATGTGATCAAGGTAAATGAAAATGGAACCTTGAATGTGTGGGATAAACGATTGAAGAAATCTTTCGATCAAGTGCTACTTCTGGAAGATACGGGTGATGACGGAGATGAGTATGATTATTCCCCGCTGGAAAATGACCAGCCGATTCTGAGTAAGGATGTAGAATCAGAGGTATCACTCACACAAAATGCTGTAACAGGTGTCATCGATATTCGCTACTCATTGACTGTTCCGGAAACTTTGGGAGATCGAAAGCAAAACAAGAAAAACAGCCACATAGATGTTCATTGGGAAGTTCGGATACCGAATCACAAACCAGTGATCGAGATCAGCTGTGAACTTGATAACTTTGCGAATGATCACCGATTGCGAGCTTTTATTCCTACAGGGATCGCTTCATCTTTCTCAGTCGCTGACAATCAGTTCGGAGCAATCAAAAGGGATGTCTATGACTCGGCGATGGACGTCTGGAAAGAAGAGAAATGGAGTGAGCGACCTGATTCCATCTATCCGATGCTCAGCTTTGTCGGTTTATCCGATGAAGAACACGGGCTTAGTGTGCTGACAAATAGTACAAGAGAATACCAAATCGTCGGTGAAAACGATGATACAATCGCTGTCACATTATTCCGCAGTGTCGGCCACTTAGGGAAAGAAGAATTAATTCGCAGACCCGGACGTCCTTCTGGGATCAAACTGCCGACGCCCGATTCGCAAATGCAGGGGAAACTTCAACTTGAGTTCGCCTTGTATATTCATGAAGGCGGCACATTAGAAGCAGGTGCAGGACGAGCGGCGAAAGAGTATTTGACCCCGGTCCAGACGTATAACAAAATCCCTCATAACGCGATGAAGTTGAACGACACCGACTTCGTGACTCCAACGGTTTATCAATTACTGGAAGAAGATCAACCAGGAGTGGTATTTAGCACATTGAAGAAAGCGGAGAAAGAAGAAGCACTGGTTATGCGGGCCTACAACCCGACAGAACAGAATGTCTCATCAGCCTTCCGCTTGAGTGAGGATTATAAGAAGGGTTATCAAGTGAACATGAATGAAGATAAGCAGTCGTCTGTTGGGTTGAATGAGGGGTGTGTGCAAGCCAGTTTTTCCCCTAATCAATCGAAGACTCTTTTGTTTAAGCGTGATAGCTGAATATTGTGATCTGATTAATTTTTAAATATAAATGTGAAACTTTATTTGGAGGCTACTGAAGAACTGCAAATTTCTGAGTTATGCATCAAATGAAAAAGCCGAGTTGGACGATTTTACCGTCCAACTCGGTTTCTTTATATTCGATGAGATATTTGGGCGGTTGCCTCTCACGAATCGCTTGTCGGTGGATGCTTGCCGCGGGCACGGCCTCAGCTAACTTGGTCAAGAAGATCAATTGACCAAGTGGATCTTCGGCTCGCGCTGTTCCCGCAGGCGTCACCACCGAACGCTCATCGTGGAAGCAAGCCCATCTGAAAAAAAGTGATTTCCTTTTATAAATCAAAGAAATTCACTCTGTGTGTGCAAGGGCCGGTGGCGATATTCACCATCAATATCAAACGAGCCTAAAGCTCATGGAGTTAGACAACAAACTTTAACACGGTGTTCCGCACACTTTCCAACTGAGTGAATATTGGATGAGATAAGAAAAACGGATTTGTGATAGAGGAGGGGCTTAAAGCCTTAAGAAAACACACTACTTATAGGTATTATTTCTTCTATAGGCAAGGTAGTTTAACAGCATTTTTCCTATATACACCATGGGGAGAGGGACGTAGAATGATGTATATATTGTCGAATAGTGGACAATTCTATTTTCACCTTGACTCTCGCAATATTATGGATATAAAAAAATAGATAGCTATACTGGCAAAAAACGGTCAAGGAACCGATCTCATATATCATACCATTGCTATTAAGGAGGATTTTATGCTTGTAAACCATGTCAAAGTCGGGATTCACCGGACAGTTCAATTATCTGTTTCATTCATTGTTATGTTTATTTTTTTGTCGACATCCAATATCGTCTTTGCTCATGAGAAGGAAATCTATCGTGTGGATGTCCCCTCTCTGAATGTCCGAAGTGAGCCAGCTCTCCAGGCGCGTATAGTCGGTTCTCTTTCGGCACAAACGGTCGTTGAAGTGCAAGAAAAGAAACATGGATGGGCCTATGTGAATTACTCAGGAGGAAAGGGCTGGGTGGCTTCCCAATACCTTTATCAAACGGATGAGGAACATTCCTCTTCTTCAAAAGAAGTCCATGTCAATGCAGAAAGCGTCTACATACGGTCTGGTCCAAGTGTAAACCGTGAAATTATTGCAGGAAGTTATTACGGGGATTCTTTAGAGAAGATAGAGGAAGAAGGCGAATGGATAAAAGTCCAGCTTGAAAATGGGCAAGTGGGATGGATTGCTGGTTGGTTAGTATCAGCTGGTGATACAACTTCTTCTTCAGAACTTCCATTACAAGGGGTTAATATTGTTTTAGATGCTGGACACGGAGGCTATGATCCCGGGGCTGTTGCCGTGAACGGTCTGTTGGAAAAACGATCAACCATAGAAGCGGTGGATCATATTGCCCGGAAGCTGCGTTTGTCAGGGGCTACTGTGATACTCACGCGTGAAAATGATCGATACGTTTCATTACAAAATCGCGTTCGAATCACACGTTCTTCCGACCCGGACGCTTTTGTCAGTGTCCATTTTAATTCTGCAAGCAGCCCTTATGCAGAAGGAATAAGTACATATTTCTATCATGATTCAGGCAAAGGTCTTGCCAGGAATATTCAACATAAGCTATCGCAAGAAGTTTCCCTGCAAAATGATGGTGCTCAATTCGGGAATTTCCATGTGCTAAGAGAAAATATAGAGAATTCCATCCTTGTAGAATTGGGTTTTCTTTCAACCTCTTCTGACTTAGCTGTCATAGAAAGGGATGGATATCCGGATAAAGTAGCCAGAGCCATTACAGATGGACTGATTAAGGAATTTTCACCTTAAGTATAAGGACTGGCCCTGATGAAATGAATTCAGATCAACTCAATGAATAGAGGCTCCTTTCTCATGAGAAAGGAGCCTCTATTTCTTTAGGAAAATAAAAGCTCACCAAACAAGAGGTACCCGGAACATTATCTGACTAAAGGGATGGCGCAACACTAAGTTTTTTTCAGTGGCTGTGGGTACAGGGTCTGGGGCTTACTACAAGCGGGATGGAGGCGAAAACCATTCACAGCATTTGTTAAATGAATTCCTGTTGTCCCTTAAAGTTATTAGAAGATTTAGAATAATGATTTGATATTATTATTGGTTCTTGCTACAATTATAAAAACTACAGAGTAATTGTTGAAAACTGTCTATTCTAATCGACTTTACTGGCCCAAGGTGGAGCGAACCATTAGAAAGTAACCAGTTTTATGCCCAGAGATAAGTATGTTTAATACTATCCCATGCATAATGCTGGTTTTTTTATTCAACTTGACTTTGTTTGAAATGCTCTCACCATAAGGACCTAATGATGAGAAGCCAAGTTTCTTTAAAACAACCAGCACTATTCCCGGATGATTACTAGAATGATAGCAGGAAGTTTATGTTCGAACACCGGGGGAGAGGTGTGATCAATAACAGAACAGGGGGAGCCGCTTTGGACAATCTGATTGAACTCGACAAAAAACATTTTCTGCATCCGACTACATCTATTCAACAGCAGCAGGAGCAAGGCGTAAAGCTGTTAGCTGAAAGCGGACAAGGGATCTATTTGAAAGATAGGGATGGCAAGACATATATCGATGCCATGTCTTCTCTATGGAACGTACATATTGGCCATGGCCGCGAAGAGTTGGCTGACACGGCTGCTGCTCAAATGAAAAAATTGGCGTTCAGTTCAGCCTTTTCCTCATTCAGCCATGAGCCGGGGATACGGCTGGCTGAAAAAATAGCCAAACTCGCACCGGAGGATTTGAACGCCGTTTTCTTCACATCTGGGGGTTCTGAATCCAATGACTCGGCGATTAAACTGGTACGCCATTATTGGAAAATCCAAGGAAAGCCAAACCGGAGGAAAATCGTGGCGTTGAAGCGTGGTTATCATGGAGTAGCATCAGCATCGACCAGTGCTACCGGCATCCCGGAGTTCTGGGAGATGGCCGGCCATATGAAGGACGATTTTTTTCATGCTGCCACTCCTTACCGAAGCACGACTCAAGAGGCGATTGCCTGCCTCCGTGAAAAATTCGAGTCAGAAGGTCCTGATACGATCGCTGCATTTATGGCAGAGCCCATTCAGGGTGCGGGAGGAGTTTTGATTCCGCAGGATGATTACTTTACAGAAGTGCGAAAGCTATGTGATGAATATGGCATATTATTTATCGCAGATGAAGTGATCACTGGTTTTGGCCGGACGGGCACTATGTTCGGGCTGCAGAACTGGGAGGTTGTGCCGGATGTAATCACGTTCGCAAAAGGGGTGACAAGTGGGTATATTCCTCTTGGCGGTGTGGTCGTTTCAGATGCGATCCACAATGTCTTGAAGCAAAAATCCAAAGGGACGTTATTCCATGGTTTCACCTACAGTGGTCATCCAACGGCAGCTGCTGTGGGATTGAAGAATATAGAATTGATAGAAAAAGAGGGACTAGTTGAGAATTCAAGGAAAATGGGCGGGAAACTGTTAGAAGGCTTCAAACGGATCAAAGATGATTTGGAAATAGTAGGGGAAGTGAGGGCAAAGGGGTTACTCGGTGCTGTTGAATTGATGAAAAACCCGGAGACGAATGAAAGTTTTTCCAAAGAGCAGAAGGTTGCGCCAAGAGTGATAGAAGAATTGCATCAGCGCGGCGTCATTTGCCGGTCGGTCACGTATGAATCTACCGATATTATTTGCTTTGCACCCCCATTGATCATTAATGAGAGACAAGTCGAAGAAATCATAGACCACTTGTATCAGTCTATTTCTGCCGTACAAGAACAACTGAAAGCACTTTAAGGGGAGGAGTCATTGTGAACGATGCAGATCTGATATTTATCAACGGCCATGTACTCACGATGGAAGATGACACACCTCCAAAACAAGCGGTAGCTGTAAAAGGTGGAAAAGTAGTCTTTGCCGGAGATTCTGAAGAAGCGCTTTTGCTGAAAAATGAACAGACGGAGATCGTCGATTTAAAAGGAAAGACTCTCATGCCGAGTTTCATTGAGAGTCATATCCACCCGTCTATTTATGGTGTAACACTACTGGAAGTCGATTGTAAGCCGGAAGCCACCCCTTCTATTCCTGCTATTAAGGAAAAAATCAGCAGGGTAGCAGAAAGCACGGCAGAAGGGGAGTGGATTCTGGGCTGGGGCTGGGACGATAGCAAAATGGAGGACAAGCGTAATCCTACACGCTGGGACCTCGATGAAGCAGCACCCGACCATCCCGTTGTTTTAAAAAGGGCTTGTGCCCATATGGCGGTTGCGAACACGAAGGCCCTTAGTTTAAGTGGTATTACTGACGAAACGCCGGATCCTGCAGGAGGAAATATCGAGCGGGATGAGCAGGGGAGATTGACCGGTCTTCTTCAGGAGAAAGCACAAGGATTACTGAAAGCCCCTGAGTACACTCATGACGATATGGTCAAAGGATTGAAGTTAGCCCAGGATAAGTTTGCCTCATGGGGAGTCACGACTGTCCATTGCATGTCAACACAAACAGCCGATCTGCAATTATATCAATCTCTTTTAGATCAAAAAGAACTGAACGTCCGGGTACGGCCATGGCTGTGGGCGATCGACCAGAATGGTTTCGACGGGGCGATGGATGAAGTGCTGAAAGTCGGCTTAAGAAGCGGTTTTGGAAACGACATGGTAAAAATCCAGGGGCTCAAATTCATGCTTGATGGCAGTGTTGGTGGAAAAACAGCGGCTGTCTCCGAACCTTATCTCGGCACTCAGGAATCAGGGATCCTCTATAACACAGTGGAGGAAATCGCTCCATTGCTCAATAAATCAATAGATGCCGGCCTAAGAACAGCGATCCATGCCATCGGCGATCGAGCCATTGACGTAGCCATCAATTCCTATGCCGACATCAATCAATCCACCTCGATCACACACATGCGTAATCGCATTGAACACTGCATTTTTCCTACCTTTCAACAAATCAGACAAATGAAAGACTTAGAACTGGTGGCAGGCTCATCCGTGGGATTCCTTTACCACATTGGTGACAATTATATGAACAAATTAGGAGAAGAACGTATGGAGCATGCTTTCCCGCATCGTTCTTTCAAGGAAGCTGGAGTAACAGCGCCGGGTAATTCAGATTTGCCCGTCACCGATGGCAACCCCTGGACGGGGATTTATGGAGCAGTCACGAGAAAAACTTCGAACGGCCAAGTCATAGGAGAAGAGGAAAGCATCCGTGTATATGATGCTCTGAAAGCGTTTACTGTTGATGCCGCTTACAGTTCTTTTGAAGAAGAGACACTTGGTGTCATCAAGCCGGGAGCGAAGGCGGATTTAATGATCATTTCCGATAATCCGCTGGAAATCAACGTGGAAAAGCTGCTCGAAATAGAAACCGTGAGTACCTATCTGGAAGGCAGAAGAATCTATCACAATCAAACAAACAGGAAGGGTGAATCTATTGTTCAGTAACCAGGAAGAGATCATATTGATTACGATCATAGCCATTTACTTCGTATTTTTATTCGGATTATCTTTATTTGTAAATCGAAATGTCAAAACCTATGAAGATTACAATGTAGCCGGCCGCTCCACGAAACTGATGCCGCTCGTCCTGACATTTGTCGGAACAGCCATAGGCGGCTCGATCCTGCTCGGGTATATGACGAAAGGTTACCAATTCGGGATGGGTCAGCAGTGGCTGGCTATCGGATTTACACTTACCTCCATTGTTATCGCAGCATTTTTATTAAAGAAAATTCGTCTTCTTGGTCAAAAATATAACATGGTCACAATGGGAGATTTCACTGCGCTCCGGTTCGGTGAAGGGGCCAGGGTGCCGACAGTCCTCAGTATCCTTTGTGCATATTCTGCTATCACCGGGATGCAGTTCGTTGCTATTGCCACCATCTTGAAACTGACCATTGGACTGAGCATGACGGCAGGTATCCTTATCAGCTGGGTCCTACTAACATTGAAGACCTACTTTGGCGGGCTGAAGTCTGTCATGCTGCAGGATGCCATTCATGGAACGATCCAGACTGTCGGTATTTTCTTTCTGCTGATCGTCATCATGTTCATGGTCGGGGATTGGGGTGCACTTGCTGATCAGGCAAGAAATGCTGATAACGGGAATATGTTAAGCATCTTCAATATCAGCCCTTCAGAATTCCTCGTCTATATGTTTACCATTGGTGCCTATCAGTTTGTCAGACAGGACTTATGGCAGCGGTTTTGGGCAGCCAAAGATGATAATGTCGCAAAGACCGGTTTCTGGATAGCGATCGTTCTTGGCTTTCTGACTGCCGCAGTAACGATCGTCATTGGCTTTCTCGGAAAATTCGGCTTGAATATCACAGGTGGAGATCCTGCCTTAATCTATTATGAAATCATAGGTCAAATCTTACCATTCTCGCTTGTGATCGTGATGCTGATCGCTTTATTGGCCACAGTCATTTCCTGTGCGGACTCGTTCTTCCTGGCCGCATCATCTTCTGTAGTCAATGATATCGTCAAACCTCGGCTTGGAGATGTGAACGATAAAAAAATGCTGCTTTACAGTAGATTTTCTGTAGTGGCCGTCTCTGTCATTTCTCTTCTCCTGGCCCTATATATACCTCAGCTCGTCACACTATGGATCACTGGTACGGCCATGCTCGTATCAGGCATGCTGGCCCCGGTTTTATTCGGTTTATTCTGGCGGAGGACTACGAAAACGGCAGGTCTTGCTGGAATGTGGACAGGCCTCATCATCGCGGTCGGCTGGCAAATTGCCGGTCATCCATTCGGACTCCACCCTGTTTTCATAGGGCTGCCTATATCGATTATTACTGTGGTGACGATTACGCTAGCTTCCAATCAAGAAAAAGAGCATGAGATGTATTCGGAATTGAAGAAACCAGTTTGAACGTGAGGATTACTGCAAGGTATAGGTGGAGTTAAAACAGGCGGGAATTGATCTTATAAAGACGAAAAATAATGAGGTGAAAGAGTTTGGGTTTTCCTGTGGCTACTGAAAAAACTTTTTAAACCATAGTAACTGTTAAAGTTGGTTGCTGCTCTCACGAAACGCTTGTCGGTGGATGCTTGCCCCGGGCACGGCGGCAGCTCACTTGGTCAAGTGGATCTTCGGCTCGTGCTCTTCCCACAGGCGTCACCAACGAACGCTCTTCGTGGAATCAACAGAGGCTCGTCTAAAAAGAGCCCGAATGTTATATCGAAATTATTATAGAAGCCGGGTTGAACGATAAAATTGTTCAACTCGGCTTCTATATTTGATGCATAACACAAAAAGTTGCAGTTCTCCAGCACCCCCGTTTTCCCAGGCTCTTTTATCAATTATTGGTTTGTTGGTAGATTACGAGGATTTGTGAAAGGTTTCGTCTTTGATAATTCCAGAAAGGCATGAATTCAGCTCCATGTATGAATGTGAAAACAGCTCGAATCTCGCTTCAAATGATAGAGATACATGTGAATGTTAAAAGCCAGAAGCAAATATTGACAATTTTCTGTAAATATAATAGTTTTATATTGTGCAAACGTTTTCCTTATTCTTCAAGAATAGGTTTCTAAGAAAAGAGAAGGGAGAGTATGAAGTAAATTTTAAACGATTACATATCCGGATCGCGGGGTTAGCCATGAAAAAGTGAAAGAAACGAGTAAGTCGAGGGTTCATGCACTTCTTTTTATCAATTACATAGTCAGAGGAGAGAGTTTTTATGAAGAAGGTAAAGTTTCTTTCAAGTGTAGGTACAGTTTTGATAGCATCAGTTATAGCCTTGACAGGGTGTTCATTTTCATCGGGCTCCAGTGAAGAGAGTTCTTCTGAAGATCAGATAACAATTGATGTTTTCCAACAAAAAGTAGAGTTTAAAGATCAGTTTGAAGAATTAGTCAGTGTCTATGAAGAAGAAAATCCTGCAGTCAATATAAATGTTCAAACCGTAGGGGGTGGAAACGATTATGCAGCAGCATTGAAATCTACCTTCTCATCTGGTGAAGAACCAGACATATTCAATGCTCAAGGGCCGACAGACATTAAGGAGTATGAAAAGTATTTAGCAGATATGTCAGATACGAAGGCCGTCGATGCAGCACTGGAAGGTACACTTTCTGCTGTGAAAAGAGATGAAAAAGTTCTCGGATTACCATTTAATCAAGAGGGATATGGACTTCTTTATAATAAGCAAGTGTTTGAAGAGGCAGGCATTAATCCTGATGACATCCAAACATACGAAGACTTGGAAGCAGCTGTAGAAACGCTGGAAAGTCAAAAAGAAGAATTGGGAATTGAAGCCCCATTCGCACTCGCAGCCAAAGAAAAATGGGTGATAGGCAGCCACTTGGCGAACACCTTTTTAGCAGACGAATTCAATCATGATGTGATGGAAGCATATGAAGCAGATTCTGTTGAATTTACCATGGGTGAGCAAATGAAACGTTTTCTGGATTTGCAGAATGAGTATTCCATCCAGCCAACTCTAAACTTAGATTATTCCCAACAAGTGGAAGAGCATTTTTCCCTGGGAAATGTAGCGATGATTCAACAAGGGAACTGGGTATATAACACAATTGAACAGATGGACCCGGAATTCGCTGAAAATAACGTAGGAATTCTGCCAATTCCTGTGGAAGGGTATGAGGGGAGCATTCCTGTCGGCGTACCGAACCACTGGGTTGTTAATAAAGAGTCAGGGGAAGAGGTAATTCAGGCGAGTAAGGACTTCTTGGATTGGATGTATACTTCTGAGAAAGGGAAAGAGTTTGTCACCGAGAAATTCAAGTTCATTCCTGCTTATGAAGGATATGAAGAGAGTGAAATCGCTGATCCTATTTCTCAGGAAATTTATAATCATGCCAGCGAGGGAAATACAATCGGATGGATTTTCCTTGGTGCGCCGACTTCTTGGACAGAAGATGTTATGGCTGCTGCCATGCAGGAATATATAGCCGGTGACATTACGTGGGAAGAAGTTGAAGAGAAAGCATCATCTGCTTGGGAAGAAGCCCGACAATAATTTGTAGCGTTTGGGATATCGTCACAGAAGGTGAAAAATTCCAACCTGGTTGTTGACAGAAAATTTAAATAGTTATAAGATGGTGTCAGAAAGCAACCCTATAGAAAGGCTGTACCCTTTCAATACCCGGTTGCAATGGAAGCGATTTTAAAGTGAATCATTTAACTGTAAAACTGTTCAATCTCTGCAAACCAGAGGTTCATCCGCAGTTTAAAGCCAGTTTTCCCTTCAGAAGGGGAAGACTGGCTTTTTTTAATCTTATGGGCCCATAAGAAACGAATCGCACTAAAAATTAATGGAGGGTACCAATTATGTGTGCAATGGAAATAAAAAAAGAAAGTTTGCCGACATTTACCGGTGAAGGTTATCGTATTCAGGCTCATTCCGATCATGAACATCTTTACAATATTGAGTTAGAGGAGCATGTCATTGATCGGTTTTTAGAAGAAGTGCAGGACATTACAGATGAAAAATTGGAATATATTCCATACCAGCGTTTGATGGTTGCCCATACGCTTCTTGAATTGTTGGATGAAAATTTCGGGAAAACGATTCGCCACATTTTGAATGATCGCGCTTCTGGTGGTTTTACGATCGGGCTACGCAATCGTACGACAGATGCTCAGGATTATGTGAAGTTTTCTACGGCTTTGAGTCATCTAGCAGGGATTCCGAACTTTGACGCCATGTCGAAAAAATACTATGCACGTTTTTCCGTCAAACATACCGACGATAGTGACTCGTATCTCCGTCAAGCTTATCGAAGGTTCACCCTTCACACGGATGGAACGTATGTTGACGAACCGACCGATTGGCTTTTGATGATGAAAATGGAAGAAGAGAATGCGGTTGGCGGAAGCTCCCGACTCCTTCACCTCGATGAATGGGAAGACTTCGATTATTACTATAATCATCCACTGGCATCATACCCGTTCACTTATAAAGCGCCTGCCAGTAAAAATGTTTCAGAGGATGTCCAGCGCAAAACGTTTTATGAGTGGAACAATAAGCCTTGTATCTGTTTCATCGATCAGTTCGTCTATCCTGAAACCATCAAACAGGCGCAATATTTGAAAGAATTGTCCCATTCGATGGAAGAATCGTCAGGGCTTATCGAGTTGGAACTGCCTATAGGCGACTTAGTGATGTTGAACAACCGGTTCTGGCTCCATGGAAGAGATGGTTTTGAAAAGAATCCTGATTTACACAGAGAGCTTTTGCGCCAAAGAGGAAGGTTCGTCCAGTAGTAGGAGGTCGTAGGAATGTATGATTACGTAATTATCGGAGGCGGAATTGTCGGTTTATCGACAGCATATGCCCTTATGCAGAAATATCCGCATGCCAAAATGGTCATCGTGGAAAAAGAACAGCAAATCTCTACTCACCAAACCGGCAGGAATAGTGGTGTGATTCACTCTGGAGTCTACTATAAACCAGGCAGTTTAAAAGCGAGGATGGCGATCCAGGGACGGAACACGATGGTCAAGTTCTGCCAGGATCATGATATTCCTCATGAGGTTTGCGGGAAAGTGCTGGTCGCTACCGAACAGGAAGAGCTTCCGAGAATGGAAGCATTGTATGAGCGGGTCCAGCAAAACCGGCTGAACGTAACGAAAATCAATCAAGAAGAGCTTCATGAAATCGAGCCGCACGTCAATGGCATAGCTGGGTTAAAAGTACCTAGCACAGGAATCGTTGATTACAGTAAAGTAAGTGAAAAACTTAAGGAACTGTTAGAAAAGGCAGGGGCAGAGTTCATGCTTGGATCAGCGGTTATGGATATTTCGGAACGGGAAAATGAAGTGGTGGTCGATACCCCGGAGAAAAGCCTCCATTCCCGTTTCATGATCAACTGTGCCGGTTTATACAGCGATCGTCTCGTGAAAATGGCAGGGATTCATACCGATTTAAGAATCGTCCCCTTCCGTGGAGAGTATTTCGAGTTGACGGAAGAGAAAAGTCATCTTGTCAAAGGGCTCATCTATCCGGTTCCAAACCCGGACTTCCCGTTTTTAGGTGTCCACCTTACGAAGATGATCGATGGCGGCATCCATGCCGGTCCGAATGCAGTATTGAGCTTTAAACGTGAAGGCTATCGAAAAACGGATTTCCATTTGAAAGACACACTTGATGTCTTGTCCTTTCCTGGTTTCTGGAGAATGGCACGAGCGAATGTGAAAGAAGGCATGAAAGAGATGGTCCGTTCCGTTCATAAACAAAGCTTTGTTAAAAGTCTTCAACGACTTGTTCCGGAAATACAGACGGATGACGTGATTCCGACAGATGCAGGGGTAAGAGCGCAGGCGATGTTGAAAGACGGTCAGCTCGTCGATGATTTTCACTTGATTACAGGTAAACGCTCAGTCCATGTTTGTAATGCCCCATCACCGGCAGCGACAGCCTCTTTAGAGATCGGCAAAGAGATCGCAAGGAAATTACCACAATTAGAATACACGAGGGTAGGATAAAAGAAAGGGCCGGAAATACTCTGGCCCTTTTTTCGATTTTGGAAGACTCAGTTTCGAGGCTTTTGTAAGCGGTGATGATGGCTTGGAAAACGGATCGCTTTCCGCGGGCATGTGGTGAGCTTCCTCAGGCTTCGCCTTGCGGGATCTCACCGATCATGTTCATCCCGCAGCCCTATAACCTCAATAAAAGTCTCGAAATCTAGTCTTACAAATAACATCATCGCTTTATTGGTGGAGTTGATATTGTTTGTAGGAATCCTTCAAGGCGGCTTCCAGAGCATTCCCGGCTTTACCTAAGTAACCTTCTTTCAAGACCTCTAAAGGTTCATCAATCCCATCCTTTAAACTGTAGCCCTTTAATAAAGACTTGATGAACCCCCGCCCGTGCTCGGTTGCTAACGTACAAGAGGCATCCAAAATGACACCGTATTTTTTATCGATTTCTAACGTGAGCGTCAAGGATTCTGAGATGTGATTGGCAGCAATCCCTGTAGGTAACTTCGAATGTCCGGCAACAAAAAGAGTTTTCATTTTTCTTCCTCCTCTATCTTTATTCGTATTGTTCCTGTAATTCATAGAGCTTTTCTATCAAACGGTTTCCTACGATGTGTTCCGCTTCTTCATAGACAGGCTGAAACGTCTGTTTCCATAATTCTTTCTGTTCGCTTGTCAAGTAGTGGACTTCTATCGAATCTTCCCGCTTCATCTGACGAAGGTAGGCGTCATTCATTTCGATGGAATGACGCCGGACCCAGTTGGTCGTTTCACTCATTGCATTAAGGACGATCGTTTGATGTTCTTCAGAAAGATCCTTCCAGAAGGCTTGATTCATGAGGACGACATACCCTAAGTAGCCATGGTTGCTGATCGTCATATGCTTTTGTTTTTCGAAAAGCTTCTTGGAGTAGACGTTCGATGGTGTGTTTTCCTGACCGTCAATGAAATCGACCTCGAGGTTGGTGTAAGTTTTGTTGAAAGGGAGCTTGCTCGTACTGGCACCAAGCGCCTGAAATTGAGATTCTATCACCGGGCTCGGCATGATTCTGAAGTGTGTCCGGTTGAAATCGGCTGGAACAGTGAGCGGCTGCTTATTACTTGTCACTTGTTTATAACCGTTGTACCAAAAAGTCATTCCTTTCACATCGTCCTCTTCCAAGTCGTTTAACAGCGTTGTGCCGATTTCTCCCTCGTATGCTTGTCTGACAGCTTCATATGTAGGAAAAGCGTAAGGAAGATCAAGAACCTGCCATTTGGGAAAACGTTCGGGCAGTTTGGAAGTGGCGGGAGCGATCATTTGGATATGACCGTTCTTTAATGCGGTGTATTCGTTTTGGTCATTGTAAAGGGTGCCGTTGGAATAGACTTCAACTTTGATCTCGCCGTTCGACCGCTCTTGGACGAGGGAGGCGAACTTCCTGGCTGCTTTCCCTTTCGGTGTGTTTTCGGCTACGACGTGACTGAATTTGATGACGACCTCATCTTCTAATCCCTCTTGTTCATCGTCATATTCCAGTGGTTCAGCAGCTTCGCTTAAATCGAACCCGAAAAAAAGAGCGGTGAAAATTCCAGTGAAAATGAATAGACTGATAGCTGCGAAAGTTTTCAAAGGAACAACCCCTTGGAATCGTTTACATCAGTGTACCATAGCTAGACTTTTAAGTGATACACTAGAAATACTAGAGGATGTTCAAAAGTCCGGTAAAAAAAGACACTTCGAATTTCTTCTTTGGCTTGCTTTTCCGCTCCTCATGTACCTGTTTACGTACACTCCGGTGCTCAAAGCTGCGTCGCCTTGAACTTCCCGGTCTTTTTTATGCTCCTTTTTAAACGCACTCTATATTAGAGGAGGAAGGAAGAATGGTTATGTCACTGAAACGGATGCCCATCCGCTGGAAAATTACAATTCTATCATTCGGAATTGTTCTTTTTGCTATTCTGATCGGTGGCATCATCATTATTGGAAATACAATAGAAACGAAGGAAGAGTCACTCGGAGAGCGTGCCCTTGTGACAGGAAGAACGGTAGCAAATCTTTCTGCATTGAAAGAGGGGCTGACAGAATCAGAGGGGTGGAAACGAATCAATCCGATGGTGGAGAGGATCAGGACGATCAACAGTGCAGACTATATCGTCGTCCTGAATATGAACCGCATCCGATATTCCCACCCTGTGGATGAAAAGCTTGGTACCTTATCTTCAGGAAAAGATGAAGGACCTGCTTTTGCTGAGCATAGCTATACCTCAAAAGCGAAGGGAGAATCTGGGATAGCTGTAAGAGGATTTGTACCTGTGATGAATAACGAGCATGAGCAAATCGGTGTCGTCATTGTCGGCAATCTCCTGCCATCTGTACAAGAGATCCTTTTAAAGATGAAAAATGAAATCCTCTTTGTTCTCTTCTTGACTTCCTTGTTCGGGATTGCAGGATCATGGCTTCTTGCAAGGCACTTGAAAGAGCAAACCTATCGTTTAGAACCTCATGAAATCGTTCAGCTGCTAGTCGAACGGACGGCGACTTTTCAAGCGATGAACGAAGGCGTCGTGGCAATTGATAAGCAAGGGAAGATTACCATCATGAACGAGAAAGCGAAGACGATTCTTGGTCTTCACGGAGATTACACTCATCAATGGATCAAAAACGTCATTCCAGACATTAAATTAGCGGAGGTCCTTTCTTCAGGAGAAGTTGCCTTCAATGAAGAAATCCGTCTGGGGAGCACGTTGATCATGAGTAATCGAATTCCCATCCGTGTCGACAATGACACGATCGGAGCGGTGGCCATTTTTCAGGATCGTACTGAAGTGACCAAACTCGCTGAAGAATTGACAGGGGTAAAAGCGTTTGTGGATGCATTAAGAGTCCAGAACCATGAGCATATGAATAAACTACATACCATCGCAGGCTTGATTCAACTGGATCAAAAGGAAGAGGCCTTGAACTTTGTCTTTGAAACTTCAGAGAAACAGGAAAAATTATCGAAATTTTTGGTGAACAATATTAAAGATTACAGTTTATCCGGCTTGCTCTTGAGCAAAGTGAGCCGCGGCAAGGAGCTGGGGATTGAAGTAGCGATTGATGAACAGAGCAGCTTGAATGAATACCCGCCTTTATTGGATGAACATGACTTCGTTCTTATCCTGGGCAACTTGATCGAGAATGCTTTCCACTCTTTTGACGATGTCGAACGAGACCAAAGGTGGATCGATATTTCGATTACCCAGAACAGTCAGATCTGCACGCTCGCTGTCGAGGATAATGGGGAAGGGATTCCTGAAGATGAACACACAAAGGTCTTTGACAAAGGTTTCTCGACTAAAGGAAGCAAGGGCTCAGGAATAGGCTTGTATCTAGTGAACAATATCGTAGAGAAAGGTTTAGGAGAGATAGAAGTCATCTCCAAACAAGGGGAAGGGACAAGCATCGTCATCCATATCCCTATGGCATATGAGGAGGGCGTATATGAGCAAACAACAACAGGTTATTGAAGTATTGTTGATTGAAGATGACCCGATGGTCCAGGAAGTGAATAGGCAATTCATCGAGAGAGTCTCTCCATTCAAAGTGATTGATATAGCTTCTGATGGAAAAGAAGGCGTGCGTCTCGCTGAAAAGTTATCTCCACATCTGATTATCCTTGATATCTACATGCCGGGTTTGGACGGAATGGAGACATTAAAAGAGATCCGGAATTATGCCTTTGATGTCGACGTCATTGTAATCACTGCTGCCAATGATAAAGA
The DNA here is from genome assembly GCF_004101865.1 of Halobacillus litoralis. Classification (NCBI taxonomy): domain Bacteria; kingdom Bacillati; phylum Bacillota; class Bacilli; order Caryophanales; family Bacillaceae; genus Halobacillus; species Halobacillus litoralis. The sequence goes on from NZ_CP026118.1 coordinate 3,036,431, forward strand.
AGTGATCCGTTCAATGTTCCAGAATGGGGTGGTTGATTATATCATCAAGCCGTTCAAATTCGAAAGGCTTCAGCAATCGCTGCTCAATTACAAAACCTTTCATTCCCAAGTAAGCGGCGAAGGGGCCCTGCAGCAAGCACAGGTGGATGGATTGATTGGCAGTTATGTCCAGGAAGGAATAAAGGAGTTACCTAAAGGGCTGAATCAGCAAACGCTGGAACAGGTTAAACAATTCCTTCAACAAAGTGTCCGTGCCTTATCTGCAGAGCAAGTGGCGGATGGGATCGGAATGGCTCGAGTGACAGCACGCCGCTATTTAGAATATCTTCAAAAAATAGGCGAAGTAGAGATTGAAATCCAGTACGGGGAAGTTGGCCGTCCTGTGAATCGTTATCAAATGAAAGTGTGAGGGGGCTGGGATAAAAGAATTTCTCCACTAGAAAACCCGAACGAATCGTTCGGGTTTTCTTTATGAAGCAATACATACGCCGCTCCGGCAACATACTTCGCTTTCCGCGGGCACGGCCTCAGCCTCCTCTGAAAGCAAAGACCGCTTTCTTCCGGGGTCTTCGCCTCGTGCTGTTCCCGCAGGAGTCTACGTATGTTGCCTACGCTTCATTTGATCCATTCTACTTTATTGTCCATCTTTTCCAGTGGCAGTCAACGTTTTGTCCCAGCCACTCTTTTTTGCCTATCGATGACCAAAAAGACCAAAATGTCCAATATGTTCATAATATTCTAAAAGTATAGTGTAAGCGTTATCATTATTTTTAGAATATTAAGAATTGGGGGATGGGAAAATGTTAAAACGATTATTATTTGTATTAGCCCTGGCGCTTACAACGATTTTAGCTGCTTGTGGAGGTGATGGCGGTTCTGAAGAAGCTTCAGGTTCAGGGGACTCTGGATCAGAATCGATTGTTTTCGGAACAGGGGGGACATCAGGGACTTACTATCCTATCGGTGGTGCGTTGAAGCCGGTATTTGAAGAAAGTGACAGCATCGATAATGTCACGGTCGAGTCGACGGGAGCCTCTGTTGCGAATATCCAGAATATCAAGGACAGTCTGAACCAGATGGCGATCATCATGAGTGATGTCGGCTATGATGCGATTGAGGGCAACGGTCAGTTCGAAGGGAACGCTGTCGAGGTGCAAGCGATGGCGGGAATGTATCAGAACGTTGTCCAAATTGTCGCACTTAAAGATAGTGGGATAACTTCCATCGAGGATTTAAAAGGGAAGAAAGTAGGAGTCGGAAAAGTAGGTTCAGGTGTAGAACAAAGTGCTAAAAAGGTCCTTGAAGCGGTAGGCCTTACTTATGATGATCTATCAAAAGTGACCCACACCGGTTATGCGGACAGTGTCCAGGAAATGAAGAATGGCAACCTTGATGCTGCTTTCTTTACGTCTGGCGTACCGAACAGTAATATCACCGACCTGCTGCAGCAAACGGATATCAATTTTGTTGAAATCAAAGGAGATACGGCAAATGCTTTGATGGAAAAGTATCCTTTCTATAAAGCGAATACGATCGAGGCTGGCGATGAAGCAAGGTATAACTTGGAAGAACCAGTCGAAACCGTCGGAATCCAGAATATGATCATCGTGTCCCCTGACTTGAGTGAAGATGTCGTCTATGACATGACAAAACGCTACTATGAGTACCTTGGAACTGAAGGAGTGTCTGTCGGAGCATTGAAACAATTGGGCCGGGATGAGATTGCCAAAGGCTTGATTGCACCACTCCACCCTGGGGCCAAGAAATTCTATGAAGAACAAGGCATTCTGGAGTAAAGGGAACAGGGCATCGATCTGGTGCCCTTTTTTATTCGATGAAATGGAAGCATATGATATTGTTCGCAGCTGTCATGGGGACGGTTATCGCTTTACTTATGATTGTTAAAGTTCCAGCGCTGACCATTACATCACAAGGTACGGTGCAAAAATTTCACCTTTATGAAGAAGAAGCGGAATTCAAAGTAAGGTGGAAGCATTCAGTTGAGAAGGAAGAATGGGAAGAAATGTTCGTTTTGCAGGACGGAATGATTGAACTGACAGGTACCCGTTTTAAAACGTTCGGGGCAGGGGTGCCGAGTGATACCGGGGATCGCACCTATATCAAGGATGGCTGGGTTTACATGACTGGCATCGACCAGACGATAGGGAAAAATCTCTCACTAAGGACAGGCGAATCCACTGATCACCGTTTCATCTATGGAAAGGATGCCAACTTTAATCTTGATAAAAACAAAGCTTATCAAATCAATGTCGGTCAACATTCTTTACTGAACACAGTCAGGTACTACATTTTAGTGAAATTAAAGAGGTGAATAGGGATGAGTAAGCAGGAAAGCGGGACAGCTGAAAAGTACGACCGTGAAAGTACGACAAGGGTGAATATTGCTAAACCGGTCGCCTTGACGATATCGATCTTAGCCATTGCGTTATCATTGTTTCATTTATACACCTCATATGCAGGTTCACTGGTGGATATCAAACAACGAAGTATTCACCTCTATACATTGATGACGCTTGGTTTTCTTATGTATCCCTTTATAAGGAAAAAAGGGAGTAAGGGTGTTCCTTTGTATGATTACATCACGGCAGGTTTGTCCTTATTTGTAGCCATCTATATGCTGGCGACGGCTGAACGGATCATTCAATCCGGCGGGCAAATCAACGATATGGATTTTTATGTCGGGATCCTTATCATCCTTTTATTGTTTGATATTACCCGGAGAGTGACGGGCTGGGGCCTTGCTCTGCTTGGACTTGGATTTCTGATTTATGGATTCTACGTGAAATTATCCGTCTACCCGGAATTGACGATGCCTGTGCTGACCAATGTATCCAAACAGATCATCGCTCAATTGGTGTTCATCACAGAAGGGGTGCTCGGTACCGCGATTGGCGTATCAGCCAGTTATATCATTTTGTTCATTTTATTCGGGGCTTTTCTGGGAAGGTCTGGGATGGGGAAACTATTCAATGATTTGGCCCTAGCAGTAGCAGGCCATACCAAGGGTGGACCTGCCAAAGTGGCCGTCATCGCCAGTGGTTTCCTCGGGTCGATCAATGGCTCTGCCATCGCGAACGTCGTCACGACAGGAACCTTCACCATTCCGTTGATGAAAAAAATCGGCTACAAGAAAAACTTCGCCGGAGCCGTCGAATCTGCTGCCAGCGTAGGCGGCCAAATCCTCCCGCCGATCATGGGGGCAGCAGCTTTTATCATGGCGGAAAACCTCAATATGGCCTATACGAAAATCATTATGGCTGGAATCATACCGGCGCTCTTATTTTATGTCGGGATCTTATTGCAAGTTCATTTTCGGGCAGCTAAGCGTGGATTGAAAGGTTTGCCGAAAAGTGAGCTCCCTTCCTTGAAGGAAGTTATAGCTGAACGCGGACATTTGATTGTGCCGATGCTGACATTACTTTATTTGCTTTTCTCTGGGAAAACTCCCTTCTATGCCGCATTTTGGTCGATTATCGCAACCATCGTCATTGCAGGTTCAAAGAGAATGTTGCCTGTCATCGTAGCCATTTCTCTATTTTTGATTTTCCAACCGCAATTATCTGCTTTGATTACAGGAAGAAGCATGCCGAATGTCCGTAGTGATTGGTGGGAGCTGCTCCTTATCCTGGTAATCCCATTAGCTATTAATATAGGAAGAAAGCTGATGAATATTACCGGCGATGAAGTAGGAATTACCGACTGTCTGCGGGCTCTTGAGGACGGGGCGAAAACAACCGTCCCTGTAGCGATCGCGTGTGGTGCTGTTGGGATTGTCGTAGGAATCGCTTCCCTAACAGGGGTAGCACTGGAAATCGCGAACAGCATTGTCAGTATCGGCAGTGCCGTCGACAGTCCGCTTATCCAGTTGCTCATCACACTCGTACTTACGATGATCACTTCGATCATATTAGGGATGGGCTTACCGAGTATCCCGACCTATATCATCACAAGTACGATGGCAGCACCGATCTTGTTGCAGCTTCCTTTATACAGGGAATTGGCAGGTTCGACGGAGACAGCTACCTTTGTTGCACACATGTTCGTCTTCTACTTCGGGATTTTTGCCAATATCACGCCACCTGTCGCTCTCGCTGCCTTTGCAGGTGCTGGAGTCGCTGGCGGCGATCCGAACAAAACAGGGTTCCAGGCAATGAAGCTTGCCATCGCAGGTTTCATCGTTCCTTTCATGTTTGTATTTTCCCATGAAATGCTCATGATTGATGCGACCGTTATGAATATCCTCCTGATTACGGTTACGTCCCTGATCGGTGTTTTCCTATTATCGATCATGACAGAGGGGTATCTCAGAACGAGTATACCGGGCTGGTTACGAATGCTAGCAGGGGCAGGCGCTTTACTGCTCATTTATCCAGGCCTTGTGACAGACCTTATCGGGTTATCCGTCTTTGTGCTGATCTTAGTAACCAATTTGAAAAAAACGGATGAAATTCAGCAGCACCGTTCTGCACTTTAATTAGAAAGGTGGAGTAATCATGCGATTCACAGCGATTAAACACAATGGAAAAGAACAAGCAGCTGTCCTGGATAAGGCGTCAAAATCCATCCCGCTGCCTTCGATTAATGGACACTTTAACAAATTCTGGCCAAATGATTTATTTGAATTGCTCCAACCGCAAAATTTCAAACCCTTCCAGACTTGGTGGCAGGAACAACCAGCTGAGGAGACCGACAAGATCGAACGGGTCGCATCTCCGGAATACGGCCCTCTTTACCGCCATCCCAGTAAAATATGGGGGATTGGATTGAACTATGTCGATCATGCATCTGATTTAGATGAAAAAGCCCCACAGGGGGAACCGGCGAGTTTTATGAAACCGGACACGACCATCATCGGTCATGGAGATCGGATCTGTCTGCCCCATCAATCGGAACGAACGACGGGTGAAGCTGAACTCGGAATCGTCATCGGTGAGGAATGTAAGGACGTTTCCGTAGAAGATGCGAAGCAGGTGATCGCAGGATATACGACAATCATTGATATGACGGCAGAAGATATTCTGAAGCGTAATCCACGGTACTTGACTCGTTCTAAAAGTTTTGACACCTTTTTCAGCTTTGGTCCACAACTCGTGACACCGGATGAGATCGGGGATTTAGATCAACTGGAGGTAGCAACGATCCTCAACGGAGAGGTGCACCGGTCGAACAAAGTAGCAAACATGACCTTTCCACCATATGACTTGGTCTCTTTCCACTCCCAAGTGATGACATTGAAACCGGGGGATATTATTTCTACAGGAACACCAGGGGCCATCGTACTGCGAGATGGGGACATCATAGAATGTCAGATTGCTGGTTTTCCAGCTTTGAAAAACCCGGTCAACGATTTAAAAAAACAATAGAAAGGCAGGAACCCGATATGGATCTACAGTTAAAAGGTAAATCAGTGGTAGTCTTAGCTTCCAGTAAAGGATTAGGAAAAGCAATCAGTACGGAATTCGCTAAAGAAGGAGCTCACGTATTGATATCCAGCCGCAGCTCGGAAGAATTACAAACAACAGCAGCGGAGATCAAAGAAGTGAGCGGCAATCAACAAATTGACTATCAAGTATGCGATGTCACAAAGAAAGACGACATTGAACAGCTGATTCAAAAAGCCATCGATTGGAATGGAACGGTCGATGTATTGATCAACAATGCCGGCGGACCACCTGCAGGTACGTTCGATCAATTTTCAGATGAAGACTGGCAGAAAGCTTTCGAGTTGAACCTTCTCAGCTTCACCCGCACCATCCGCGAGGTGCTGCCATCGATGAAGGAGCAGCAACAGGGAAAAATCGTAAATATCGCTTCTTCCTCCATCAAACAAACATTGGATAATTTGATCCTCTCCAATACTTTCCGGGCAGGAATCGTAGGGCTCGCCAAAAGTCTATCTCAAGAATTAGCTGGAGATAATATCCTGATCAATACAGTAGGGCCTGGAAGGATCGCGACTGGCCGCGTAGCTGCTCTCGATCAAAAACGAGCGGACAAACTGGGGACTTCTGTGGAAGAGTTGAAGAAGAAAACAGAACAGTCGATCCCGATGGGGCGTTACGGAGAACCTGAAGAGTTCGCTAAATCCGTCGTTTTTCTTGCTTCTGGTGCCAATACTTACTTGACGGGTCAGTCGCTGGTGGTTGATGGTGGGTTAGTGAAGGCGTTGTAGAAGGTAGAGGGGTTTGGCAGCCCCTGGCCTTGTAAGGAAGTGAAAACATTCAGCTCAGGCAGTATGTATAAATCGTTACGACTTTGTTAGAGAATTCAAAAAAATATATTGAAAGCGTTTCAAAATAATGATAATATTTTTATGAACACCGATAGGAATCTGCATTTTGTAATGGCAGTTTGTCTTTTGACGGACGGGCTTTCCATACAAAAGATGTCAGAGGATCGGAGGCATTTCAGAATGTATTCAGAGCACACATGTTATGTGGTGGGTGAGTCCAAATCACCCGGGAACAATGCCATTACGAAAAAATATGAATCTTTTTTTGCGGGATTCGTCGTCGATACGACAAACCATGAGATTGTTGATGTCGAATGTACCGCAATGATGGATATTACGGTCTATTTTGTACATAGTCTGTTCATCGGAAAGAAGATGACGGACGAGGAATCGATCGAGCAGGCGATACGGGAGCGCTATTTCGGATCATCTCAAAAAGCACTGATTGCCGCTTTCAAACAGGCACAGTTGAAGTACTGTGACATAATGAATATAGGATAAAGATTGCTTTATCTCACTTAATCGTGGATAAAACCCAGTCGACAAGAAGAGTATTCTTGACGGCTGGGTTTTTTGTTTTTATACATTTACATCATTCAAGGGGGAATTGCTTTATGATCGAAAATGGATTTTTGTATTTGGGAGTGATTATCGGCCTGTCCGGTCTTGTCGCTGTCCTGGAGTCATCGAAAAGTAAGTTTTTCAAGGTTGTTCCAGGTATCGTCCTCATTTATTTTGGCGGGGCCATCCTGAAGACGACGGGCATCATCGGATCGACGGAAACGATCGACAGCACATATGGAAATGTCCGCGATGTGCTTTTGCCGATGCTCATCTTTCTCATGCTTCTCAATTGTGACTTAAGGAAGCTGGTCAAGCTCGGGCCGAAAATGCTGATCGGCTATTTTGCAGCTGCTTTCAGTATCATGGCTGGTTTCGTCATCACTTTCCTATTATTTCAAGGTTTCTATGCACCGAATACCTCAGAAGCTTTCGGTGCTCTGGCAGGAAGCTGGACAGGCGGTTCTGCCAACATGGTGATCATCCAGGGAATCCTCGAAGTGCCGGAAAATATCTTCGGTTATGCATTGATTATGGACACGATCAACTACTCGACATGGGTGATGCTCATGTTTTGGCTGGTGCCTTTCGCTGCCGTTTTCAACAAATGGGCGAAATCCAACACCGAGCATCTGGATGAAGTGACGCAAGAGCTGATGGAAGAAGATGAAGAAAAAGAAGGAAAAACGATCTCTTTTGTTCACATGCTTGGACTTCTTGCATTGGCGATCTTCGTCTCCGCTGTTGCTGCAGAGATCGGTGGTCTACTGCCGTCCTTCGGTACCGTAGTGAACGCGACGACATGGACGATTCTGATCGTTTCCATCCTTGGTGTAGTGCTCGCTATGACTAAACTGGCCAAAGTTCCGGGATCGATGGATATGGCGAACGTCTTTCTTTATATCGTCATTGCCCTCATCGCTTCGAGAGCGGACTTTTCCCAGTTGGGACAAGCTCCGGTTTACATCATCTCCGGGTTTGTCATCCTTGCTGTCCATGCGATCATCATGATGATTGTCGCGAAGGTGTTCAAGCTGGATCTTTTCACGCTTGGTGTTTCCAGCCTGGCCAATATCGGCGGCATGGCCTCCGCGCCACTCTTAGCCGGCGCCTTTCACAGATCGTTGATTCCGATCGGGGTACTGATGGCGCTCGGAGGTTCGTTCCTCGGGACGTATGGTGGTCTCGCGGTTGCTGAAATTCTGTCTAATTTGTAAGGGGGAAGGAAAATGAAAATTACCGATATCGTTTGTGAGAAGAGAACCGTCTCCCTCAAAAGACCTTTCAAAACCGCTGTCCGCACGGTGGAAACGATCGAAGTCATGGATGTCCGTTTGCAAACAGAAGATGGCAATGAAGGGTTAGGGTCTGCAACAGCGACGCTTCAGGTCACTGGAGATTCCCTTGATGGGATGATAGCGGCTGTCGAGGGACCGATAAAAGATGCTCTTCTATACGAGGACATGAATAAACGGAACGATCTTCTTTTGAAATTGGAAAAAAGCTGCATCAATAATTCAAATGCCAAAGCGGCTGTTGATATAGCGATCCATGATGCTTTTGGCAAACAATGCAACCTCCCTGTCTATCGATTGCTCGGCGGGGAGAGAGACGTTTTGGAAACAGATATGACCGTCAGCATCAATGATCCAGCCACTATGCAGGATGAAGCAGTGGCAAGAGTGGAAGAAGGGTTCGATGTACTTAAATTGAAGGTCGGTCATGAGGAAAAGGAGGACTTCCAGCGTCTTCTGAAAGTGAAAGAAGCGGTGGGAGACAACGTCCGTCTGCGCCTTGATGCCAATCAAGGGTGGAACGGGAAACAGGCGGTCCATTTTATTAATCGACTTGAAAAAGAGGACATCAATGTTGAATTCATCGAACAGCCCGTGCCCGCCCATGATCTGAAAGCACTGAAATATGTGCGGGACCATGTCCATCTGCCGATTATGGCGGATGAGAGCGTTTTTTCTCCAAGTGAAGTCCTTCGGTTGGTTGAGATGGAATGCGTCGATTACGTGAACATCAAACTGATGAAAGCGGGAGGACTGAGAAGAGCCGGGCAGATCGCTGATATCTGTGAAAGTGCAGGCATCCCCTGCATGATCGGAAGTATGATGGAATCGACCGTTTCCGGTACAGCAGCCGTCCACCTGGCTATGGCTCATCCGAATATTAAAATCTATGACCTTGATGCGCCGTTATGGATGAAAGATGAAGGATTGAAAGGGGGGATGAGTTACGAAGGAAGGGAAGTGACGGTAACTGATTTGCCTGGACTTGGTTTCTATTAATCTTTAATGGAGGGGTATGAATGATGAAAAAATATTGGCTGATCGCCTTAGTTATGCTGCTGAGTATTGCTTTTGGATCTACTGTACATGCGGATGATAAGGAAATGTATGTCGATGTTTCTGTTGCTACGTTGTGGAGTGAACCGGATCAAGCGAGGGAATTGGATGCCCCGTCTTTAGGTAACCCCGTCGACATGTGGGGTTGGACGGAAAGCATGACGGTCGATGAGAAGAGATGGCTTGTCGGTGAATTGCAGACTCAAGCGCTTTACGGACAGAAAGTGACGGTACTCGAAGAAGAAGGGGACTGGGTGAAAGTCGCTGTCGACGGTCAACCGACACCGAAAAATGAACTCGGTTATCCGGCCTGGATGCCGAAGAAACAGCTCTCTGATGAAAAACTTTACAGTGTACTGAAAGAGCGCAGACCTTTCGCGCTTGTCACAGCACCTACAGCTGATCTCTATGACCATAGGAATAAGAAGAAAGAATTCAAGGAAATCAGTTTCAATACACGCCTTCCTGTTGTAGCTCAGACAGGAGAGATGATTCTCGTTGCTACTCCTAGTGACGGAATGAAATGGATGAACAGTGAAGACGTATCCATTTATAAAGATAAGGAAGATATACCTGCACCAGACGGAGAAGACCTCGAAGAAACAGCAAAACAATTCTTGGGTCTGCCGTATCTATGGGCAGGAGCTTCCGGTTTCGGTTTTGACTGTTCCGGATTCACCCATACCATCCACAAAGCGCATGGCATCACGATTCCGAGAGATTCCTCTGTACAGGCAGAAAACGGGACTCCTGTAGCAAAAGAAGATTTGCAGAAAGGCGACCTGTTGTTCTTCGCGTATGATGAAGGAGAAGGATCTGTCCACCACGTCGGGATGTATATCGGCAACGGTGAGATGATCCACGCGCCTAATTCAGCAAGCACCGTTGAGGTGATCGATGTCTTTGAATCTGACTATTATTCAAGTGAATTTTCTGGTGCAAGACGATACATTGATTGATATGGGTATAAGTAACAGAGCGTCCAATGGCGTATGCCGGGCGCTCTGTTTTTTGATGACGAGTCCTGGCTCCCATCACGCTAGTAATTTAGCGTGATGGGAGTCAGGCATTTTTTGTTATATAAATATCCAGTTATTTTACAGCACTGTTCTTTAAAATGTTTAAAATATCCTGACCGAATTCTTCCGCTTTTTTGGGACCTATCCCTTCTATTTTCAACAGCTCATTAATAGTAGCAGGTTTCTTAATAAGAATAGATTCTACTGTATGATTAGTGAAGATATAAAAAGGTTTGACATTAAGTTCTTTTGACCGGTTGCTTCTAAAAGCAGTTAATGCAGCTCGTATTGCTTCATTATTCAGAGCCTTTGAGTTAATTCTTGACGTCTCAGGTTTATTAACATAGAAATCTCCGGGGTGATGGCTATTATGGTGACTTTTAATGATAGATAATATATCTTTTCCGAACTCCTGTACTCTTGTTTGTCCAATACCTTCTATTTCTAAGAGTTGCTCCACGGTGCGAGGCTCTGTTTCTAAAAGGCGATCTAATATTTTATTCGTGAAAATATAGTAAGGCTTAACCTTAAGTTCTTTGGAACGTCTTAAACGAAATTGAGTGAGGGATCTCTTTAAATCACCTTCCTTACGGTTGCTTTCACTTGTCTTAGGTTTATGGTTAGCGTCATTCTTTTCGGGCACTTCTGATATATCTAACTTATAATCCTCTAAGTTGAAAGTTTTCTCTTTATGGTATTCAAGGATGGTATCGGCTATTTCATACACTTGTTGGTCAGATATTAGTAGGGGGGATTTTTTCTCTAATTCATTTTTTATGAAATTCTTAATTTGATCATGTCGAATAACACTGGATTGGATATTGTCTGGTGCATTTTTAGAAACATCTATAATCGTTTTCGGATTTGCAAATGATACAGCGTATTTGACCGGGAGATTTGTTATTATACCTTTATCTTTAAGGAGTTTTTCCAGGATTGCTACATGTCTTTCCACTTGATTAATCGGGCTGTACATTCCCTCTTTGTTAATACCTCTATTATTCTTGGGAATGACTCGTTGGAAGTCACCCTGATCTGTTATATGTATATTTCCAAACAACTTTTTAACTTCTAGAACCATAATGAACTTATGAGTAATGATTACAAAATCTAATTGAGCATGATAATCTTCATATTCAAGGTACACATTATGCAAAATTACAAGAGGAAGCATTGAATTTTGAAGTTCAAATCGAACGTTTTTCTCTCCTGTTTGACCTATTGAAAATAATTTTAAGTGTTTTTCCACTTTTTTCAGGTTGATGTTTGGATCTTTCTTTTCTGACAAGCTAGTTAAGTGTGTAATCAAATTGGATGATTCACTAGATTCTTTATAAATTTCGGGTTCTTTAATTTCTCTTTTCTCAGTTAAAACGTTGAAAAAGTTTTTAAGAATAGACATTCCTTCCCCCACTTTCAAGTATTCATTTTTAGACAAAATATATGTATTTTTTTGTAATAGTAGTGTAATTATAGCAAAAAACAGAGAGTAATGGGGGCCAAATTACACATTTATATATGGTTAAATTAATTGTATTTTAAAGAAGAATGGGATAATGATCCCGTTAATCTCCATAATCAATAGACTGAGGCTGGGATAAAACAATAACTGCCACTCATGAACAATAGATTAGAATGGATCAACTGGAGCGTAGGGAACATATGTAGACTCTCCTACGGGAACAGCACGAGGCGAAGACCCCAGAAGAAAGCGGTCTTTGCTTTCTGAGGAATCTGAGGCCGTCGCGGAAAGCGAAGTATATTGCCGGAGCGGCGTAAGTACATATAGCTTCATAAAGAAAACCCGAACGAATTCATTCGGGTTTTCTAGCGGGAAAATTATTTTTCCCAGCCTTAGTGCGTTTCACAATCATCTCACTCATCTTCCACTTCAATATCCACGTCTTCTTCTCCGGCTGTCGTTTCAAATAATACGTTCCATTGATCATTTTTCTTAATGTAGTCAATTTCTTTTACACTTAAATATTGGGGATGTGGGGAAGAGCTTTGGATCTTTTCTTTCCCCTGGTTAACTGCATTTTCAATCACTTCAGAGGTTTTCATATCAGCACCTTCAGGTTGAAGATCTTTTAAGATTTCCGTCTCCTTAGCTCCTGATTGTGCCGGAAGAGATTCCATTACATTCGTGTAAGAGACGTTTACCCGGTCCCCCACTTTCACTTCCTCTGGACGGTTACTGAACCAAATCATATCCACAAGCATTTCATCTTCTTTGACTTCCGTTACGTAGCCCTTTAATTGATTCGGCTCCTCCACTTGAACAGCAATTTTAACTTCAGCATTTTCATTTAAATGTTGAAGCTCTTCGTTCGTTAAGGGTTCCGTCACATCGATCTTCAATTGGTTGGAAGATGTACATGTGCCAAAGCCCCATAATTTATCTTCTATAGAAGAACCGTCTATGATTTTGGATAAAGCATCATTCTGTTTTCTGAGCTCATTTGCAGAAAGCCTTACTTCTTCGATATGAATAGCATTTTCATTGAATTTTTGTTTGAGTTCATCCGCTGTTTTTATAAAAGCTTCTTTCACTTGCTGTTCTTCTTCATTCAACTGCTCTTTGAATTGAAGAATGATTGTCCCTTTAACCAGATACATGTCACCGATGTTTTTCAAATCCTCCAACGTGTAGCCTTTTTCAGAAATCCCCTTATTTAAGAATTCCTGCCGTTTCGATTGGAGTGTTGAGACTTGCAGCATTTCTGGATGATGTTCTTTCATTTCATCGGAAATCTGTTCTACATCATACAAATTTTGTTCTTCCTCAGATAACTCATCGAATGTGTCCCCGTCATAGTTTGGCTCTGGACAGGAGTCCACAATCATTTGATAGTTGTCCAAATCGTCCCCGCTTTTAGCCTTTTTCTTTGTTTGAGGTGGTTCGGATTGGCCGCATGCCGATAAAAATAAAACACTTAACACGAATAGGATTCCAAGTTTCTTCATCTTCCCATCCCCCTTTGTTAAATAAGTCGTTAAAAAATGGAATATGTTACGGAATAGCTGTGTTTACTTAGCCTACCTATTTTTGAGCTAACATAAAGCAGTTCTTTTTTAGTATTTCGGACAGTTCTATAATATAGAACAAATTCGTTCTAAAAAAAGAACGAAAAATGTTTATTTTGAGATAAACTTAGAAAAACGAAGATAATAGTAGTTTTTATGTTCTTTATAAAGGATAAACAGCTTATTTGAGTGTTTTCAAAAAACGGAGCAGCGTATATACTCAGGTTAACGAATTCTTAATAACGAACAAAATGGATTTGATACGAACGATGCGGTGAAAGGGGGCGATCCTCTGGAGCGAAGGAAAGATTCAATTAGCCGGAAAAGGAAAGTGAAACGGTTGAAAAAAGCCAAACAGATCACCTGTAGTGTAGCCATCAGTTCCCTGTTAGTCGGAACCAGTTCACAGTTGTTCGGTAAAACGTTAGGAGCCTTCAATGATTCTGAGACGACAGCTTCAAAAATACAAGCGTGCGAAGTATTCCCAAGCTACATAAATGAAGTTTTCTCAGAATTGAACGATGAACTGCTTCGCTATAAAAAAGACTTGAAGCGGCTTCCGGAGATTTCAGCTCTTGAGTCTGTTTATGAGCCTGCAACGGAATGGAAGGATTATACGATTCCCCAGCTGAAAGAGGAAGTCACCAAGATTAATACCAGTATCAAGAGCTTGCAGGAAACCGAAAATCGCTTAGGTGAAACATTATCTAAGAGTGAATCTCTGGCTGACGATTTAGAACAAAGAGCGAATACGATCTATAAACTGCTAGAAAAAATTGAAAAGTTTCCAAGCCGTGCGAGTGTTTCGTGTCTAGAGGATGAGTATCCATTAACTGCCGGGGCGCTTGCCGAGTTATTCAAACAGAACAAGCTGAGCCATCCTCAAATAGAGCATCTCTTAGTCTATTATCACACAATCCAACTTGGTAAGAGTGGGAAACCGGAGGTCAATCAGGCCGTTTTGGAAAGTTTTCTGGCATCGATAGACGCTGAAATAAATCCTCTCAAGGACGAGATCGATAGCGACCTTGAGGCTACCCTTAAGAAAATCAAAGGGTTAAATAGTGATCTTGAGGCTGTTGAAAAATTAGTGAAGAAGAAAGAAAAAGTAAAAGAAGAAAAAGAGAAGGAAGAGAAAGAGAAGCAGAAAGAAGAGAGTGCTAATAAAAATGAGACAGATGCTTCACCTGATGAAGAAGCAAAGGATGACAAATCAAGTGATCCTGCTAAAGACGAAGTGAAGAAAGAAGAAAAACAAGATAGTGACAGTCAGGGAGATAGCAACGACTCATCCGATTCTAATAAGCAAGAAGATCAACAAGCGGATGAAGCAGAAAAAGAAAAAGCTGACCCACCAAAAGATGAACAAAAGGAAGAGAACAAGGAAAAGAAACAAGAGAAAACAGATGATTCTGGCCAAGAGAAGAAGAAAGAAAACAATTCTTCGAAAAAAGCTGACACTGTCGAGACAAAAGCCAGAAAAGCTGTCACAGATGAAAAGCCTGATAAGAAGGAAAAAGAAGCAAGCAAGGCATCTTCAGATAAGAACGATGAAGATGATGAGCAAGAAACTAAAGAAGATAAGGCTAAGCCTTAATTCGAACACAAAGGGGTTTGGTGATGAAAAACATACTAAGTACGGCGATGACATTTCTACTCTACGGGATTTTGATCTTCATGGTCGTCATCGTCGCAGTATCTAAAATATCTGGTGGAGAATCCACATTCATGGGGTATCAACTGAAAACAGTGCTTTCCGGGTCAATGGAACCTACCTTTCAAACCGGTTCAATCATAGCGGTCGAGCCAACAGAAGACGGGGCCACCTACAAAAAAGGGGACGTCGTCACTTTTCTTAAAGAAGAAGGCGTGCTTGTCACCCACCGGATTCTCGAAGTTAAAGGATCAGGTGAAAACACCAGCTACATTACCAAAGGGGATAATAATGACGGAGCCGATTTAGAGCCCGTTCTAGCCAGTAATGTCGTCGGTAAATATGTTGATTTCACGGTTCCATATATAGGGTATGTCATGGATTTTGCAAATTCTAAATTAGGTTCACTTTTACTTCTGGTCGTGCCGGGTGTTGGATTATTCGTTTATGGGTGTTACTCGATCTGGCGGGAAATTTCCAAGCTGGATGATAAATCGAAAGAAGAATCAGCAAAGGCTTAACGGTTGTACTCCTTGTACATAACAAGGATTCAATATAAAAAAACATAAATACTTAGAGGAGGAAGATGTATGGGTTTGAAAAAGAAATTAGGTTTAGGTGTTGCGTCGGCGGCTTTGGGATTATCTTTGGTTGGTGGAGGAACGTTTGCCTACTTCAGTGATACGGCTGAGGCTAGTGGGTCATTCGCTGCAGGTACGCTTGATCTATCTGCGGATCCAACTACAGTTATTGGGGTAGATAATCTTAAACCTGGAGACACGATGCTTCGCTCTTTTGATTTAGCGAATGGTGGTACACTCGATATTGCCAGTATTAATTTAGATACTGATTATACAGTTTCAGGTGCAGGGAACAATGGGGGAGACGACTTCGGAGATCATATTCGAGTGAACTTTCTACTTAACGCAGATAAGGTAGATGCGCCGATATATTCCACTACTTTAGCTGACTTGAAAGATATGAGTCCTGATGTGATAGAAGGAAATATCTTTAGTGGATGGTTAGGTGAAAGAGGAGGGAAACTTGCTGCAGGTACTTCCGATACATTATACGTGCAATATGAATTTGTAGATGATGGTGAAGATCAAAACCACTTCCAAGGAGATTCTTTATCTCTTGAATGGACATTTGAAGGTATGCAAGATGATGGAGAAGCTAGATAATAGTGATTTAAAAGGTGGGGGTCTCCCCCGCCTTTTATTAATAAATTAAAGGAGATTACATATGAAAAACACCCCTCTTTTTCTTAAAATCTTCAGCATTTATAGCCTTTTCATCCTATTATTTGTCCTCTTCCAACCGATTGGATCAACTCAGGCGTTAGAAAGCGCATCAACGATTGATCTATCAACCTCACACGAACGTGTCATGGATATCGAAAATTTCAAACCGGGGGATTATGCTGTCCGGACTTTGACACTCGACAATAATGGCACTTCAGCCCTTCACTATAAAATGACTTCTTCTTTAAAAAGCGGATCTGAGAAACTCTACAATCAATTACATTTGACGTTATCGATCGGAAACTCGAATGTGTTCAGTGGTCCTTTGTCAGACTTTGAAGGAATGGAAGCACGAGCATTAAATGCGCAAAGTTCAGATGAGTTGTCACTTAGAGTGGAATTTCCTTATGAATCCGGAAATGAATATCAGGGCTTAGCAACAGAAGTCATTTTCCAATTTGTTGCCGAAGGGGATATAACTCCAGGTGCCGGTTCTGATTCTGATAATGGCGGCACACCTGAATCGCCGAATGCACAGCCTGTATTTTCCGGAGGAGGTCTATTGCCTCAAACAGGTGAAGGATCCCCATACTTGTATTACCTTATTGGCGGGTTGCTTTTGGCAGTGGGAACTTCGCTGTATGTCAAAAGTATCATCGTGAAAAAACGTAAAATGGCTGGAGCAGAATCATAAGATGATTTTGCTCTCTTTTTCATATCAAGGAGGGCGGCAGAATGAAATGGACAGCGGTCGTAATCATTCTCATAGGGATTGGTATTCTGTCTTACCCTTTTTTTAATGATCAATATGCTTCGTATAAGAAAAATCAGCTGATTGAACAATTTGAAGCCGGGGAGGTAAGCGAGGCAGCCCCACCTGAAGTTAAGGATGATTTACAAGAAGTGAGCCAGCTGCTTGAGGAGGGAGAGACGAGTGACTTTTTTTTCGCGAATGATGAAAAGGAAACGAAACTAATAGCAACAATTGAAATTCCTCGTATCAAACTGGAACTGCCTGTACTGCAAGGGGCAAATGCCGCCAATCTTAAATATGGAGTGGGGCATATGAATGGGACGGCCGCCATTGGCCATAATGGTAATGCAGCACTGGCCGCCCACAGGGGATATAGTGATGGCAAGCTTTTTAACCGGTTGGATGAAGTTCAGCAAGGTGACATGGTGGTCATTAACACGACAGAGGGGAAATATGAATATAGAGTCAAGGATTCCTTTCTTGTGACTCCTGATGACTTATCCGTTTTGGAGCAAACGGAGGGAGAAGCGATGTTGACTTTAATTACCTGTGATCCGGTTCCTGATCCTACCCACAGGCTGATTGTAAAAGCCACTTTAGTTGAATGATAGCGCAAAGCAAGATTCGGTTTCATAAATATCTTTTCGTATTTAATAGGAAGCAAGTGGAATAAAAAAAGGAGGAACGTGAGTGAAGAAACTAGTTACAGGTGTCCTGATTGTCGGAGGAGTCGTTACGTTAGTCGCATTGAGTGAAACCACTTCATTCGGGGATGGTTTTAATGGAAAAGATGCCGTTCCTGTAGAATCGAAAGAAGTACAAGTATCGGTGGAGGCTAAGGAACTCTTGCGTCAATCAGCAGAAGCGATGGCAGGATTGACAAGCTTCCATTTGGAAGGGGAAGTTGTTGAAGAAAGCAATGATGATGTAAAGAAAACGACTGTGCTTTCAGCAGATTTGGTGTTAGATGAAAATCCCGGCCTCCATACGAAATCAACGACCACATCTTCAGGTGGTGAAGCTGCAGTGATCGAGATGTTTGTGAGCGAAGAATCGATGAATATTAAGACAGGAGACCAGTGGGTTTCAGTTCCAATGCCTGAAGGCCAATCCTCCAATATACTGAAAGGATTCAAAGGTGTGCAGATCGATGAGCTTGTGGGAGAAAATATACAATGGAAAGTTCAGGATGAGGGCGATCATTATTTGATTACTTCTAATGAAGCAGCGCCAAATCTGAATGATGTGACACCAGGAGTTGTCAATGAGTTGATGGGGGAAAGCGGAAATGAAGGTGAAACGACTGACGGGAACGTAGAAATCTTAATCGATAAAGAAACTTTTTATCTTTCAAGTCTGACCACCACCTATGACACTGATGAAGAATCACATACAGCAAAGCTGACCATCAGTGATGTGAATCAAGTAGAGAAGCTTACGAAACCAGAAGGTCTTGGGGATGGAGGCAGCAATCTCAAGTAGAGAATAGTGGGAGATTCAACTAAAATATGGTCAAAAAAACAGGTAACCCCCGAGTGAGTTCAATTGGGAGGATACCTGTTTTTTTACTTATAGATCAAACGAATTTAATAAATATGATAGCCGTCGTCATTACAATACAGATAGAGGAAATATATAGAAGAGAAAGTTTACGGGAATTATTCGCTTTCTGTATATCCTGCCAGTTGTTCGGTTTAATGCCACTGACCCAGAATACGATCACAGCCGACAGAAGGATTGAATTGACGTTGACCATCAGCAAAAGAAAAGGAACAACCGCCTCTTCCCACTTCCCCGTGCCGAGGATCATGCCGAATACAACTGCAGGCGGCAGTAAAGCAACGGAGACCATTACACCAACTAGAGCACCCTCGTTCCTTTTCACAAAAGAGAGTGCTCCGGCACCACCTGCTGCGAGGGCTGCAACGACATCAATTATTTGAATGTCGGTCCTGGAAAGAAACTCAGTACTATAGGCAGGAGGTTGAAAGAAAAAACTGAAAACAGTGGCTACTAAGATCGGAATTCCTATCCCGAATAAGGAGGTAAGTAAAGATTTGCGCATTAACCTGAAATCCCCCAGAACGGAAGCAAAGGAAACTGCGGTAACGGGGCCGATGATAGGTGCAATGACCATTGCTCCAATGACAATGGCCGGGCTGTTTTTTATAATACCGACCGTCGCAACTATGGAGGAAAAAATGATGAACCACATATAGCTGATGCTTGTATAGCTTGATACTTCAACAGCTGTGTATAACTCATGCCGGCTGGCCCGCTCTAGATCTTTTTGTTTATCCTTTTGTTCGTCTTCTTCACGAGGGAGGAAGGTTTTGACAGGAAGCAACATGACTTGATAAGCATTTTTCTCGATGGGCATTTTCTCTAAATAATTGAGAATTTGTTCTACATCATTTGTTTCTACTAAAATCCTTGTCAGCATTCTTTCTTCTGATTCTTTGAAAGTCCAATGAGCCACTACAGGAAATTTCGTTTTGATCTCTTCCATATCTAAGAAATCCATGGGTGTATATACTTCAAGTAATTGTAAATTCATGCGATATCCTTCCTCCATCTTCAAAGGCAATCTTAGGACTCATTGTTGCCATATTTTTATCTTCGTAACGGAAATAGTACAGTTTTCATCTAAAATTCGCCGTTTTTCTTGTTTTTGGTTAATTTAACTGGACAGTCGTTCTTGATTAATAAGGTGTTGTAAATGGCTGGCCGTGATAGGGTAGTTATTTGTTGGTGATTTAGTCAGCGAAAATGGAAGATGTTATCATAAAGAAGACTTCAAAAGTATGGAAATAGAACAAAGGAGGCATCCTTACATGTTCTTTAAAAATGACCAGAATGCCGATAAAAGAAGTACCGACATTGCAACAAGCGCTACTTTTATTTTTTGGTGTCTATTGTTTTTGCTCAACATGGGATCTGAGATGATTTTTGAAGTAGCGGTGGTAGAGGATTCGTCGATTATGCTCTTTTCAGGTTTGGCCGTATTCTTCGGAACTTTATATGCTGTGAAATATTATCGGAAGAACCAAAAAAGAAAATTCTCGTGATGCTATGAGATCTTTCCTCAGGTCATCCAATATATGGATGACCTGAGGAAAGATTATTTTAATGAAGAGTTCTGACTTGGAAGAGGTCCACACGTTTTTGTTTTTCTTTCGTATTGTAAAATTATGTCTGTTTGAATAGGAGAGAATGACATGGGGGACCTGATTCCTTTTCGACCGTCAGGAAAAGATGAGTTTAAAGAGGAGTTTCAAAAAATCAATATGCACTTGAGCAAGATGGAAGAAGCGAAGTCGATGGATGAATTGAATTATCATTATAATCAAGTAATCTATATTTTCGAGAAACTAAGAATGAAAAAGAAAAGATGAATGATGACACGTGACTTGGATGCTCAAAGAAAAGGCCGAGCAGGACGATTTTATCGTTCGACTCGGCTTCTTTATTTCGATGAGACATTTATAAATCAAAGAAAATCACTCTTTTCAGATAGGCCTCGTTGATTCCGCGATGAACGTTCGGTGGTGAGGCCCGTGCCCGCGGCAAGCATCCACTGACAAGCGACCGGTGAGAGCCATTTAATAATAGAGAGACGGATTCTATCATTCCTTAATCATATCCTCATTATTCTTAATCATCCGCGTAATAGCTTCCTCAGGATTGAATAACTTCTCTCCTTTCAATATTTCCAAGTGTTCCTTATGGGTAGCGAGCGTCCGGCCGATGCCTTCCGGGTCCTTGAAGTGGACCATCTTCGGACGGATCAATTCATAGATGGTACGTCCGATTTCTATCGTGAAAGGATTTTCTGCTTCTTCCAGAATGGCGTAATGGAATTCTAAATCGATGTCCACGAGTTCCTCAGGGGTCAAATCGGGAGTCATGCGTTCCACTTGGGATTCGTACACAGCTTCAATTTCACTCAGATCTTTTTCTTTCTTGGTAATTATCATATTCATCAACAGCATTTCAAAGTGCTGACGGAATTCGATGAGCTTATCGACGTTATGGCTATGCATAATCAAACTGAAAATAAGAGGATTCATGGTCAGTTTCGAGGAGTTATCTGTGATGAACATCCCTTCACCGCGTTTGATTTGAATGACACCGATGGATTCCAGTATTTTGATGGCTTCGCGGACAGGCGTCCGGCTTACCCCTAATTGCTTGATCAATTCCACTTCCGTAGGCAGTTTATCTCCAGGTTTTAATTTTCCCTCTATTAAATAGTCTTTAATCAAAGACACGATTCCCATGGTTTTTGTTTGATTTTGATGGATTCTGTCGAATGAAATATCCAATATGATCATCCTCACTTATAAATATTTTAACAAATCAGAATTTTACATAAAAATGCGTTTACATTATTCAAAAATTCAGATAATATACTATATATATTACATCATACGTATGATGTACGCACGAACAAATTGCAAAAACATTTGTCTGAAGCATATCTGTTACCGCAATATATTTAGTCTGTTTTTTTACATGCTCCTCAATTATGAGTTTTTGAGTAAACCATCCACCCCTTCCAACATCTCCTGTAAAAGATATACCGATGGGAATCATATATCTTTCCACCATGACTAGCGTCCATTTTTCATCATCCTGTAAATAAGATTTTCAAATGTCGGAAGATTTCACCTGTGGGAGTTCACTTGTTTGCTCTTGCTGCCACGGACTTAAAAATAGTTCTACAATCACCCATTATGGATGGTTGCCCTTTTACCATTCTTAAGCTAGTGATTCATCCAACAACAATAGGAGGAGGATTTGTTTGAATACAAACCGCATAGCTGTTTTACCTGGAGACGGAATCGGACCGGAAGTGATGGCTGAAGGAGTAAAGGTCCTGAAGGCTTTAGCTGAAGCTGATTCATCCTTCCAGCTGGAGATGACTTCCTTTGAATGGAATTCAGATTATTACTTAAAGCATGGACGGATGATGCCGGAGGACGGTTTGACCACCTTGAAGAATTTTGATGCTATTTTCTTTGGTGCCCTGGGCGACCGGCGCATCCCTGAACATATCCCGATATGGGAATTGATCATGCCGATCAGAAAAAATTTCAACCAGTATGTGAACCTGCGTCCCATCAAGCAATTGCCTGGTGTGAAGAGTCCACTACATACGGAGGGCCCGATCGATTTCTACGTCTTCCGAGAAAACGCGGAGGGCGAGTATTCCAACATGGGAGGGCGTTTGTATCAACAGATGCCGGAGGAAATAGCGATCCAAAATACGGTGATCACTAAAAAAGGTGTGCAGCGACTGGCCCGTTATGCGTTTGATTATGCCCGGAGGAATGATGTGACAAAGGTCGTAAATGCCACAAAATCCAATGCGATCATCCATTCCATGGGCTTATGGGATGAATCGGTGAAAGCCATCGCTGCAGAATACCCTGGTATAGAAGTCGAGGATGCCTATATTGACGCGCTGGCTGCGCATTTCGTCCAGCGCCCGGAGTCATTTGAAGTCATTGTCGCCTCCAATCTATTCGGGGATATTCTATCAGATCTCGGCGCAGCTCTTGTCGGAGGGCTGGGATTATCCCCATCGGCAAACCTTAATCCGGAGGGCGATTTCCCTTCTATGTTCGAACCGGTTCATGGATCGGCCCCGGATATTGCCGGAAAACAAGCCGCCAATCCGATTGCTCAAATCTGGTCAGCCGCTCTGATGTTGGAACACTTAGGGAGAAAAGATCTTTCCGCAGTAGTCATGAAAGCCATTGAACAGGTGGTGGCATCCGCCACGACTTTGACACCTGACTTGAAAGGAAATGCCAGAACTTTTGAAACGGGAGATACCATTGTCAAACAAATCCATCAACAAATGTAGGAGGAAACTATGAATCTTCAAAATAAGGCGGTTGTAGTCACGGGAGCAAGCGGCGGTATGGGACAAGCCATTACGAAACGATTTTTAGAGGGAGGGGCGAAAGTAGCTGCCATTGATTTGCATGTCAATGAATTAGAAGAATGGGAGAACGATTACCCTGATCGGTTTGTAACTGTTTCTGCTGACCTTACAGAAGAAAAACAAGTAAAGGAAGCGGTAGAAAAGGCGACCGGTTTCTTAGGGGAGATTACAACGCTGGTAAATACATTGGGAATAGCCCAGTCTGCCACGCCCATCGATGAGGTGGAATTTTCCCAATGGAACCGTTTGATGGCTGTCAATACGACTTCTTTATTTCTCGTAAGCAAAGAGGTCGTGAAAACGATGAAGAAACAAGGGATGGGCTCGATCACCAATGTCGCCTCTATCGCTGCTGAACGACCTCGACCGGGGCTGAATGCCTATGTAGCATCCAAAGGGGGAGCGATCGCTTTTACAAAGGCGCTGGCGATTGAATTAGCAGAATACAAGATTCGTGTCAATGCGATTAATCCGGGACCGTCTGATACTAGTATGCTGGGCAAATTCAGTCCTGAAGGCGGGGATGTTGATAAGGTGAAGGAAGAGACATTCAAGAAAAGCGTACCTTTGGGTGAATTAGTGACACCTGAAGACATCGCAGAAGCCGCCTTGTACTTGAGTTCTGACGGTGCCCGGATGGTAACAGGGAGTGTCCTTAATGTAGACGGAGGCCGAGGCATTTGAACATAGGAGAGAGGAGTGAGAATATGAAGCGTATGTATGTCGGAGGCGAATGGATTGAAAGTGAAGGCAAGCAAACGATCGCAACCAAAGATCCAGCGACTCAACAGGTGACCGCTAAAGTGCCAAGAGGAGGAAAAGAAGAAATTCATCATGCAATCATGACAGCAAGAAAAACCTTCGAGTCGGACGAATGGCAGGATTTTGCCCCAGAGGAACGGGGCCGGATTCTTTATGAGATGGCTGCAAAGATTCGCGAATCTGCTGAAGAGATTGCCCAACTTGAAACGATGGATACAGGAAAGCCGATTTCTCAGGCTAGAAGCGATGCCGAAGCAGCAGCTCGCTATTTTGAATATTATGCCGGCATGGCAGACAAAATTTTTGGTGAAACCATTCCTGTCCAGGCGAATATTTTGGATTATACTGTGAGAGAACCGGTCGGTGTGACCGCTCATATTATCCCATGGAACTACCCGATTCAAATCGCCTCAAGGAGTACGGCAGCTGCCATTGCAACAGGGAATACGGTTGTCGTGAAGCCGGCGGAAGATACTCCATTGACGGCACTCAAACTAGCTGAGTTATTCGAGGAAACATCTCTTCCCAAAGGTGTGTTCAATGTTGTGACAGGATACGGAAATGAAGCGGGCGCTGCGTTGATTCATCACCCGGAAGTCGATCATATTACTTTCACTGGTTCGGTTCAGACTGGCACACTTGTCATGGAAGCTGCCTCCCGGAATATCGTCCCGGTCACTTTAGAGCTTGGAGGGAAGTCACCAAACATCGTCTTTTCTGATGCGAAGTTGGATGAAGCGGCTGATTGGGTCGTGAAGTCAGTCATTCAGAATGCAGGACAAACATGTTCAGCAGGCTCCCGGCTGCTCGTCCAGGAAGAAGTGAAAGACGATTTCATCGAACGTGTGAAGATCCGTATGCTTTCATTGAAATTGGGACCAGGCAAGCAAGATCCTGATCTCGGCCCAGTGTTGTCCGAAAAGCAGTTCGAGAAGATCGAAACATTTTTGAACATCGCCCGTAAGGAAAACGCATCGTTTCTGGCTGGTGGTGAACGAGCTCATGTGGAAGGGTATGAAAATGGTTATTTCCTCGCACCGACACTCATCGATGGGCTTGATGTGAAAAGTGAAGTGGCCCAGGAAGAAATATTCGGACCCGTTCTCAGTGTCTTCACTTTCAAAGATGAACAAGAAGCGATCCAACTTGCGAATGCTACCCCATACGGGTTAGTGACAGGAGTGTGGACAGAGAATATCGGCCGTGGTCACCGTCTAGCGAAAAAAATCAGAGCCGGACAAGTGTTCATCAACAACTACGGAGCTGGTGGCGGGATTCAGATGCCATTCGGGGGATATAAGAAGAGTGGATTCGGCAGAGAGAAAGGGCTCGAAGCCTTAAGGAATTACACCATCCTGAAAAACATTGCAGTCAAAATGTGAAGCGGGTTTTCTTCAGCATTTTTTGGAGGAGAACTTCCAGTAGAAGTTTTTATTTGAATAGGCGTTGGAATAGAGGGAGATCCCCTTTGAGCTGACGTTGTAAAAAGGAGATGGGGAGTTGGAAAAAGAAAGGAAGAAAAAACCAGATGAACGGTTCAAAATCGCCAACCGTGAAGCATTGATAGGTGTCGCTTTAGCCGTTTTCAATTTTGTCTGGTGGTTCGCTTTTGCTTACGGTCTCGGCGGTCGGACCCCTGAAAATTACTCGTATGTTTTCGGTTTGCCAGCCTGGTTCTTTTACAGCTGTGTGCTTGGATTCATCGTCATGGCTGTACTCGTCATCATTGTCGTCAAATTTTGGTTTGTAGAGGTACCGTTTGATAAAGAAGAAGGTGAGCAGACATGAATACACCTGTAGTCATATCACTCTTCATTTTTCTTCTTCTCATCTTTGCCATCGGTTTTTGGTCGAGCCGCTCAATGAAAAATACGACCGGGGACTCATTTCTGCAGGAATATTTTCTCGGTGGCCGTCAGCTCGGCGGTTTTATCCTCGCTATGACGATGATCGCGACATATGGAAGTGCAAGCAGCTTCATCGGCGGTCCGGGAG
Source organism: Halobacillus litoralis (assembly GCF_004101865.1). Classification (NCBI taxonomy): domain Bacteria; kingdom Bacillati; phylum Bacillota; class Bacilli; order Caryophanales; family Bacillaceae; genus Halobacillus; species Halobacillus litoralis. Next base: position 3,062,004 of record NZ_CP026118.1, read on the forward strand.
TCGCATACACAGAAGGATTCGGATGGGTGCTTCTGTCGATGTCTCAAGTAGCTACCGGTTATTTTGTCTTAATGATCCTCGGTAAAAAGTTTGCGATCATGGCACGTCGGTACAAAGCGGTGACGCTCATCGACTATTTGAAAGGGCGTTATCAAAGTAAGTGGGTCGTATTGACAGCCGCATTCAGTATCATCGTCTTCCTTTTTTCTGCGATGGCAGCCCAGTGGGTCGGCGGTGCACGGCTGATTGAGTCTCTCACTGGTCTCAATTATACGACAGCATTGTTTATTTTTGCTGTATCTGTCCTCGTCTATGTCATTATCGGAGGTTTCAAGGCCGTAGCCCTGACGGATACCGTGCAGGGGGTCGTCATGTTCGGTGGTACGCTTATTTTGTTAATCGCCACCATCGTTGCTGGAGGCGGAATCGGAAATATCATGGCAGACCTTACTGCTGAAAATCCGAATCTCGTAACCCCTTATGGAGCGGATGGGGGACTGAGTCCGACTTACGTATCTTCCTTCTGGATCCTTGTCGGCGTCGCCGTTGTCGGTTTACCACAAGTGACGGTTCGTGCCATGGCTTATAAGAATTCTCGTGCTATGCACAGGGCCCTCATTATCGGCACGATTGTCGTAGGGTTCATCATGTTGAACATGCACTTGATCGGTGTTTTCGCACGTCCGATCCTTCCTGGGATCGAAGTCGGAGACAAGGTCATGCCGTTGATCGCCCAGGAGGTATTGCCGGCCTGGCTTGCTGGTATCGTTCTAGCTGCACCAATGGCAGCGATCATGTCCACAGTGGATTCTTTGTTACTGCTTGTCAGTTCTGCTGTTGTCAAGGATGTGTATTTGAATTATATCAAGCCGGATGCTTCGCATACACGTGTGAAGCGAATGAGCTTCGGGGTTACTGCTGTGCTTGGGATTCTCGTTTTCCTCATGGCATTGAGTCCGCCTGATTTACTCATTTGGCTGAATCTGTTCGCCTTCGGTGGCCTTGAAGCGACATTCATCTGGCCAGTTGTCCTTGGACTTTACTGGGATGGTGGAAATAAGTATGGCGCTTTGGCATCGATGGTTGTCGGGATTGCTTCTTATATCATCGTCGATCAGTTTTTCCCGAATTTGTTTGGCATGCATAACGTCGTCGTCCCTATTCTGCTGTCCTTTGTCGCCTTTGTAACCGTCAGTTTGCTGACAAAGTCACTCATTCAAAACCAATCCGTTTTTCATGATCAAATTGAAAGGAGTGTTTAAGATATGCCCAATACTCATATAGAAACGAGAAAATCACGAGACAAAGAACGTGTTCTCTCTTTAACGCAAGACCTCGTCCGTATACCGAGTGTATATAGACCAGGAGTTGAAGGAGGGAATGAGGAAAAAGCTGCCCTGTACGTTGCTGCCCACTTGAAAAAACTCGGCATCGAAGTTCACGTGGAAGAGGTTGAGCCGGGACGCCCGAATGTCATAGGCATAGTCGACTCTGGAAAGCCAGGACGAACGCTTTTATTTGAAGGGCACACAGATGTGGTGACAGAAGGGGACCGTGACTCGTGGAAATATGATCCTTTCGGTGCTGAAATTGTAGGGGGCCGAATGTACGGCCGTGGAACCAATGATACGAAAGGGAACCTATCCTGTATGATTACGGCGGTCCAATCCTTGCTTGAAGATAAAGAAGAATGGACCGGGAAAATCATTTTATGTATTCCATGTGACGAAGAGGGCATGATGATCGGAATCAAACACTTCATCGAACAAGGATGGGCAGAAGGTGTAGATGGCGCTATCATTTGCGAGCCTGAGGAGAATCAAGTCTGCATTTCCCAACGAGGAGCGATGAGGATCGCATTGACCGCCTATGGAAAAATGGCGCACGGAGCCATTTCGTGGAGCGGCATCAACCCGAACTGGCGGATGGCGAAAATCATCGTCGAATTAGAAAAACTGGAAAAAAGGGAGCAAGAGCGACTAGGAAAGCATCCAACCCTTGGCTGGCCAAGCATCACCCCGACTATCCTGCAAGCACCTGCCAAAGGAGATGCGCAAGTCAATGTCATTCCAGAACAATGTATGACGACACTGGATATCCGTACCGTCCCAGGGCAGGATCATGATATATTAAAAGAGGAAATCCAGCGAATTTTTGATAGACTTGCTGAAGATGACACGGATTTCAAAGCCGATTACAAGGTAATTGAAGACCGTCCCTGGACGTCGACGGAAAAAGAAGAACCGGTCGTGACAGCCGTAGCAGAAGCCGTCCGGAAGGTCTTGAAAAAGGAACCTATCTATAACGGCGTCCCAGGTGCGACGGACGGCACCTTCTTACATGTGGCTGGTGTACCGATCATTACTACAGGTGCAGGGGATCGGGAAGTCCCTCATCAGATTGATGAATATGTCGACATTGATGAATTGGCAGAAACGACGGAAATATACCGGCAGGCGGCTTTGAATTTTTTACGAAGTTGAGGGGGAAGTGAAGTCAACCTAACAGTTCCTCTGTATTACAAACAAAAAAAGCATCCCAAGGGAAATCCTTTGGGATGCTTTCTTGTCATTAAATTAATTTCAAGCAAAAGTTATTTGAAAATCAGTACCTGACCGACAGTACCATCTTCACTTTGTCCAGATACACGGAACTTCAGTCCATATTCAGGAACATTACGTCCTGCATCAACAAGGCCTTTGTTCGAGTAGTCTGCACTATCATCAAAAAGAGGTGCACGCTTCGTGTAATTATCTTTCATTGTTACACCAAGAAGATCTCTGTAGTCTAAATACATTTTTTCAGACTTATCCAAGCTGAATGCAGCATCATGGACTTGGAAACGAGTAGCACCAAGACTTCCGTCACTCCATTTGTTCGTGCGCTGGTCTGCATCCACGACACCTAAAAATCCATCCCCAGGGTGAACACCAGTCCAGTTTTCGGAGTATTGATTATCGACGTACCAGACGACAAGTCCATCATCGAATGTCATCAGACTTTCGCCACGGCGGATGTTCGCTAATCCTTCATCGACACCATTGTGACTGCGCCATTCCAGCAAATAATAGTGGTCGGAACGTTTTATGCCGTCATTTTTCGTGAAACCGTCAAGGCCAAACTTCGCGTCACCTTCTGCATCATCAAAGAGAACTTCTTCCCCGTCGACGACGATAGAAAGGTCATCAGCATAGAGGCCAGGGTTCGATACAGCGGCATCTGTCACATATTCGATAGCCACTTCCACCTCTTGGCCAGCATATGCAGACAGGTCGAAGGAGGCATCAATCCAACCGTCAGAGTCCCCTGTAATGCCATGCCCAAGGTTTGAACCATTAGGGTCCGTATTCGTTGTGATGTCGCTCGCTATCGTATCACCGTTTACAGTTACATAAGCATAATCCCAGTCTGCTTCAATGTCATACCATGTTTTGAAGTTGAAGGCAGCACTTTCAGCGTCTGTCAGATCTACAGTTGTTGTTAAGACATTGTTTAAATTATCTGCGCTGCCGGAGAAGTACTCATATTCACCGCTGACCGGTTCGTTGATGACCGTTTCTTTTTGCGGCAGATTGACTTTGACGACATCATTGTTCGTCCCTTTTGTGTTCGCTTCATCTAAAAGGAATTCCATGCCTTTCTTATTGACGTCTTCAACACTGATTTCTGTACCGGATAACCAGTTTCCTTCGGTACCCTCACTGTCTACGACTGCAGAGGCTTGCAGCATTTCTTTCGCGTAAGGACTGAATCCTGTAGGCATCGTCCCTGGAATATCTCCAGCCCAGCTTCCGCTTGACATAATGGACCAGTAGCTGACCGGTTCGCCTTCACCTGTGTACTGTGTATCATACTCATCTGGCAGTCCAAGATCATGTCCAAATTCGTGGGCCATGACACCGACGGCTCCATCTTCAGGTTCAATCGTATAATCATAAGCAGCCATAGATCCACCCCAATAATCAACGGATGCTTCCGTGCCTGTGATTGGTGTAACGCCACTTAGATTCCAGCGGTGAGACCAAATAGCATCAGAGCCAAGCGAGCCTCCGCCAGCTTCCTCGCCGACACCAGAGTGGATGACCATCAAGTGATCGACCAGGCCATCTGCTTCCAGATAGTTCCCATCGCCGTCCAGGTCGTAGCGATCCCATTGATCATAATCAGAAATGTCGACAGATGGATCAGCTGCAGCTAACTCCAGAGCTTCTTTGACAAGTCCTCGAGGATTGACGTCACTGCCGTCTTCCGTCGGGTAATTTCCTCCGTAAGCAGCTGCAGGTTGACTGGCTGTGTACCAACCAGCAACTTCGCCCTCTACGGAATAACTGCCTCCCGATTGCTGTTCATAATATTGTTTCATAGATACATAGTTTTTTCCGTCAGGGCCTGTCCAGCCGCCATTTCCGAATAGCATGTCCTGATAGTGCTCGCGGGAGTATGCATCTTCCCCTTCATAATACATATCTGTCTCCTCAGGTGAGAGGGAATTGTGAGCTTTATCTGGGTAATCAACTAAAAGGACAAGGACTTTATCTGTCCGCATTTCTCCATTATAAGCTTCTTCTTCAACGCCATCAGGACTACCCGCTTTTCCTAACTTGTTTCCTTTTCCATTGGTCAAACTGTTATTGTCCATCGCTTCTTGCAGTTTTTTCTTTGTTTCTTTTTCTTCATCATCAAAGTGGCTTGTCGCTTTTTCTGCTGAAGTTGATTTGGATTTCAAAAACTTTTTCAGGCCTTTTTCAGCTTCCGCGGGTGTTGCGTCTTTTGAAATCTTGCCGCTTTTCTTCAACATCTCAATTAAGCGTTCATCATTGGCAATGGCTGCATCGAAAGGCATCCCGCTTTGGGTATGCGATTTATGTACATGCTCATGTCCGGTCGTTGGTGTGTCGAATGCACTTACGCTCATGGGTCCCATAGCTAAAGCTAATGCTAGAGCTGATGTTACAATTTTTGACGTCTTCTTCAATAAAATTACCCCTTCCTATTTTATACTTATTTATCCTACATTTTCTAATTTACCAAATAGGGAGAAATAAGCAATATAATGTACTGAAAATTAAGAAAAATAAGGAAAAAATCCTAGGATATTACCCGGAATGTATGACGAATCCTCAAATTTCGGCAAATTTTTTAGTGAGAATTCATGACAATCAGTGTGCTGGATGTGACTTTAATTTTGAGAACCTTAAAAAAATGACCCCAGTTAAAAACCGGGGCCACCTATTAAAAGCCTGCTCTTTCTATCAAACAATCCATTTTTAAGAGTGCAGTTCAAGCTATAAGGATATGGTTCTATTGTTTTATGAATAAATTCCATGTTTGGCCGCCTGAAGAGAGACGACATAAGTATTAATTACTGAAAGGTAGTTCATCACCGTGTGGGTTGACTGCAGGTGGTTCGGGATGATCTTGTTGCGCAACTTCGCTATTTCCTTTTCCATTATTACTATTGTTGTTCACAGCATCAGCGGCGACCACGGAAGCAGAACTTCCCAATAATACAAAAACGAAACCGGTTATAATTATAAATTTTTTCATTTAATAATCCCCCTTAAAGAATAATAGCATTTGTTAATAGTCCACAACTTGATTGCAATCCAGCGCTAATTTGTAATAGGACGCAGCTTTTTTATATCCCCCCTTTGCTTCATAGTATTCTCCTAAAAATCTCGAATACCTTTCCATTTCTTGGATTTTTCGATGTTTTTTTAAAGATGGCAGAAACACTTTTTTGACATATTCCTCCCATTCCTTTTCATCTGCTTTAAGGAAGTAATAGAAGAACCAAAACTCTTTCGTCAGATTATTGTCTTGGGGTAATTTATCAGCGAAATGTAGGTGAGCATTGAGTTCTTTGAGGCATTCTCCGGTTTTCTTTTCCTGACTATACACAAACAGTAGCAACACCAACGATTTAAAATAACTGAGACTTGTTTGATTTTTATACTTCATAGCTTTCATTAAGTAGGTGATGGAAAGGGATATTTCCCTTTTTCGTAAATGCATTGTGGCCATATTATGGTAAATGACACCAAGATGATCCATATCATCAATTTCTTCTGCTAATGTTTTGGCTTTTTCAAAGTTAGACAGGGCGAAATGTACATCACCGATATTGCTAAAGCAAATCCCGATGTGGATGTGAATTTTTAAACACTGCCGGGGTTTATAATTGTTTTGAAAGACAGTGAGAGCGGACTGCGCATATGAAAAGCTGACTGTTTCTTTTCGACCGACATATAAGGACAAAGCATAGAGGAAATACAGGTCGGCCTGTTCTAGTTCACTTAGATGGATGGAAGAATACTCGGCTAACCCCTTTTCGAAGTATTTTTTAGCTTTCTCTGCATTATTGGTGATCCAATAATAGTTCCCTAGATGTTTGTAGTAAAAGAAGCGGTTTCTTGATGATAACGTATCGTAGAAATCGTTCATGAATCTTAGGGAATGATCCAAATCATCGTATGTATTCAAAATTATTGCTGCTCGAACTTTCTTTATATGATATTCGGCCTGGAGTTGTGTATTTGTAATGGGGTGTATCATAGGTTGTAGTTCTTTATAAATGCGTTCACATTCATCTTTTCTATTATCTAAGAGAGGCTCTTCCCATTGATGGAGGAGTTTTTCAATTTTTCCTTCATCTGATTGTATTTCTTCATAATCGATGCCGACTCTTTGAAGCAGCAACACAAGGGTCTCTTTTTCAACAGTTGTTTTATTGTTTTCGATTCTTGATAAATAAGAAGGTGAAACAATGGATTCGGATACTTCTTCCTGGCTCATGCCATTTTTTACTCGATAGTACCTCAACACTTTTCCCATTTCCATATTCGATCACTTCCTTGATTCATATTGCGCAAAGTTTGAAAAATGAAAGTACAAATCGTCAAATAAGTTCACGGACATGCGAAATACAGCTTTGAACAATTCAATGATACCATTGATTTAGAAATAAATGTGAAAAAATTAAGACAATTTGAGAGGGGGGATTAATGGGACGTATATACTTCTGCTGTTTGATAATTTGGGACATAGGGATATCAATGAAGGAGGAGAACAATAATGAAAAAACAATTGATTGCTGGTAGTTTGGCGTTGGGATTATTTATGGGAGGGACGACCGCCACTTCGGCTTTGGCGAGTACAGATGATATCGATTCGCAGTCTAAGATAGAGATTGAAAATGTGACAGCAGACGATGCAACTCCTGAAGCGATTCCAGCTGTAGTTGGAGCTTATGCGCTTAAAGGGGCAGCAGTTGCAGGTGGTGCTTTTGTCGCCGGGGTAACAGCTAAAGCTGGAGCGGATGCTTATGATTGGGCTAAAGACCAATTAGGCGGCAGCTCTGTCAAGACGTCCCATGAAGATTACGAAGATGTGAAGGTCGTTTTCGACCAATAATTATTCATACTTAGATTATCACTAACAACGCAATTCACTGCCCTCTGCTTCAGGGGCAGGTGAGTTGCTTATGGAGAGGTGACATTATGTTGAAAAAAGTTTTGATCATCTTATCTCTTTTTCTATTTTTCGGACATTTAATTTTTACTGTTCTATACTTAACTCCTTTTAACCCTGTCAAAGCGAAATATAATTTTGCCATCAATGGCTATATGGAACCGGTATTTTCCCAAAACTGGCGGCTGTTTGCTCCCAACCCTGCTTCCACGAATAATAAGTTTCTCGTCCGTGCTCAGTTCGCAGATGGAGAAACGACAGACTGGCTCGATTTAACGACATTTATGATCGAGAAAAATCAGGCCAATCGATTCACCCCTTACAATCGCTTAGTAAGAATTCAAAGAGGAGCGTTTACTTCCCTGTACCAGACCGATGAAGTGACTCTGAAAATAACAGAAACAATTGAAGAAAAGAATTTAAACCGGGAAGATTATGAACACATGCTTGAGAATGAGCGCACGAAGAAACAAGATGAATATGCTTTAGAAGCATTAAATCGGTATGCACAATCGTATGTGAGAAGTGTCTATCCAAACCAGGATATAGAAAAAACACAAATCATTATGCAGGAAACAAAAGCTAAGCCTTTCTCAGAAAATGATAATGATGAGTACGAACGGGAAGTCAATCTCCACGAGTTTGAGTGGAAGGATTATGTGGCAGTTTCACCTGTCTTTGATTGAAGCAATTCAAGGAGGGAATGGCAATGAAACGGTTATTTGGTAAACTGACAGATAAGAAACATATGTTGATTGGAACAAGCATCCTTAGAATTTCGTTCGGATTATTGATTTTGTATATGTATTTAATTCATTATGCTCAAAGAGGTTTTCTTTGGGGACCAAATGGAATGCAGAATCATGATAGTTTAAGAGACCAAATGACACTGACCAGCAATTTTTCTTTATACCAGCTCTCGGATTCAATGGTTTATTTTGAAGTCATTTTCCATTTAGGAATTTTGTTTGCCCTATTGTTCACATTAGGTTTTATGAACCGAACCGTAGCAGTTTTTAACTTCATCTTCTTATGGTCGTTGCAGCATGCCAATGTGCTGATTCTCGATGGCGGTGATAATATTATGCGAATCATTCTGCTTTATATGATCTTCGCCAATACCACCAGCTATTTTTCTATCGATCGTAAGCGTAGGGGCGAGCGGGTCTCCATACCTAAACCTTTATCGAACACACTACATAACCTTGCCGTTCTAGCTTCTATTCTACAATTGTGTTTCATGTATTTATCGTCAGGGTTACACAAAGTGATGGGGGAAATGTGGACAAATGGCACTGCTCTTTATTATATCTTACAAGTCGGGGAGTACACCCATCCCTTCTTTCAAAATATCATCTCCTCCTCTGAAGTCATGTTAATGATTGGTGCTTACAGTGCGATATTCATTCAATTGTCGTTCCCGTTTTTACTACTGAATCGTTACACCAAATACGTGGCTATGTTCAATATCATTGGTTTACACATAGGGATAGCAGTTGTGATGGGTCTTTTCACATTTTCTGCTGCTATGATTACGATGCAGTTCCTCATGCTGAAAGATCGAGAATACAAAATGGTCTATGCCTATGTGAGAAAACAAGTCACAAAAGTGAGGGCTAAATTCCAAAACGCGAAGGTGAAGAATTATGAGACCAAACAAGTCCAATAAACAACCAACTGTCACTATATTTTATGATTCGTTTTGTCCTGTTTGTTCCAAAAGTATGCGGGTGCTTAGGAAGCTTGATACGAGACTTAAGTTCCGTTATGAATCGATCAGAGACAATTCTATCCTGGAGAGGTATCATATAAATAAAGAAGCAGCTGAAAAAAGGATGCACACCCTCCGGATAAAAGACCAAAAAATTGAAACAGGAATTTTCAGTATTCAAAGAATATTGAAGCAGTTACCCCTCTTGTGGGTATTCGTTCCTTTTGTACAACTATCTATATGGGCAGGTGCGGGTTCAAAGCTCTATGACTGGTTAGCTGAGCGAAGGACGATTCTCCCGGTTGGAGGCTGTGATGGGGATTCCTGTCCGATTCCTAAGCAGAAAAGTAGGTGATGTGGTGAAAAAGGTCAACTATTCTTTTGAATATGAAAATCAAACTACCGACCATGTGAATGTATGGCTGGCAAACCCGCCAGAAACAGGGACGCAGACCCTTTTATCAGAAGAGAAGCTGGCTCCTGTGCAGGAATACAAAGATGTGATTGGCAACAGAATCAGTTACTATGAGTTGGCTCCCGGGGAACAGATCAACGCTTCCTACAGAGTTGGGGTGCAAGTGGAGGCGAGGGAAGCCTCTCCTTTGACTGATGAAGAAAGAGAGCGATACACACGCTCGACAGCCATGATTCCTGTAAATGATGAAATCGAACAAATGGCTGCAGGTGTGACGGAAAAAGCTTCTGACAATAGAGAAAAAAGCTGGTTATTGTTCAAATACATGATCAAAAATTATACATACAAGTTTCCTGTCAAAGCTCGCGGAGTCGATCATTTTTTGCAGGCGAAAAAAGGCGATTGCGGGGAGTACTCTTTCCTGTATGCTTCCCTTTGTCGGTCATTGAGAATTCCGTGCAGAGTAATGGTTGGCGCTTTTGCGATGGGAAAACACCAGGCCCACGTATGGAATGAGATTTATCTTGAAGATGATGGATGGATCCCGGTCGATACGAGTATGGCGTACACTGTGCGGAGACAGTTGTGGCGTTTCTTTTTTTCCTCGATTCAAACGTTACGCTGGCACAAGTACTTTGGGCAGACCGAAAATCAGCGGATCGTTTTTTCCATCGATACCGAACATGTTCCTTCTCCAGTATATCCCGGGGAGGAAAATGAATCGAATCACTCGTACGAGACCTTTCCCCTTGCTGGTCAATCGTTTGCCTGGGGAAAAAGTGCGCTCAATGGGAAAATTCCATACTTCCAGCCTATGTACTTCTATTATAATGCAGCCAAACCAAACAAACTTAAGCGAACAGAAGAAGCGCTCGGGTCATGGGAAGTGGAGGAAGCAGGCGGTCGGAGAGGATTGCTGGAAATGAGGAAGATCTCCGGATACTTGGCCTTGATTCTGGCTATTGTCTTTTTGTTTACCTCATGGGAAATCGCTAGTATTCTTTTTCCATTTCCAGCATTCGTCTACTGTCTCAGCTTTTGGGTGCGAAAGGAACGTCCGATCTTTTTCTCTATAGCATCGGGGTTCTTCGGGGTCATCAGTCTATTAGTTACTTTAGGTTTTCTCTCGGAATTTATATGAATGATAGAAGGTAGCTGGATTTCGTTACCTGAATGAAGAAGGCGTAACACCAGGGTTCTGACCCTTTCGGTGCTACGCTTTTTTACGCTGTGTAAATCGTGTAGTTTTGTTGACTTTACTATAGATGCAGCCTATTTACTTTTAATAAAAGGGGGAGAATGAGCATTTTAAGAGAGATTATAAGGCTTTCTCTTAAATTTCAAGCAGGAAAATCGCCTGATTATGTAGTAATTAATACATACAAAGGTCTATTTATCTGGATCTTTGTCTACCGTCTGCGTTTTCACTTTAAATCCAGATTCTGAGAACAAGGACGGGAAATTTTCAGAAAAGAAACTATACGATACTAGGGGGCAATAACATGGCAGAAGTATCTTCAATGAAGCAAGCCGTTGAGGTGTTACGTAAGAAAGGTCTTTCCAATAGGGAGATCCTGAGTAACGTAGATAACAGCCATTTTCCGTTTGAAGATGAAGAAGTCGTCATGACCTTTATTGATTTACAAATCGAATGTTCCTCCGATCAGGATTTTGACAAGTTAGTAGCGTATTTATATGACTTTTGAGTTAGAAGAATAATAGATGGAGAGTCCTTTATCTAGATGAATAACTGAATGTATTGTATGATTGAAAAAAGAGAAGTGCGCCAACACTTCTCTTTATCACTTTCTTTAAAGTGGTTTGTTCCAATTTCCACCTTATGTCTGGGCAGGCGTAGGGTGGTTCTTTTTTTGTGATGATTTACCTTCAATCAGTTTCCCGTCTTCGATATGCAAGACGCGGTCACAAAGATCCAGCATTCTTTCATCATGGGTCACCATAATGGCTGCTTTCCTTCTCGTTTTCACTTCATAAGCTATTTTCTCAACGACCGTTCTGCCGCGTTCGGAGTCCAAGCTTGCAGTCGGTTCGTCAGCGAGGATGATTTTCGGATCATTCATAAAGGCTCTTCCTATCGCCACCCGCTGTTTCTCTCCACCGGAAAGACTGCTTGGATAGTTGTCGACTCGATGTTGTAATCCTAACTCCTGAACTAATTCGTTCATTTTATTTCGGTTCGCCTTCTTGCTGATTTTATTGATTTTTCCTATTAACAGAAGCTGATCCTTGATCGTCAAGTAAGGGATCAAATTCGGTGATTGAAAAATGAATCCGATGTTACTTGCGCGCGTTGCTGTTAACTGGGCTGGCTTGAAACCTGAAATATCTTTCCCATCTAAAACAACTTTTCCATTCGTTGGTGTCAATAAAGCGCCGATTACTGATAATAACGTACTTTTTCCAGAACCGGATGGACCGACGATGGCCACAAATTCTCCTGCTTTCACGGTTAATGATATATCATCTAAGACTGTGATGGTGCGATCGCCATCTGGAAAAGACTTCGAAATGTGCTGTAATGTGAGAATTTCTTTGGGCATGTTCATTCACTCCTTCCGATGGCTTCTAATGGATCTATTTTCGTCACTTTATATAAGGAAAGAAGCGATCCTGCTAAGTTCAAAATGATGAATAAGACGCCTGTTCCGAGTACCAGTGAAACGGATGCTTGAAAAGGAATACCCTCAGGCAGAACTTGCGCCATTCCTGCAACAGCTAAAACACTGACAGATAGGCTGATCAAGGTAAGAAGCAGCACTTGTGTGACAATGCTTTTCGATATATATGAAGTTGTTGCGCCCATCGCTTTTAAAATGCCGAATTGATTCGTTTTCTGAATGGTAAGGACATAGAAAAATACCGTGGAAACAAAGGCGGAAATGATGAACATGAAGGCTTTCATCACATTGAAGGAGCCTTGTGTTTCTGAATATCCAGGCATCGATTGGACGATTTCATCATTTGTCGAAGTATCGTAGCCTTCGATATTCGTCTTGGTCCCGTTATAGACAACGGCGTTATACATGATCTCACTGCCTTGTACCGGTTGGATTTCCGAATCGATATCTGAATAGACGACAGGGAGAAAAGAATAGGTTTGATTTTCGATAAAACCTGCGATCGTCATCGTCTTGTCTGTACTTTCATCGACGAGTTGGTCATTCAATTCATAGCCATCTTCCTTAAAGTTTTCATTGACTAAAACCTCATTATCTTTAATCTCACCGATGTTCTTGCCTTCCGTGACGGCAATGTCCCCATACTTATTTGGATCGACAGAAAAATAAATCATGTCGGTATCCTTTTGATTTGCTTTTCCAGTAACGGTCGACATTGTCAATGTGAGTGGAGAGGAGGGTGCTTCCAGCGTGCTGCCGATCTCATTGAGCTGCTCCTTGGTCAATTCGGAATTGATGACCGCTCCTTCCGCTTCTTCGTTCGTCACAATGTAGTCAGCTTTGATTTTTTGTAAAGAAGAGCTGTCGGCAAACGATAAACCATTGGCAAGCCCTGTCATGAAAAACACTAAAAACAAAATCGAAATCATGATCAGGCTCAGTAAAATGTACCGGAGCTTAGCCCGCTTCATTTCTTTAAATGCTAAAAACATTTGGTTTCACCCCCGTAGTTCATTTTCTTCGATCGGTTCCTTTAGAAAAAATCAGGCCTAAAAGCAGTCCCAGCCCTATAATGAAAAACATCATGAATGAGCTGATCGCTATAAATACTTCGCCAGTAGCCCAGCCGGAAATGAAGCCGACATACAGGCTGAATAAAAGGATGCCTATCGCCACGGCGTATAAAAGCGCTCTGATTTTATTCATCGCATATTTGAAAGTCGTTTCTCGTGTCAAGACACTATAGGTGATGAGCGCTCCGCCTACGACAATGAAAATCGCGGGTCCGAAAACCGCTTCACCCGGTACGGGCATAAAGTAAAGCATGGTCGAAGTCAACGCACCGAAAACCGCGATAAGAATTCCCACGATCAATCCTGCGGTGGAAATGCGCGAGGCCATCGATGTATAAACAGCCTTCTTCGTATGGTCATCACCGATTTGTCGCATATCTTCCTTAAGTCCGCTCAAATCCCCCATCGAATTGATGGCAGCTTTAAACGCTTCATCCTCTGTTTTTCCTGCCTTTTCGTAATCTCTTACTTTTTCTTTAAGATTCATCATCAGTTCTTCTTTCAACTCAAATAACTGTTGGCTTTCCCCTATTCCGGCAAACTCCCGGTCGAGGTAATTCCTGATTTGATCATCTGCCTTATTCTTTTGTTTCATTTAGATTGATTCCTCCTCCGATCAATTTGTTTAAGATTTCCTTTGCGAATTCCCAATCTTTCTTGTTTTGTTCAAAGCGTCCGATTCCTTCATCGGTAATCCGGTAATATTTGCGTCGCCCTCCCTGTGTTTCATCTCCCCAGTAGGAAGCTATCAACCCTTCTTTCTCCAACCGCCGGAATGCGGTGTACAGCGTTGCTTCCTTCAGTTCATACTGCCCCTCGCTCAGTTCAAGGATCGTTTTGTAAATTTCATAACCATAGCTGTCGTGCTGATGAAGAATGTTCAAAACGATGGAATCGGTATGACCGCGAATGAGGTCTGTAGAAATTTTCTTTGTCAATGGAACATCACCTCCTTGATAACAATGTATAACATATTACTGTGTGTGTCAAAGTAATATTCCTTCCAATGTAATTCCCCTTTTAACGATGCCTGATTCTAACTGCATTAGTGAGCTGATTTTTAGGGACTCTATATTGTGATGGACAGTTTATATTTCGAAGTGAAGGGAATTATAAAAAACCAACCATTTATAATAGGAGGAATTACATGAAGACGAAAGCAGCTATTACCTATGATAAAGGCGCAGACTTCGAAATTGAGGAAGTCGAGTTGCAAGAGCCGAAAGCGAATGAAGTCTTAATTAAAGTAGTTGCTTCAGGTGTATGTCATACAGATGCGGTAGCAAGAGACCAGGAGGCTCCTACACCGCTGCCTGCGGTTCTTGGTCATGAAGGATCAGGAATCGTACAGAAGGTAGGGGAAGGAGTCCGTTCGGTGGAAGAAGGAGATCATGTTGTTCTGTCCTTTTCTTCCTGTGGCCAATGTGAAAATTGCTTGACCGGAAATCCTGCTTATTGTGATGTGATGGTGGAGTTGAATTTTGATGGAGCAATGCCCGATGGGACGCATCGAATATATAAAGGGGAGCAGGAGCTATCCAGCTTTTTCGGCCAATCCTCCTTTGGGATGTATGCCGTCGCTCATGAGCGGAATATAGTGAAAGTGGACAAGGATGTCGATCTTGAACTGCTTGGACCACTCGGGTGTGGTATTCAAACTGGCAGTGGCACCGTCCTGAATAAGCTCCAACCAGCCTTCGGGGAAACCATCGCTGTATATGGGTGCGGTGCTGTAGGATTGAGTGCCATCATGGCAGCTAATATTGTAGGTGCCTCCAAAATTATTGCTGTAGACGTTAATGGCAGCAGGCTTGAATCAGCAAGAGAATTCGGAGCGACCCACACATTCAATGGAAAAGAAGTGGATGTTGTAGAAGAAATCAAACAAGTGACAGACGGAGGCACCCATTATGCTGTAGAAACCACAGGGGTACCGGAAGTGACTCGTCAATCTGTCCTCGCTCTTCGTCCAATGGGAGTCTCAGCAGTAGTCGGTGTCACGCCTGATACGACGTTTAACGTCTTTGAAGACATCATGGCGGAAGGGAAAGCATTAGTCGGAGCAATCGAAGGGGACGCTGTACCTCAAGTGTTCATCCCGAAAATGATTGAATATTATAAGATGGGTAAATTCCCTTTTGATAAACTTGTTAAGTATTATTCCTTGGAAGAGATCAACCAGGCATTTGCAGATTCAGCAGATGGAAAAACGGTCAAACCGATTATAAAAATGGATCATTGATTTTGTGAATGAAAGCCCTGAGGAGAAAAGACTCTCTTAAGGGTTTTCTTTATTTTTATAAGTGGTGCCTGAATCACACCTTGAATGCAGATTCATCAATGAGTACGGGGAAGGTGCCTCAAACCATTGGAATGATAGAGTTTATTGGTCTGGAGTTAGAATACATGAACAAAATCCTTTTTGTGTTTGCTTTGATTCACTAGCTTTTGAAAAATATAGTCGGGAAAGCAGTAGGGGTTCAATGATTTGGAAGTGAATCCATTGGGTGGTAATCTTGAATTAATAGAGGAAGGAGTGAGTAGTTATGGGTTCAATCCCAGAAATCAAACTTAATGATGGCCTTACTTTGCCGGCGGTGGGTTTTGGTACATATAAACTCAATGGCAATGAAGGTGCCAATGCCATCAACAGTGCCATTGATACAGGTTATCGACTCATTGATACGGCTTATAATTATGAAAATGAAGGTACGGTTGGTAAAGCCATTCAGCGTGCCTCAGTTCCGAGGGAAGAGTTGAGAGTCGCTTCCAAGTTGCCCGGCCGTTATCATTCGTACGATAAAGCCGTGACTACGATCCAGGAATCCTTATATCGTGCCGGCCTCGACTATTATGATTTGTATCTTATCCATTGGCCCAACCCTAAACAAGACATCTATGTAGAAGCATGGCAAGCATTGATCGACGCTAAAAAATGGGGACTTATACGATCGATCGGTGTCTGTAATTTCTTACCGGAACATATGGAACGATTAGAGAAGGAAACCGGCACGAAGCCAAGCATGAACCAAATAGAGTTACACCCATTTTTCAATCAGGAAGAACAAAGAATATGGCACGAAGAGAAAAACATTCAAACACAATCCTGGAGTCCGTTAGCCCGGGCTAGTGAAGTCATTGAAAATGAAACCATTGGGTCGATTGCTGATGCTCACAACAAAACGATTACACAAGTGATTTTAAGATGGCATTATCAACTGGGATCGATTCCGATTCCTAAGTCTTCATCTCCTGAGCGCCAGTTGGAAAATATCTCGATTTTTGACTTTTCTTTAAGTGACGAAGAAATGGGCAGGATAGCAGAATTAACCCGTCCAGATGGCAGGATAAAAGATCAGGACCCGGCGACCTATGAAGAGTTTTAACCATGGTATCCACTCAATAGGCAGGCACCCGTAGGCATTATGGGAGGCAATTGAAGACCTGCAACTTTTTGGGTTATGCAGCAAATAAAGAAGCCGAGTCGGATGATTTTATCGTCCAACTCGGCTTCTTCTATAATTTCGATGGGCCATGTGGGTTCTTACTCTTTCATGAGCTTTAGTAGGCGTTTGATATTGGCGTTGAATACCGCTACCGCGTACACGCAGAGTGATTTTCATTTATAAATCGAAGAAAATCACTCTTTTTAGATGAACCACGTTGATCCCAAGATGAGCGTTCGGTGGTGACACCTGCGGGAACAGCGCGAGCCTCAGCTAACTTGGTCAAGTGACCTTCTTGACCAAGTTAGCTGAGGCCGTGCCCGCGGCAAGCATCCACCGATAAGCGATTCGTGAGAAGCAACAACAAACGTTAACAGCTTCTCTATTCCGTCATTCATGTAGGGTTGGATTTGTTTTCCATTAAATCGAATGTGGTAAACACTTGAATATAGTGATGAAAAAGGAGTTGAATAAAATGGAGAAAAAGACACATCTAGGTAAATCAGATTTAGTGGTCAATCCTATAGGACTCGGTACCAATGCGGTGGGCGGTCATAATATTTATCCGAACTTAGATGAAGAAGCAGGTAAAGATGTCGTCCGGACAGCTATCGAGAATGGAATGAACTTTTTAGATACGGCCTTCATCTATGGTCCGGAACGCTCGGAGGAACTGGTCGGCCAGGTCATGAAAGAGTATAAGCGCGATGACATCGTGCTTGCTACGAAAGGGGCGCACCAATTTAAAGGGGAAGATGTGGTCTTCAACAATTCTCCTTCCTTCCTGAAGAAGTCGGTGGAGGGTAGCCTCCAGCGTTTGGGTACAGATCATATTGATTTATTCTATATCCATTTTCCGGATGAAGATACACCGAAGGACGAAGCGGTCGGTGCTTTGAAAGAATTAAAAGACGAGGGTAAAATACGTTCGATCGGTGTATCGAATTTTTCGGTAGAACAATTGGAAGAAGCCAATAAAGATGGCTATGTAGATGTAGTTCAAGGCGAATATAATTTGTTCAAGCGTGAAGCAGAGGAAAAAATGCTTCCATATACAGCCGAGAAGGGGATCACGTTCGTCCCTTATTTCCCTTTTGCGTCAGGTTTGTTAGCTGGTAAATACGATGAAAACACCACATTCGAGGATTTCCGAGCAAAGAACCCTCTCTTTCAGGGAGAAGCTTTTAAAAAGAATCTAGCTAAAGTAGAGCAATTGCGACCGATCGCTGAAGAAAAAGGGGTTGATATTCCACATATCGTGTTGGCTTGGTATCTGAATCAGCCTTCGATTGATGCGGTCATTCCCGGGGCGAAAAGGACCCAGCAGGTGGTCGCCAATTTGAAGACGCTTGATGTGGACTTGTCAGATGACGAGATTTCACGTATCGATCATATATTCTCTTAATTTAGAAGATTGTCTGAGTCCCTCTGTTAAGCACCGGGACTCAGGTTTTTTTATAATAATGAAGGAACTTGACTCTGAATGCGGAATGTAAAAATAGAGTGGAAGAGAAATTAGGAGAGGAGATCATATATGGAAACACGCCCAACACTGCAAGAGATGTTCGATCATTTACATAAGCACCCGGAAATCAGTTGGCAGGAAGCGAATACGACCGACTTTATCGTCTCTATATTAGAAAAAACAAAGGCAAAGGTGAAACGGTTTGAGGATTTTCCTGGACTGGTGGCAGAACTCGGAAGCGGTCAGCCAGTCATTGCGATTCGTGCAGACATGGATGCGCTCTGGCAGGAAGTCGATGGCACACACAAAGCGAATCACTCCTGCGGGCACGATGCCCACATGTCTATTGTTCTCGAGACGCTTTTTGCATTAGAAGAAAAGCAGTCGGCGCTCGGAGGAACGGTCCGTTTCATTTTTCAACCGGCAGAAGAAACGATGGAAGGTGCCAAGAAAATGGTGGAAAAAGGATTGGTCGACGATGTCGATTATCTGTACGGCCTTCACCTGCGGCCGATTCAGGAATTACGGACAGGGCAGTTCGCCGCTGGCATAAAGCATGGAGCTGCTCGTTTCCTGGAAGGGACGATTACAGGGGAAGATGCACACGGTGCTCGTCCGCACTTGAACAAAAATGCGATCGAGCTCGGAGCGGAAATCATTCAAATGATCAACAACATCCATTTGGATCCAATGGTCCCACACTCAGCCAAAGTCACTTCTTTCCATAGCGGTGGAAAAAGTACGAACATCATCCCGGGAAGTGCTACATTTTCCATTGATCTGCGCGCACAGACGAATGAACTGATGGACGAATTGACCGGGAAAATCGAAGCGATCATAGACGCTGTTTCCAACTTGTACGGTGCTTCTGTTGAGGTCAATTTAAAATCTGACGCCAAAGCTGCTGTTTTAAACGACGACGCTGTCACCTATATGGAGCGGGGCATCGAAAGAGCAGCTGGTCCAGAAGCTCTCAATCCTGTCATCGAGACGACAGGTGGAGATGACTTTCATTTTTATACGATCAAGCGACCAGATTTGAAAGCATCGATGCTGGCGATTGGCTGTGACTTGCAGCCTGGATTGCATCATCCACAGATGGCGTTCGATCATAAGGTCATGCCTGAAGCGTCGAGGATTCTTGTGGAAACGGTTATGGAGACTTTGGGTGAGGGTTGATGAGGAATAAGTGAAGGTTCTTTATACTAGGGAAGTGTAAGAAAGGGAAAAAAGCACCTCCACCCATCGAAGGGAGGAGGTGCTTTTAAAATGGAATTTCGATTTATTTAGGAGCAAGCTCAATCGCCTGTCTCATCGCTTCCAGCATACTCTTTTCATCAGCGATTCCCTGTCCGGCTATATCAAAAGCTGTGCCGTGGTCAACGCTGGTTCTTATGATAGGCAATCCTACTGTGATATTGACGCCAGCATCGAGACCAAGCACTTTGATCGGACCGTGCCCCTGGTCATGATACATCGCCACGACGATATCAAAGTCTCCACGGACCGCACGGAAAAATAGGGTGTCCGCAGGCAATGGACCCTGAACTTCGATTCCTTCTTTTTGAGCGCGTTCTACGCCTGGAATCACTTTTTCTTCCTCTTCGCCATATCCGAAGAGTCTGTTCTCGCCGGCGTGTGGATTGATTCCGCACACCGCAATTTTTGGTGTGTCAATGCCCGACTTATGGAGGGTTTCATGTGCCATTTTGATGACATCATACACACGCTCTGGTTCAATACGGTCAATGGCATCTTTCAAACCGATATGCGTAGTCACGTGGATGACTTTCAACTTCGGTGAAGACAGCATCATCGAGAAGTTACTCGTGTTTGTGAGTTCTGCCAGGATTTCTGTATGACCTGGGTATAGGTGCCCGCCTTTATGCAGAGCTTCTTTATTCAATGGAGCTGTACAAATGGCATTGATTTTCTTCTCGTTCGCTAATTCAATGGCTGTGCGTAAAAATTCAAAAGAGCCATGGCCGGCCTCACTGGAAACCTGGCCATATTTAAGGTCAGCAGGTAGGAGGTCAAGGTCGACACAGTAGACCATGTTCGGATCATCCATTTCAGGAAACTCGTCATTTTGGGTCACTTTTTTAAAAGTAATAGAAGAATTTAAAAGTTCAGCTACCCGTTGAAGGATCTTCAAATCCCCGATGACTACCGGAATGGATTGTTCTTTAAGCTCTTTATTCTCCAAACTTTTAATAATGATTTCAGGGCCGACGCCAGCAGCGTCACCCATCGTGATGCCGATGATCGGTTTATTGCTCATTTGTAACTGCTCCTTTCATCTTCTTCATTGCGTGGTAAATAGAGGACTCTGTTCCGAATGCTCCAGCCTTTGTGACGACTGGAAGCGATGGCGAATCTCCAATCAGTTCACCGACAGGAATCCCTGCTTCAAGCTGATGACTGAGCCTTATCCCTGTAGCTCCTAACGCTTTGGCTACATCTTTAGCGGTGTCTCCTCCTGTCAAAACCAGAGCGGAAACAGATGTTTGGCTCACGACTGTCTCCGTCATAAGGCTCAAGGCTTCTGATATCTTTTTCCCGATTTGAAATGAATCAAGCTCAAGCTCAGCTGCCCGCTTTTGCACTCGTCTTCGAATGTCTTCATGAGAAGGTACATAGAAAATAACGTCTTTTCCTTGAGATAGGTGCTCCAAGGCTTCTTTTTTGTAGATCTCGGCTTGATCTTCCCAGTCATTATAGAAAATTCTCTCTGTATCTATTTCTACTGGCTGGATATCCTTTTGGCGGATGGCATAGTTCACTTGCTCCTGAGTCGTCTGGGATAAACTGCCGCAAACACCTAACACAGGACCATTTTTTTGTTTTCCATCCTCTGGTTGCGCGCTGCTTTCTATCCCTATGACAGCAGGGAGGACCTCTGCTAAGCCAGCCGATCCGCTCCAAACCACCTTATGGCCGGAGCCGTGGATTCTAGCAGCTAATTTCTTTAAGTCTTCTTCTGTTGATGCATCACATACGAGGTATTCAATACCTTCATCTATATATCTATTTATTGTAGTTGACCACTCGTCGTCTCTTGCATTTAGTAGTGTTTCATCAATAACGGCTGTCTTTTGACCTGTTTCTTTTTCAAGGATACTAGGAATATGGGATTCTCTAACGGGATGTTTAGGGTCATGGGCCAGTTCTGTCTCACTGACAGGTTTCCCTTTCATGTAATGGATGCCATCCCGGGTTGTTCTTCCGTAAGCAGGGAAGGCTGGAGCTACAATGGTGAACACTGGGTTGAACACTTCACTTATAGCTTGCAATTCGTACCCGATATAGCCCCTTAGCGTCGAATCCATTTTCTTGTAGATCTGTTGATATCCTTTTTTCGCCAAAAATTCAGCTGCCGCTTTAGTCTTTTCACAGGCTTTTTCTTTGTCTATAGCCCGTGAGTCGGTATCAATTACGATAGCCTCATCCAATTCATGGTGCTCCTCAGGAATCTCAAAGTAAACGGAAGTTGCAAGTCCTTTCTCTTTGAGTTGAATTCCACTATCATTAGCACCTGTTAAATCATCTGCAATCATTCCAAAACGAAAGTTCATGACAAATCCCCATTTCTGAAAAACTCTCTAGGCTGAAGCGTGCCTTTCCGATTCTGTTTGGTAATCATCTGGCAGGGTGACTCCTTTTCCTTCCAGGCGTTTAACTAAGAATCCGATATAGATCGGCAGAAGAATCGCAGTCGTAACCGTAGACGCTGCTACTTGGACGGTTGCCACGTCAACCATACTAGCGAAGCCGGCATTTGCTGCGGCAATGGCTGCCGGGGTAGCTACTGCGTTACCGGCTGTTGAACCTTCAGCCGCCCCAGCAATCGGGTTCCAATTGAAGGCCTTAAAAGCAAAGTATCCGGCTGTACCTGTGATGAACGTTGTCGCAACACCTAGAAGAATTCCAGGAATACCACCTTCAATAATTTTAGCGAAGTCGATTCCCATTCCAAGGGCGAATGCGAAGAAAGGTATTAACATGGAGCTGCCCTGATCCAGAAACTTACGCATTTCTTCATCAAGGTTACCAAGCACCATTCCCACGACAATCGGTAATAATACCGCGATGAAAGCTGTCAGTGAGAACAAACCGTCCACAAAGCCCATCGCACCGAATATGGCAAGAGCTACCATTGTAAAGAATGGTCCATCATTCAGCGCAAGTAAGGAATAGGCTGCCCGGTCCGTCTTATTTCCGTATTGACCGACAACAGCTATATATAAACCACCATTACTGTTTGTCATGGCTGCAATGATAGCGATCGGCGCAAGACCTAACCATAAGCCATTTTCACCTGCGAACACATAGGCAAGCATACCGAAAGCCGCCCCTACAATCCATTTGACGGTTAAGAGTGTCGCGCCTTTTCCGAGGCTGACACCGACTGTCTTCAAGTTGATTTGTGCACCTGTACATAATAAGAACAAAGCGATTAACGTCCCGGCACCATCAACAAACAGAGCTTGCGTGAAATTGCCGATTCTAAGTAAATCAGGCGCTACTGTATTCAAAATAGCTGCCAAAATAAGCGGGACAACCATCATACCGCCAGGAATTCTTTCCAAAGTCGCCTTAATTTTCATCTTAACTCCTCCTATCATAACATTTATGTTTCATAATTAAACAAAAAAGAAATATATTAAGCGATTACATTGAATATAATAACGCTTACAATTTATTTTTGCAACACATAATTTTATTTTTAATCTTCTTCAGCTAATTTTTTATTACAGTTGTTGCATATTTGAACAAAAAGAAGGCGCAAACTTATGAATTAAGTTTGCGCCATAATGTTGTGCGGTTCATTCCTAACCGCTTCGAGACTTTGGATTGGTTGTTATTCTCTTCCTGCATCACTTGCATGATGATTCGTTTTTCCATATCTTTCAACGTTCCCTGGACAGAGATGGAGTGGTCGAAGTCAGGCTGCTCTGAAGGTTTCTCCTTATGAATGAGTGTTTCGACATCTTTACGTTCAATAAAAGAGCCGTTCGTCATCGCCATTAATTTTTCAAGCGTCGTCTTCAACTGATCGATGTTGCCGGGCCAGTCATGGGTCATCAGCTCATTCACGGCTTCTTCACGGATCCCCACGGTTTCAGAACCGTAGTCGATGTGACTTTGGGCAATGAAAACTTGAACAAAACTTTTAATATCTTCCGTCCTATTTCTTAAAGCGGGGAGGTGGATGCGAGCCTCTGGTACGTCATAATACAAAGAATGACTCACTTGTCCCTCTTTAACCAGACTTTCCACATCATCAGGGGAGAGGAGGATGGTCTGATACCTTTCAGAAATATCCCGGATGAATGCCTCTGCACGATCCCGTTCATCCTCATTTATTTTATGGATGTTATGAAATACAATGGTTCCCTCTTTAGGCAGACTCTCCACATTCGCGAAAAATAAATCGCGAAGCCGGTCGATTGAAACTTTCATCAGATTTACAGATACAAGAGGAGCGCGTTGCTGAAACCTTTCAAAGTGAAGGTTCCCTGCATATGTCATTCTTCCTGTACCCGGTTCTCCCTCGATCCAGAGGGGAGCGTCCATACTTGCGTACCGTTTTAAATTGTTTCTTAATGAAACAGCTGCCGTACTTTCGCCGGGAATACTTTTATGAGAAAAGTTCGGGTATAACTTCACACCCTCTTCTTTTTGAGTGAAGCCGTTGTATATTAAAATATTTACATAATCCTCGTCACTATTTAGAGGATAAGCGACTAGAAAATAGCTTTTATTTTGATATTCGACCGGCTTCCACACTTTTTCTTTTCCTCTGACCACTTCTTCTGTAAGCGCCATGACCTCTGCACTCTCGACAAACTGGTCATCCATCACTTCTCTGAACTTTTCATTTTTAAAGATAAGTCCACGATCTTGTTTAACCGTGATCAATGGATGAGGAAACTTCTCAAGAGCATCAGAAAAGATCCCTGCTTGTGTCTGCATTTTTTGAAGGAGGTGATATAACCGTTTCGCTTCATCAAATGCTTCCAGGACAGCCTCTTTTCCAGAAGTGATGAGAATTCCTTGTAAGCCGGTCTTTTCTGCTTCATGAACAGTCACTACGTCCCCAATGACCACGGAAAAACCCTCAGCTTTCAGTTCTTCCAATTTTTCTGTGACTTCATCACTGTTCGTGATCGTAATGGTTCTTACATCCATGTCCAAAATGCTGCATATCGTAGAAGCGCCTCTTGAGATATTAGCGAAACCGACCAATGCAGCCTTCCCATTGGTACCTCTCAGCAAAGTTAAGATTCGCAGGATATCATAGCCGCTTACTTTAATGTCCACAACAGGAACTTTTACTTTTTCTTCGATCAAGCTCGCCGTACCACCTCGGCTGATGATGAGGTCATAACCATCGGCTTCCGCTTGTTTCGCGATGCCGACACCATCCTCTAAATTCCCTGACTTCACATCAACCTTCAAATGAGGATCGACATCTTTATAATTTTTAGCAATTTCCGCAAGCCCCTGGTAGGGCGCAATAAGAAGTGCTTTAATCAATTTATCCCCACCTCAATCGTTGCATAATTAAACAATTCTATCTTTTCACATTATCGCCCAAGAAGCAATATGCTAATCCGCTAATATAATTTTCGTACTCTATTGGATAGACTTATTCAGAATCAAAGTTCACATCCTTTAAAGTTTTGGTTTGGATGATTTCTAGAAGGTTAGTGATCAAAGTGCCTGTAATTTAGGGTTCCTTATAAGGACTGTAAACCTGTTGGTTCATAAAAGGATACCAAAAAAGGCCAACCAGAAGTCAGGCTGACCTTATCATACAATCTATGAACTCCCGGTAAGAGTAACGGGCCTTAACTTAATAAATTAAACAGTATTCTTAATAGAAATCCAGAGATTTAAGCAATAGTCAACAGGGAGAAAGAAACATTATTCATTAAACAATTCAGGATGGAAACCATGCGCAAAAGATTCGACTGAATAAGCCATTCGATTTCCTGGTAAAACACTTTCCAACGAAATTGTAACGAACCTTTCCTTTTTCACACTTTCTAATTGAGATAGAACTGGATGGTTTTTGATATCTTCTATTTTCTGCTCTATTGCAGGTTTGTCATAATCGTGGACCAAAATTACATCCGGATCTCTGGCTAATACTTCTTCGTAACTTACCGTAGCCCATTGCTTGTCGGTTAGGTTTTCAAAAATGTTCTTTCCACCAGCTAATTCAATGAGTAATGTTTCAAAGTTTGGACCTCCAGCAGTGAAAACACCTTCGCCGCCACTATCATATACAAGGACTTTGACAGGGTCCTTCTGTGAAACCTTTTCATTTATATTCGCTATCCTTTCTTTCTGTTCAGAAACAAAGGCCTCTGCTGTATCTTCTATTTCAAAAATCTTGCCGATATCCAAAATCTCCTCGTACATATCTTCTAACGTCGAAGCTTTATTCACATAGGTTGTAATACCATAGTCTGTCAATTCCTCAATATTTAAGCCCTCTTTACCAAATTCCCAGTCTATTCCGTATACAAAGTCTGTACCACTAGTTAATACAGACTCTCTAGTAGCTGACCCATATGTTAATTCTGGGATTTGTTCGTATACGTCTTCATACTCTGGTAATGCCCCACGGCTATGGTTATCCAGGCTGTTTCCAATGATATAATCACTAAGCCCTAATGCTATGAATAATTCTGTCGTATTTGGTCCCAGTGTTAATACATTAGTTGGTTTTTGGGTGATCGATAACTCTCTTCCGTAATTATCGATGATTAAAGATTCATCAGGTTGGGAAGATTCGTCATTATCAGCATGCCCATTACTATTGGATTCTTCACACCCTGCTATCATCATACTTATGGAACCAACCATTAACCATAACAACCATTTACATTTCTTCAAATTCACCGGCTCCTTAATTAATTATACTTTCTGGTAAGTAGGTAATCATTACTTTTTTTGTCACGGGATGCAGCCTTACATCCGTTTTAATATTAAAAACCTCATTGATATTTTCAGAAGTGAATATTTCTTCAGGAGTTCCGGATTTATAGATGGAGCCATTTTTCATTACATAGATTCTGTCACAGTACAGTGAAGCGATATTAAGGTCATGAATTGCTGAGAGTACGGTTGCGCCTAAGCCCTTGATTACATCGAATATTCTAAGTTGATGATGGATATCCAGATGGTTTGTAGGTTCATCTAACACGAGAAATTCTGTTTGCTGCGATAATACTCTTGCCAGCAGTACTCGTTGCTTTTCCCCACCGGAAAGGTATAGGAAATTTCTCTCTGCCATTTCTTCCATATCTACTTTTTTAAGAGCGTTTTGTATAATTTCTTTATCTTCTTTCTTGTCGCCTTCAAAAAGCTTTTTGTGAGGGCTTCTTCCCATAGCTACGATTTCGTTTACTGCAAAGTCGAATGGTAATGAATTGTCTTGTCCGATCACGCCCAGTTTTTTTGCTATTTCTTTTACCTTAAAATTGCGGTAGTTTTTCTCGTCCAAGTAAATAGATCCTGTGTCAGGGGTGAGAGCGCGGTATATATTTTTTAATAATGTGGATTTCCCACTGCCATTTGGCCCTATAATTCCGACAAATTCTCCATTAGCCACATGAATTGATATATCTTTCAGGATTTTATGATGGTTATAAGAAAAATTGAGATTTTCTACTTGCAGTTTCATATTTTGACTCCTTATTTTCTAGAATTTCTTTTTAGTAACCAAATAAAAAAAGGACCTCCAAAGATGGCGGTTAAAACACCGATGGGTAATTCTTCAGGTGCAATAATTAATCGAGCTGCAACATCTGTCCAAACGACTAGTATTCCTCCTAACAAAGCACTCACAGGCAGTACTTTTCTATGATCTGAACCGATAAGTAGTCTAGTGATATGCGGGATCATTAATCCTACAAATCCTATCGAACCACTGACGGCAATAGTCACACCTGCTAAAAGTGATGCGATCAATACAAGTATCGTTTGTAGAATATTCACATTGAACCCTAATGTCCCGGCAGTTTCATCTCCTGCCAATAGGGCATTCAGGGCTCGATAATTAATCAATAAAATAGTCATGCAAAGAAACATGGCTAATAAAGGTAAGGTCAAATAACCCCATTTAGCACCTGCTAAACTACCCGCCATCCAAAATGTTGCGTTATGTAATCCTAAAGCGTTGGGGGCGCTTAACGTAATCAGTTTTGTTATCGATTCCATAATAAGACCTATAGCAACACCTGATAATAATAATTGAGTCATATTAATTTTTCCATCCACTTTTGAAAGAGCATAAACCAATACTATTACGATTACCGCTCCTATGAATGCGCTTATAGATAGTGAATATGTACCTAGAAAGGAAAAAGTGCCAAATAACATCCCTAATGTTGCAGTGGCAGATGCCCCGGAGGATACTCCAAGAATAAATGGATCTGCTAAATGATTTCTTACTAGAGCCTGTAAGACAACTCCTGTTACGGATAAGGATGCGCCCACTATTAATCCTAATAGGACTCTTGGGAGTCGTAATCCCAATACAATACTTTCATCCAGCTGGTTCCAATCATTTCCTATCGTACTAGAGAAGAAGGGAACCTTACTGATCAGAATTTGTAATACTGTTGTTGGATGAACGGTTACTGGGCCCATTCCTGTCGCGAAAATGACTGTGCCAACCACCAATAGAATTAAAAATAAAAGGACAATGATCAAGTTGGTTTCTTTCAGACCTTTAGGACGTTGCGCTATGTTATTAAACATTTCTTTCCTTCCTTATACACTTATGAAATACTATACATTCAACTTTAAAGAATAAAAAACTGTAAAATCTTAGGTGCTCATCCATCCCATTATTCAACTCCCTTTAATAGTAAGAAGTTAACATATTTCTGAATTTCAGAATAGGGACAATTTTTAGATCCGATTCTCAGATGTAATAGATATTTGGAAAGAAACGAACTTGAGAGTGTAAGAAATGCTTAATCCTACTCGAACTCAGATAGTTTTTGAATTTTTATAAAAAAATGTAAAACCAGGCATGGTTTATATGGTAACGCTTACCAATTTCTTTTTATGTTAGGTTTCCTTACATTACGTGTTGATTATCTTACACAATATGTTATATTATTCAGCATATTAAAAATATTTGGAGGGTGACTATGTTACCAGCTTATGTAGGATATGTTCTGTTATTGGTTTTTGGATTATTCTTTACTCTTATCACTTTTATAATGCAGCGAAGAAGAAAACAAGCGATGACAGCTGAACAGTTCAGTACGGCAGGTAGAAGTGTAGGGGTTGGATTAGCGAGTGCTTCCATTATTGCTGCTTGGACCTGGGCCGCGACACTGATGATGTCTTCTTCCACTGGGTATCAATACGGTATTAGTGGTCCTTATTGGTATGCTGCAGGCGCATGTATACAAGTATTACTGTTTGCGATTGTTGCTATCAACTTGAAAAAGCGAGCTCCTAACGCCCATACGTTTTTAGAATTCATTGGTCAGCGATTTGATAAGAAAAACCACCGCTTAATTATGGGGTTTGCTTTAATGACCAATATTCTCGTGACATCCATGGTAGTTCTTGGTGGAGCGATTGCCTTAAACTCTCTCACGGGGATGAACATTTATGTAGCCGCCTTTCTTATCCCTCTTACCTTCACGATTTACACCATGATCGGTGGACTGAAAGCCTCTTTTATTGCTGATTACTTTAATACAGTCATGATTTTTGCCATCCTTGCTATTTTTGCGACCGTCGTTTATGTGAAATTTGGAATCGACCCTATTTATGAAGGGCTAAGCAACATGCCATCTTCGGATTCCATGCTCACAATGGCCTCTGTATCTGGTCTGTTTTTCGGGATGATCAATATCATAGGAAACTTTGGTGCCGTATTCGTAGACCAGGCGTACTGGCAACGTGCCATTGCCAGTAAAGATAGCGCTGCCTCAAAAGCATACATATACGGTGGGATTTCGTGGTTTGCCATCCCGTTTGCGATTGCCACGTTTCTTGGAGTGAGTGCTGCCGGTCTTGGTATTTCGGTAGTATCCCCTGACTCTGTCGCGCCGGAAATGGCTGCCCACCTCCTTGGCGGTGTTGGTTCAATTTTGTTTCTAGCCATGCTGTTCATGGCCGTTATGTCTACAGGAGCTGCTGAACTAACAGCCATCACAAATATTATCGTTACAGATATTTACAGGAAATCAATTAACCCTAAAGCGAGCAGTGACAGGCTTTTGAATGTCTCTCGAAGAGTAACGTTAGGTTTTGGTCTGATGATGGGTGTGCTTTCAATCCTGTTGTTTAAAGTCGGTATCGGCTTAGGATGGGTCTATATGGCTATGGGTATTTTTGTGAGTGGAGCTGTCATTCCTGTAACTCTGGGATTGCTCTGGAAAAAGGCTACGAATGAAGGGACCTTCTATGGAGCTTCCGCGGGACTGATCTTTGGGGTAACAGCATGGTTGACATCTGCTTATCTCCTTTATGGAGAGATTAGTATAAGTACATTAGGAGAACTTCACTCAATGTTTTTTGGTAATATTACCGTTTTCCTTGTAAGTGGAACGATTTCCATTGGCCATGCTTTGATAGCCAATCAAGAGTTTGATTTTGAGTCACTGCAAGGTAAGTTCCGCAGCTTTGATGATGAGGAGAATGAGGAAGAAATCAAAGAGGAGGGAATGTTGTATGAAGGAAAACGGGCATCAGCTAAGTAAAGACGCGAAACTGTGTAAAAAATGGGCATTCGGGTTGACGGTGTTACTGATTATCGCCTTTCCGGGAATCATGTTCATCACAGGCTATTCCTATAGCCTCGGGTTTTTCAAGGGTTGGACTTATTTATCTTTCAGCTGGCTGATCATTGCTGGTCTATATATAGCGTTTCGCCCTGTTGTTGAATATATGAAAGGAGAGGGGGGCAAGCCGTAAGAACACCTTTGGACAGAGAGGAGGGGAGAGTGTGAAGTTAACTTCTAGAGAGATGGAAAAGCTCATGGTGGTCTCGGCCGCTGATCTTGCTCGGAGACGTCAGGGGAGAGGTTTAAAGCTCAACTATCCGGAAGCGGTCGCCATTATCACTTATGAGGTTGTCGAAGGGGCAAGGGATGGCAAGTCAGTAGCTGAGTTGATGCAATATGGTGCAACGATACTGGAGAGAGAAAATGTCATGGAAGGTATTCCGGAGATGATTCCTGATATTCAAGTGGAAGCGACGTTTCCAGATGGTGTAAAGCTTGTGACCATTCATGATCCGATTCGCTGATAAGGAGGGCAACGATGATACCAGGAGAATTTTTATTACGGAAAGAACCGATTGTTTGTAATGAAGGAAAAGAAGTCGTCCGAGTCAATGTATTGAATCGAGGAGACCGCCCTGTCCAAATCGGCTCCCACTTCCATTTTTATGAAGTGAATCCCTACTTGCAATTCGAGCGGGAGCAAACAAAAGGCAGGCATTTGAATATTCCGTCAGGCACGGCCGTTCGGTTTGAACCAGGCGATGAGAAAGAAGTCGAGCTGGTAGCGTTTTCCGGGGAAAGGAAGATTTACGGTTTGAGTAATCAGTTCAATGGGAGGGCCGATCTATGAGTTTTGAAATGTCGCGAAAACAATATGCTGAGATGTTCGGCCCTACAACGGGAGATGCCGTTCGCTTAGCGGATACGGACTTATTCATTGAAGTAGAAAAGGATTACACGACATACGGAGATGAAGTGAAATTCGGCGGCGGTAAAGTGATCAGGGACGGTATGGGACAGCATCCTTTAGCTACAAGCGATGAGGCTGTCGATCTTGTCATTACCAATGCAGTTATTTTAGATCATTCAGGCATTTATAAAGCTGATATCGGTGTTAAAGAAGGGTGGATTTCATCTATCGGGAAAGCAGGAAATCCTTTGCTGATGGACGGCATCGATATTGTGATTGGCGCCTCAACAGAAGTCGTAGCAGCGGAAGGAATGATTGTCACTGCAGGCGGCATTGATGCTCATATTCACTTTGTTGCTCCGCAGCAAATTGAAACGGCACTTTCCTCAGGAATCACTACGATGATCGGAGGAGGCACAGGTCCTGCAACTGGGACGAAAGCAACTACTTGCACGCCAGGTCCATGGAATATCCATAAGATGCTTGAAGCAGCAGATGAATATCCGATGAATCTAGGGTTTTTAGGAAAAGGGAATTCTTCTAATGAAGAAGCCATTCAAGAGCAAGTGGAAGCCGGTGCTGTAGGGTTGAAGCTTCACGAAGACTGGGGAACGACAGCTTCATCCATTGATACGTGTTTAAGTATCGCTGACAGAAATGATGTTCAAGTTGCTATACATACCGATACATTGAATGAAGGCGGGTTTGTGGAACATACACTTCAAGCGATCAATGAGCGAGTCATCCATACCTATCATACCGAAGGAGCAGGAGGCGGACACGCACCAGATATTATTGAAGCAGCCAGTTATCCGAATATACTCCCATCCTCCACGAATCCGACAAGGCCTTATACGGTCAACACACTCGAAGAACATTTGGACATGCTGATGGTTTGTCATCACTTGGATCCAAGTGTACCGGAGGATATCGCTTTTGCGGATTCGCGTATTCGAAAAGAGACGATAGCCGCTGAAGATATCCTTCATGATCTCGGGGTATTCAGCATGATTTCTTCCGATTCCCAGGCCATGGGGCGTGTAGGAGAAGTTATTATCCGTACGTGGCAAACAGCGGACAAAATGAAAAAACAGCGCGGGGCGTTGGAAGGAGGTCACGATAAAAAGGACAACTTTCGAGCCAAACGATACATTGCTAAATACACGATCAATCCGGCAATTACACATGGGATTTCCGATTACGTCGGCTCAGTGGAAAGTGGGAAACTAGCTGATTTAGTGCTGTGGGACCCGAAGTTTTTTGGTGTAAAGCCGGAACTTATTCTTAAAGGCGGGATGATCGCACACAGCCTGATGGGAGACCCTAACGCAAGTATTCCTACTCCCCAACCCGTATTTTATAGAGAAATGTTTGGTTCTCACGGTCAAGCGAAAGACAAAACATCACTGACGTTTTTATCGAAAAAGGCTTATGAGAGCGGCCTGCATCATGAATTGGGTTTAAAGAAACAGGTGCGACCGATTTCTGGTGTCCGTGAGTTAACGAAACGATCGATGATCCATAATGGAGAGACACCGAAAATCGAGGTGGACCCACAAACATATATAGTAAAAGTAGATGGAGAAGTCATTGAATGTGAACCTGCGGAGACGGTGCCTTTAGCGCAACGATATTCCTTATTTTGAGGTGAAGAAAATGATCATTGAAAATATAGTCGGAAACGTAGCTAATTTAGAAAAACGAGCTCCTCATATTGAATACGTATACTTGGAAAGCGATCAGCTTGTCAAAAGGATTCAGCGCATGACAACGGACCATGGCAATGAGATTGGGATGAGATTATCCAAAAATGAAGAGCTTTCGGACGGAGACGTATTGTATATGGATGAAAAAAATATGGTCGTCATTTCTGTGAAAAAAGATGATGTCTTGGTCATCAGCCCAACATGCATGCAGCAAATGGGGGATATCGCCCACCAGCTGGGAAACCGTCATTTGCCCGCCCAGTTTGAAGGGGAAGAAATGATCGTCCAGTATGATTACTTGATCGAGGAATTGTTGCACCTGATAGGTGTGCCGCATAAGCGAGAAAAGAGAAAGGTGCCTGAGCCTTTCCGCTATATTGGACATCACCATGACTAATGGATTGATGCCGCTTTTGCAGCTTAGTGACTCTCAATTTCCCTCAGGAGCCTTTTCTCATTCTTTCGGATTTGAAACGTATATTCAAGAGGATGTAGTGACGGGAACGGAGAGCTTTAAGCAAGCGCTGGTTGTTTTTTTAAAGAAGCAGTTGATCTTCAATGATGGACTGGCTTGCCGTCTAGCTTATGAAAGTATAGAAAATGGCACCCCTGAGGATCTTTTGGACATCGATCATGTTTTGTTCGCTACTTGTGTAGCACGAGAGACGAGAGAAGGGAACCGAAAGATGGGAGAACGAATGGCCAAGCTGTGCATGGAATTGTATCCATCGCCTGTTTTGAGTGAATACTTGGCCAGGGTCAAGAAAAAGGAAGCTTATGGTCATCCTTCGGTAGTTCTTGCAACAGTTTACCATTCATTGGATATTCCCGAAAAAGCGGCGTTAGAGACATTCTTGTTCACGAACTTGTCCTCTCTTGTGCAAAATGCGGTCAGGGGAATCCCGATCGGGCAGACCGATGGGCAAAGGATTTTAGTAGCCCTGCAACCGTTCGTGGAAGAAGCGGTCCAATCGATTTTGGATCTTTCTTACGGTGATTTAGGTGCGGGAGGCCCGGGTCTAGAAATTGCCCAAATGCATCATGAACGGTTGAATGTGCGCTTGTTCATGTCTTGAACGAATTCTACCAAATATAAAGGAGTGGATACGATGGAACCGATTTGTATTGGAGTTGGAGGTCCTGTCGGTGCAGGAAAAACGATGCTTGTAGAGAGAATAACCAGGGATCTTAAGGATGAATTGAGTATGGCAGTCATCACGAACGATATCTATACAAAAGAAGATGCGATGTTTCTTTTGAAATATGGGGTATTGGAAGATGATCGAGTAATTGGAGTAGAAACAGGGGGGTGTCCTCATACGGCGATTCGAGAAGATGCCTCGATGAACTTTTCGGCCATCGATGAATTGAAGGAGCGCCACAGTGACCTCGATTTAATCTTTGTAGAAAGTGGCGGCGATAACTTAGCGGCAACCTTCAGTCCTGAACTGGTGGATTTCTCGATTTATATTATCGACGTGGCTCAAGGAGAAAAAATTCCTAGGAAGAATGGACAAGGCATGATCAAATCGGATTTATTTGTTGTCAATAAAACAGACCTTGCTCCCTATGTAGGGGCAGACCTGGATATTATGAGACAGGATACAATCAAAGCGAGAGGAGAAAAGCCATTTGTTTTCACAAACTTAAAGACTCAAGATGGTTTGGATGAAGTGATCGATTGGATCAAATCCAATGCCTTTCTTAAAGGGTTGAAAGCATGAGTGAAACGGGCTTTCTAAGCCTTGATGTGAAGAACCGCAATTCGAGGACCATGATTCATGGTTATTATGAAGGAGCATTTAAATATACTCGTCCTGTTCGCCTGGATGATGATTCCCTGTCTGTCTATCTTATTCATGTAGGCGGGGGTATGTTGATGGAGATACATACGCATCTACAATTAGATTGGAAGAAGGAGCTGAACTTGCGGTCACAAGTCAAGCCTCCACAAAGGTGTATAAATCACTTTCGAAGCCAGTGGAACAGCGTACGACGATTCACCTTGGTGCTGGTAGTGTCCTTGAGTACTGTTTGGATCCATTGATTTTGTATAAGGGAGCTAGGTTTATACAAGACACGACGATTAAGATGGACCGTGACTCTTCCTTTTTTTACAGTGATATCATTACTCCAGGCTGGTCTGAAGATGGATCGAACTTCCGCTATGACTGGGTAAGGAACAAATTGAAAGTCTACCAAAATGGAAAGCTCGTTTTGTTTGACCATCTTTTACTAGAACCGGATGAGGAACTAGAAGGGGTGTTGCAGTTAGAGGGACACACACATGTAGGTTCTTTCGTCATTTTCCATCCGAAAGCTTCTCGTGAATTTGCTGAATTGTTATATGAAAATGTAAACGAGGTTTATCCTCATGTGCGTTTCGGTATTTCAGATATGGATGATGGCGGGATTGTTGTGCGGATTTTAAATGATCGTACGCAGACAATTGAGAAGGCCATCTCACACATCCACACCTTTGCAAGAAAAGAATTATTAGGCAAAGGGAAGATTTCTTGGAGGAAGTATTAATAGAAAGTTGAAAAATGGCTGGTTTAGGGTTGTTTTCATACTGGGCAAAAGCTGGCCATCTTATTTTTAGTGATAACAGAGGCGATCAACGATCGCCTCTGTTAATATATGTCCACCATATACACCCTAATCGTGGTTAGTAGGGTGAGGAGTCTTTCGATGTATAACACAACGTTTGACCTCTTGGACGTTTACTTTATTATATTTTAGAGTAGAGACTCTGCTTTTATTAATTGTCTTGCAGAGTGGTTTACTTCTGAATAAACTTTTCTTAGTGGAATATCATTCTTTAGCGCGATTTCTTTTGCATCTTCAAATTCAGGAGTGACTTTGTAAATATGTTCTCCCTTAAACCCTATTTTAACGCTGACCAATCCATAGACCGTTTCTACCTGATCCATTCGTCTGGAAAGGATGGATCGATCGCACTCCATTCTCCGCACGCCAAATGTACTTGTTTCCCGTAAAAGGAGATCTTCAAATGTCACCGAATCTTCCGTCTTTGCAAGCAATGTGATTAATGTGCCAGGGCGGCTCTTTTTCATAGTGATGGGGGTGTAATAGATATCAAGCGCTCCCATGCTTAAGGCTTTTTCCATTACATAACCGAGTGTTTCCCCTTCCATATCATCCAACTGGCACTCCAGTACGGTTATACGTTCGGTACTGGGGTTCTCTTTTGTTTGAAAGAGAACCGCTCTTAATACGTTAGGGTGATCGAAATCTTTCTTTCCTGCACCGTAACTGATTTTGTCGATAGGGAGGGAAGGCAGATGACCGAAATCCTCGACTAAAGCTTTTAGGAAAGCAGCTCCTGTGGGAGTAGTCAGCTCTCCCTCAGCTTGAAAATCGGCAAGAGGAATACCGATCAGGATTTCAGCTGTGGCTGGTGCGGGCACTGGATAGAGTCCATGTGCAATCTGAATTTTACCATATCCCGTGGGGACCGGAGCTGCGCTGATAGATTCGATCGCTAAGCTCTCAAGCGCAAGACAGACTCCAATAATATCCAAAATTGAATCCATTGCCCCCACTTCATGAAAATGAACATCATCAGGGTCCATTCCGTGAATTTTGGCTTCAGCTTCAGCAATTACTTTAAAGATCGCAGTACTTCTCACTTTGACCCTTTGCGGCAGCATACTTTCCTCGATCATACGAAAGATCGAAGAGGCATGCCGGTGGTTATGGTGATGCTCATGAATGTGGTCATGGTTATGGGCATCTGGATGAGTAGGGTGGTGGTGTTTTTCTTCCGGAAATCGAAGAATGAGCTCTGTTGCATGGATACCATGCTTATCCACAGGACTGGTTTCCATTGTAAAAGGATCTATTGGCAGTTTTCTTAGATGTTCTTTAATGTAGTCGAGATCTGCACCTAGATTTATGAGAGCGGAGAGAGTCATATCTCCAGAAATCCCGTATTGACAATCCAAATATAAATGATTCATTTTTGTTCCCCCTCGCTGGCTAATTGTAAAATTAATGCTGCTTGGTAGGCAGCACCGAAACCATTATCAATATTGACTACGCTCATACCAGAGGCACAAGATGTAAGCATAGATAAAAGTGGAGTGAGACCTTCCATATGCGCCCCATACCCGACAGAAGTAGGTACTGCTATCACCGGACGGCGGACCAACCCACCGACTACACTCGGTAATGCGCCTTCCATACCAGCTACTACGATCAAGACACTCGCTTTTGTAATTTCCTCACGGTGAGCGAGCAATCGATCGATCCCAGCTACTCCTACATCGTAAATTCTTTTAACAGGACATCCCATCCATTCAGCGGTAAGAGCAGCCTCCTCAGCAACAAACAAATCGGAGGTCCCGGCACAAAGAACAATTATTTCCGATTGATACTGCTGAAGAGGTCTGCCGTATAGTAAGATTCGTGGAACAGAGTGGTAGACAGCTTCTGGAAAAAGGGCTGTAAGTTGTTCCGCTTTATCTTTAGAAAGACGTGTAACCATGACCCTCTCGTGTTTATCGATTAACAATTGCATGATTTGATAAATTTGTTCTGCCGATTTTCCCTCTCCGTAAATGACCTCTGGATAGCCCGTTCGCCTTTCACGGTCAGTATCTACTTTAGAAAACCCTAAGTCTTCAAAACTCATACAGATCACATCCTGTTCTATTTTGATAAATAATTTCTGCAAGACACTAACATAATGAAAAATATAAATATTACTTGTTTTCTATTAATTAGAGAATCAGCACAATTAAAAAGAGGGTTGGCCGCCTCCTTTTAATTGTGAGGAATAAGGAACTATTAAACTGCCTCGAACAACATCTTCCTACTTCCTATCCTCGTAATCTGATTAAGTATAATCTTATAAGATACTCAAAAGTACTGTATGACTGCTTCTCATCTTCTTTTTTAGAGAGTCCTGATTTTAGTTTCTTAATCTCTCATGAAAAGAAACTACTACAAGGGAATGTTTTACAGGTACGCGGTCTTGTAAATAATATATGAATTATCCGAATTTTTCAAAGTTTACTAGAATGGTCTGGTCGATTATAAATCCACATGGCTACTTGAAGAATCAGGGCATCTTCGAATTTCTTTGGATCATATCCGGTCTCTTTTATAATATTGTTCATTCGATAAAGAAGAGTATTTCGATGAACATACAAATCGTTAGCTGTTTGTTGCAAGTTTAAGTTATTTTTAAAAAAAGAGTTCAGTGTTTCAGCTTTGTTCTCATCGATACTCTTTAAAACTCGCTGTGAAAATCTCTTTGTGATTACTTCATCGATTTGAAAAAACAAAGCTTTAGCTTCGATTTGAGCGAAGGATAGAAGGTCATTGTCTGAATCACTTATTTTTAATGTGATATCGCAGTCCAGATAGGATTGACTGAACTTCTCAATTTCTTGGAAAGTGAGGCTGTAGGACATTCGAAAGACAATATTTAATCTTTTCATAAGGTGATAAATGGATTTCACCTTATTAAGCGCTCCCTCTTCCTCATGCCCTGATAGTGCGATGAAAACACGGTTTACGTTAATAAAACCAACAATAGCTTGGTTATTGCCTAAACATGTTTCTAGTTTTTGAATGAATACTCGGTTCAGGATGGGCTGCTCTTTAATTTGAATCACGATTGTGGTGAAAGGGGGGTGAAGTTGTAGACCGAGCAGGTTTAACCCTCTATGAATATCTTCTAAGGAAGGGGCGCTCTTGATTAGCTGTTCGATAATCATTTCCTTCGTCCGCTGCTTCCACTCCATTTGGGAAACGAGGAATTCCTGACGAATCATGAGTTCAGTTGTCATCTTAACGAGGTCACCAATATCCCCCATTTCATCAGGGTCCCCCGTAATCCCAATGACCCCAAGAATTTCGTTGTTAAAAACAATCGGGAGGTTTACTCCGGGCTGGGCACCTACCCACACTTCTTCATCGCTTGTATTGATAGCGAGGGTGCTTCTTTTTTTCAGCACTTCTACAGCACCTTCATGAACGGACCACACCCTTCTTTCGTCATGAGCAGCAATAATGATGCCTTCCATATTCATTATATTTACATTGCGATTCAATCTTAAGGATGTTTCCCTGACAATATCCTCGGCTATTTTTTTTGTTAATCCACTCAAACTATCCCCACCTTCTATTTTTTGTATAATCTATACAAATTCCTTATAAAATAAGCGGTTATTTATGTATGGTATGCCTATATACAAATTTAGTCAATATTCGTATAATTTTAACTAGTTAGTTTGGAAGCGTTTTCTTTGGAGGTTATTTTATTATGAAAATTATCATAGCACCTGATTCATTTAAAGGCAGTATGAGTGCAGTAGAGGCGGCAAATTCAATGAACAAAGGAATTCATAGCGTGTTTGAAAATGCGGAAACAGTCCTTCTTCCTGTAGGTGATGGCGGGGAAGGGACGATGGAAACTTTAGTGGCGGCGACAGGAGGTTATGAGAGAGAGGTGAAAGTTTCAGATCCTTTAGGTAACGAGGTTTCAGCTACTTACGGAATATTAGGGGACAGCAAAACATGTGTCATTGAAATGGCTACTGCTTCAGGACTCAAGCTCGCCCCTGAGGGTACTTCTCCATTAAATACGACTACTTACGGAACAGGTCAGCTCATTAAACAGGGGCTTGATGATGGATTTGCGAACTTTATTTTGGCTTTGGGAGGTTCGTCAACCAATGATGGGGGAGCTGGCATGCTGCAAGCTCTTGGAATGAAACTTTTGGACCGTAAAGGGAAAGAAGTACGTTTTGGTGGAGGTGCTCTAAATGAAATTTATGAAATTGACCCAAGGGGTTTTGATCAACGTATCAGATCAGGCAACTTCATGATTGCCTCTGATGTACAAAATCCACTTATAGGCAGTAACGGAGCTTCTTATGTTTTCGGTCCCCAAAAAGGCGCAAGTAAAGAGGAAGTGGAAATATTAGACACCAACATGGCACATTGGGCAGATAAAGTGAAACAGGTAACAGGAGTGCGTTTGCATGATCGCCCAGGTGCCGGGGCAGCTGGGGGGATTGGGGGCGCCTTTCAAGCTTTTTTTCCATCGGTAATGAACCGGGGGATTGACGTGGTGCTTGGTTACATCAATATGGAGGAACATCTGGAAGGAGCAGATCTGGTTATTACTGGAGAAGGAAAAGTTGACCGCCAGACCACTTCTGGAAAAACCCCAATGGGCGTAGCACAGTTGGCCAAACAAAAAGAAGTCCCTAGTATTATTATTGCTGGAGCAGTCGGAGAAGGTATTGATTCGCTTTATGACTTTGGTGTCGTCAGTGTAACTAGCATGATGAGTAGACCTATGACACTTAAGGAAGCGGTGAATGAGGCTGAGAATCTGTTAGCAAGCTGTACAGAGCAAGTGGTGAGAGCTTACTTCTATCAAAGTCTAGAGAGTAAAAGGAGGATGATGTTATGAGAATTAAAGATACAATTGAGAAAGTACCTGGAGGTCTGATGGTCGTTCCACTTTTACTTGGTGCATTGTTGAATACCATTGATCAAATGCATATTCCTGTGGTGATGAATGTATTACAAGCACTGGGAGCTCCTGAAACCGAGGAAGGTTACTTCGAGTTCCTGAGGATTGGCGGGTTTTCACAAGAACTGTTTAAAGACAGTGCTCTTGTGCTTATTGCCTTATTTCTTTTCTGTGTAGGAAGTCAGATGAACCTAAAAGTAGGAAAGGTTGCCATTAAAAAAGGAGCACTTATTACTGTTACCAAGTATTTGACAGGGCTTGGTGTGGGGATGGCTTTTGGTTATTTCTTTGATCCGATGAGCGGGTTATTTGGCCTTTCCACTCTCGCGATTATTGCTGGAATGACAAACAGTAATAGCGGAATGTACGCAGCATTAACTGGTCAATATGGTAATCGATCGGATGTGGGTGGTTTATCAATACTTGCGATTAATGATGGTCCTTTCTTAACCTTGTTATCCTTAGGTATCCTTGGAACTTCTTTTCCTATGATTTCATTTATCGCAGTATTGCTTCCGATAACTATAGGAATGGTACTAGGGAACCTCGATCCAAAAATCAGAGAATTCCTGAGACCCGGGGAAGCAATAACGATTCCATTTTTCGCTTTCTCTCTGGGGGCAGGAATGAATCTAGCAAACTTCTTTAATCCTACCGTGTTAACCGGTGGACTGACCATCGCGTTTTTAACAGTACTTCTTACAGGAGGAATGGGTATTCTTGCGTTTAAGCTGTTCAAAGAGAAGAGTTATATTGCTCCTGTATCGGAAGCATCCACGGCTGGAAACGCAGCGGCTACCCCCGCAGCCGTAGCCGCGGCAGCAGCCGGAGCAGCAGGATCTGGTGCCATGACACAGGCTGAAGCGGAGGCCATCCAGAATATTGTACCAATAGCAACAGCCCAAATATCCATATCTACCATTGCGACTGCTTTACTCTGCCCTGTGTTAGTAATTTTAGTTGATAAATATCAGAGAAGGAAAGGGATATACGGAAATCGAGAAGATCTCGGGACCCATTCTGAAAAAAGAGAAGTTACAGAAGAAGAGACAAAGAGAGTTGTAAATAATTGAATATTTTTTAAATTCATAAATTTGTACACTATATTATGATAAAATGCATAAGTGCAAGGAGGGAAGTTATGGAAACAGAGATTTTGTATGGTAAAAAAGGTTTGACCGTTGATTTACCAGAGGATTCATTTATTATAGAACCGAAAAACTTACCTGAAATAGAAGATGAAAACGAGGCAGTATTAAAAGCTTTGAGAAATCCGATTGGAACAGGTCCATTAAAAGAGTCGGTCTCTTCAACCGACACGGTGTCAATTGTGATCAGTGATATTACACGTCCCACCCCGAATCATATCCTGGTTCCATTAATAATTAAAGAACTGGACCATGTCCCCTTGGAGAATATTGTGATTATCAATGGGACAGGGACCCACCGTGATCAAACGAGAGAAGAATTTATTCAGATGCTTGGCGAGTGGGTAGTGAATAATATTCGAATTGTGAACAATCACTGTCATGAGAAGGATGAGCACGTCAATCTTGGTAAAAGCAAGTTTGGATGTGATATTTATCTGAACAAGGAGTATGTAGAATCCGACTTTAGAATTGTCACAGGTTTTATCGAACCTCACTTTTTCGCTGGTTTTTCAGGTGGTCCTAAAGGAATTATGCCAGGTATAGCAGGTATTGAAACGATTATGACCTTTCATAACGCCAGAATGATTGGTGACCCTCTATCAACTTGGGGGAATATGGTGAACAATCCGGTTCAGGATATGACCCGTGAAATTAATAGTTATTGCAAACCTGATTTTATGCTGAATGTTACCTTGAACCGCGAGAAGGACATTACAGAAGTCTTCGCTGGTGAATTATATGAAGCTCACGATGTAGGGTGTGCATTTGCAAAAGAACATACGATGTATAAATGTAAGGAACGTTTTGACGTCGTCATTGTTTCTAACTCTGGCTACCCATTAGACCAAAATTTATATCAGGCTGTAAAAGGAATGAGTGCTGCCCACAAAATAGTTAAAGAAGGGGGGGCCGTCATAGTAGCTTCAGAGTGTTCCGATGGCCTCCCGGACCATGGGAATTACTCGAAGATCTTTGACATGGCTGAAACACCTCAACAATTGCTGGACATGATCAACAATCCGGACTTTAAAATGTTTGACCAATGGCAGGTACAAAAGCAGGCTGTGGTACAGGTATGGGCCGATGTACACATATATTCAACTCTTACAGATGAACAAGTTAGAGGGACTATGTTGCATCCAGTCAATTCAATTGAACAGACAGTGCAAGATTTGAAGGGGAAATATGGTGAAGATATGAGTATAGCTGTTCTTCCGTTAGGTCCTTTAACAATCCCTTACGTCGAAGAATAAATAATAAATATAAAAGGTGGTAAGAACATAATGAATACAACCCTTAGTGATAAGAATCGCCAATTAAGTGACATTCTCTCCGGGATGAATAGGGTTCTTGTAGCTTTCTCTGGTGGTGTCGATAGCACATTAGTGTTAAAGCGCGCGCAGCAGGAACTAGGATCTTCGAATGTACTTGCTGTAGTGGTTGCCTCTGAACTATTCCGCAAAGAAGAATTTGAAGGTGCTATTAACTTGGCAAATGATATGGGGGCGCGTGTTCACAAAACTGAAATAAATGAACTTGATGATGAAGAAATTGCTTCAAATAATCCCGATAGCTGGTATTATAGTAAGAAATTACTCTACAAGCATTTAAATCAACTAGCTGATGAATGGGGTTATGATTACGTATTGGATGGTATGATCATGGATGATTTAGAAGACTTTAGACCAGGTTTAAGGGCAAGAGAGGAATTAGGGATTCGGAGTGTACTTCAGGAATCGAATATGTACAAGGATGAAGTCCGTGAACTATCTAAGCATCTTGAAATACCTGTTTGGAATAAACCTGCTTCATGTAGTCTAGCTTCTCGCATTCCCTATGGAACTAAGTTAGATAAGAAAAAGATTGAGCAGGTCGACCAAGCTGAAAGGTTTGTTGCAAAGCTTGGTTTTGATCCAGTACGTATACGTCATCACGGGAGTGTTGCACGAATAGAAGTGATTCCTGAAAAAATAGAAGAACTATTGAGCAATCGTGAGCAGATTCAAACTGAGCTAAAATCAATTGGATTTAAATACGTAGCGATAGACCTTGAAGGGTACAGAACGGGAAGTATGAATGAAGTATTGGATGGGAACTCAATTGATAAAGTGGTTAATTAAGGGGATTTTTTGATTTCGTGAGTTATTAAAAGAATAGCAAATGAAAAATTGCCTGTTTCGAGTTTATTCCGAAACAGGCAATTTTTTTATTATCACACAATGCTTGAGGCATTAATCGTATTGTTGATGAAGGACAAAAGGATATAATAAATACCTATAACGAAAGTCATGAAACTGCACAAGAAGAGCGAATCGCTTATGTAACACTAGTACTTTATTGTAGCAACACTCAGGCACTCTTTAAATGTTAAAAGAAGTAGAAAGAGCATATATACTGTCGGAATATGTGGAACGATTTATTAAGTAATATCTTAAAACCCATTGAATTATCAAAGTAATTGTGTGAAAATTATGAATATAACTTGTAGGACGACCATCGTGGTACGTCCTACAAGGAGAAAATGTAGGGGGTAACTGATTATGAAGTTGGCTAACAGAAGTTTATATTTACAAGCTAGAGACATGATTTTCGAATTAATAAATGAAAATCTTGAGCCGATGGAGAAAATCCCATCTGAACAAAAATTATCAGCGAAGTTGGGAGTTAGTAGGAACACAATCCGAGAGGCCATCCGAACTTTGGAGCAAGAAGGCTTTTTGTTCAGTAAGCAAGGGGTAGGGACGTTTGTGATTGGATCTAAAAATAGTTTGAAAACCAACATAGCAACACTAGAGAGCTCTACAAACATTATTGAAGCTCAAGGTTACATGCCGGGTACGATGAATGTATTTTCTAAGATACAAACTGCTTCTCCGGTAGTTTGTAAGCAGCTTTCCCTGGGTGATAAGAATAAGGAAGTTTTATATATTGAGAGGGTCCGTACAGCTGATGAACACCCAGTAGTTTATGTAGAGGATTATATCCCTTATATAAATGGGATGGAACATGAATATCGGGAGAAATACTATGAATCATTATCAAAATTCCTTGATAAGTTCGGGATGGAGATTTCTTT
This sequence comes from Halobacillus litoralis, assembly GCF_004101865.1. NCBI lineage: Bacteria > Bacillati > Bacillota > Bacilli > Caryophanales > Bacillaceae > Halobacillus > Halobacillus litoralis. The sequence continues at coordinate 3,106,350 of NZ_CP026118.1, forward strand.
CTCCATTTGTTCTATTAAAGCGGTGATCAGTGACGACAAAATCGCTTCAAAATTACAATTGAATGAACAGAGTGCATTGTTATTGTTGAAGCAGACTCACTATTCGAACAGTGGAATTCCTGTCCTATTTTCGGACAGTTATTATCTAAGTGATAAGTTTGAATTCAATGTGATCAGGAAGAAGGGGTGATAATGTCCTTATAAAATGTATCTGAAGGCATGATGTTTCTCTGATTTATTTAAAAGGAGGTAAACAGAATGAGTACAGTGGTAAAAGCGGTTTCGAATAGCAGAAAAATGAAGAGGCTTACTACGGTAGACATCGTACTTATTGCCATTTTGGCTATTGTAAACGGGGTGGCCATGACTTATATCGCTATGCTTAATCAGCTGCTCACCGCTATAGGTGGACCAATTCTGACATCGATCACTCTTGGTCTTTACAGCATTTCTGGTGTTTTAGCTGCTTATATTATTCGAAAACCGGGAGTCGCATTTTTCACTCTGACTTTAGCAGGTGTAGTCCAAATCATCTCTGGTAATCCGAATGGATTGGTTTCGTTAATTGCAGCAACTACAGACGGATTGGGTGTGGAAATTGGGTTCGCATTATTCCGGTATAAACGTTGGGATTGGTTAAGCACGGCTGTGGCAGGTCTGCTAGCAGTTCCTCTATGGTTTATAGTCGCTTCCTTTTGGTTCGGTTATTACAAATGGGGAATCACAATACTCTTGATTGCATTTGTCATCCGTTGTGTGAGTGGCATAATTCTATCTGGCTGGTTGAGCAAAATTGTAGGGGATATCTTAGCTGGGACAAACATATTAAAAGGATTCAATATTCATAAGCAACGTAAGAAAGAGGTGAATAAGGATGAATCCCACTATTCAGCTTAAAAATGTGACTTATATTTACGAAGATGAAACAGAACCTGTCTTGGAGGATTTGTCTCTCGAAATATACAAGGGGGAATTTGTATTAATTGTTGGTCCAAGCGGTTGTGGGAAAAGCACATTATGCCAAACTTTCAATGGTATCATTCCGAATGTTATGGAGGGTCGGATCGGAGGAGAAATTATTGTAGAGGATAAAGATGTTCTTCAACTTGAGTTAAAAGATTTATCCACGAGTATGGGTCTGGTATTTCAAGATCCAGATGCTCAACTCTGTAATATTTACGTAGAGGATGAAGTTGCGTTCGCACCGGAAAATTTAAAGGTTGATCCTGCGGAAATCCGAGAGCGAATTGTCAACTGTCTTGATAAAGTAGGTATGCAAGGTTTTGAGAATAGAAAAGTATTTGAGTTATCTGGGGGTCAAAAACAGAAAGTAGGGATTGCTTCTGTATTGTCAATGGAACCAAGCACATTAGTGTTAGACAATGCGACAGCAAATTTAGATCCTCAGGCAACTAAGGACATCTTCGATTTAATGCAAATCCTTCACAAAGATTATGGTCATACAATTGTGGTTGTGGAGAACAAAATCGACGATATCATGCATTTGGTTGACCGGGTTCTTGTAATGGATGAAGGAAAAATAGTTAAGGAAGGAACACCACAAGATATATTAGAAACTTCTATTGATATGCTGTTGGATATGGGGGTTTGGGTTCCTGAAATTTCTGAACTTGCTATTGAGTTGAAAAAAAATGGGATGCAGTTCAATCGTTTTCCAATTTCAGTAGACGAAGCAGTCAGAGAACTTAAAGGTAAATGGAAAATGAATCCTGCCCCCACTCCCATAATTAATCCAACCAATAAGGAGAAAGGAGCGCTCACTGTAAAGGGTTTAAGTTATTCCTACCCAAATGGCACCCAGGCACTACAAAATGTGAATTTCTCTATAGAGAAAGGTGATTTTGTCACGATCCTGGGAACAAATGGTTCTGGGAAAACTACACTTGTCAAACATTTAATGGGGATTATAAAACCACCTAAAGGCAAAGTTTTTTTAAAGGGCGAGGATACTTTTAAAAGAGATCTCCTTTCCATGACGGATGATATTGCTTATGTATTTCAAAACCCTGAACATCAATTCGTCACAGATAACGTTTTTGAAGAAACAATTTACAGCTTACGAGTAAAATATGGCTTAGAAGATAATGAAGACTTACCTGCAGAAATAGTGGAACAAGGAATCAAAGCCTTAAAGCAAATCAATCTTTATGAGCAAAAAGACAAACACCCGTTCATGTTAAGCGGGGGTGAAAAACGCCGTTTAAGTGTCATCGCCTCTCTAATTTTAGGGCAGGAGATCGTTATTTTGGACGAGCCCACAACTGGGCAGGATTATGCCAGTGCCACAAAACTCCTGGAGCTTTGCAAAGAATTACAAAATCAAGGGAAAACAATTATCATGATCACCCACGATATAAGGCTCGTCTGCAAATGGGCTGATTCTGCTCTTGTCATGCATCAAGGTGATTTGATATATGACGGAAATGTAAAAAAACTATTTATGAACGAAGACGTTCTAAGAAAAGCATCTTTGATTGAACCCCCTATCTCCCAATTAGCTAAACAACTATCCTCATTTTCTAAGGATGAAGCTGTAATTACGATTGATCAGTTTCTTCGAAAAGAAGGGAGGATGGAACAAGTCCTATGAGCTTATCCTTCCAGTTTCATGAAAAGAAGTCATTTATGCATTCACTCGATCCTGTCACCAAACTCATTTGGATGCTTTGTATTTCTGTATTGGTTTTCTTATATGAAACATCACTTCCCCAGTTTATCTTATTCACTATCGTTTTTAGTTCCGCTTTGATTCTCGCTAAATTGAGTATCGGATTTGTCATACGTGGAATATGGATCATGCTGTTGTTCAGTATAGGCTTCTTTATTCTCCAGGTACTCCTTGTCCCAGGTGAGAATGTCCTATTCACAATGGGTCCATTAAATATCTATTCAGAATCTGTTGATTTTGCATTGGCTATTACGTTAAGAATACTTACAATTTTTACAACCTCTCTAATATTCGTCGCCACAAGTGATCCAAGAGATATTGTCAATTCATTAACTCAAAAAATGAAAGTACCGTACCGCTATGCATATTCTATTTTTGTAGCTCTACGATTTGTCCCTACATTGGAGCAGGAGGCAAAAGTTATTGAAGCAGCACAGACAATCCGTGGTGTGGGCAAACAAAAGGGTTTAAAAAATAAAGCACTCAATATGAAAAGATTTACCCTCCCGCTTTTAATGGGTGCGGTAAGGAGAGTTCGTGTTACCGCAAATACAATGGAAGCAAAAGGATATGGAGCATACAGCGACCGTACTTATATTCGGAAAGTATCTTACACCGCTAGTGGAGTCATGTTCGGTGCTGTCTGGTGTATAACCACCGTGTATCTAATAGTTGAGAGAATCATATGAAGGGGGGCATTGGATGACTGATTTAAAGTTTGAAGTAGCATTTATGCCAAAGGATATTAAAAAAAACCCTTCTCAGGTTTGTGTCCTTGTTGATGTTCTTCGAGCGACAACAGCGATGGTAACGATGTTGGATAAGGGGTGCATCGAAATCATATTGGCTGATAATGAAAGCAAAATAAGAGACTCATTGGAGGGTTTAGATCAACATCAGACTTTGATATGTGCAGAAAATATTTATGGTGGAGTCTCAGAGTATGCAGAATTCAGTCCATCCTTAATTTCAATCAAGGATATGGATCTTAAAGACAAAAGGGTAGTTTTGAAAACGACCAATGGGACCTTGGCAGGTATTACATTATGGAATTTTGGTATTCAACAAGTACTAGTAGGCTCATTGATAAATGCAAAAGCTGTAATGGAAAAGGCTGTTAAAATGGCAATTGATTTGGAAAGCAGTGTGACAATAGTTTGTGCAGGGAGGGAAAATGGTGAAATTGCTGCTTTAGATGATACTTACACAGCTGGTGTTTTACTGGAATATGGAAAAAAAACAGCAGAATCGCTTAATCGTAAACCGCTTTTCAAAGATTCTGCAAAAATTTGTAAACACCTATTGTCCAAGTACAAAGATACAATCGAAGCTTTTGAAGATTCGGGAAGCGGGGAAACGATGCGTAATATTAAATGCCATGAAGATATTGCGCTTTGCGCGACGGAAAATTCATCTTCGCTTGCTCCTTCCCTTAGTTTTACAAAAGACGGTGAAATTGTCGTAAATAAAAATAATGAGGTGGTTGTCAAATGAAAAATTGGAAATCAAACGCGTCTAAACCTGTAATGGATGAGGGATTGCAATATCATATCCGCTGTAAAGAAGGTGACATTGAGAAATATGTTTTACTTCCCGGCGACCCAGATCGTGTAGATCTAATAGCGGAAGAGTGGAGAGAACCTGTGAAAATAGCCAACTATCGGGAACATAGAACATTTAGTGGGAAGGTTGGGGATGTAGGGATATCCGCCTGTTCTACAGGGGCTGGCGGGGGCTCTACTGCCAGTGCATTTGAAGAGCTTGCCACTCTAGGAGGGGATACATTCCTTCGTGTTGGGACCACAGCTGCCATCCAAGAACATATTTCTCCAGGGGATGTCATTATTTCATCAGGTGCGGTGAGGCACGATGGCACAAGTCATTATTACGTAGACGATCGTTATCCTGCCAGTGCCCATTATGAAGCAACTGCAGCCCTTGTGGAAGCAGCTGAACAATTAGGTTACAGGTACCATGTAGGTGTGTCTTGTTCTACAGCTTCTTGGTATTGTGGCCAAGGAAGGTCTGGCTTTCAAGGGTATGAACAAACATTCTTCAAAGATAAGGTAAAGGATTTAAAGAATGCCCGTGTTTTGAATTTTGAGATGGAAGCAGCGACGATTTTTACGCTTGCGGGCTTGTATGGATTGCGTGCTGGATCAGTTTGTACGGTGGTAGCCAATAGAATCAGAGATGAATTCATTTATGGTGGGGTTGAAAAAAGTATCCGAGTCGCAAATCTCGCTGTCCAAATTTTGGCTGAATGGGACCAGCTTAAGCAAGGTAGAAAGAAAGACTATTGGTTCCCATCAATTAGTGATAAAGAAACAACTACCAATTAATAGGAGTGGATATCATGATCGTAGATACTGCAAAAGGGATTTATATTAATGGTCAATGGATACACCCAGGGAGCAACACAGTATTGGAAGTTTTAAATCCTGCTACGAGAGAGAAAATCACTGAAATACCTACTGGAGGAGTCAGTGAAACAAAACAAGCCATTCAAGCTGCAAATCAGGCATTTCCGGAATGGTCAGATAAAACAGCAAGGGAACGTTCCGCATACTTATATAAAGCTTATAATCTCATGTTAGAGCGAAAAGAAAAACTTGCATCCATACTGACGGAAGAACAAGGTAAACCATTGAACGAAGCACGTGGGGAAATTGAATTCGCTGCAAGCTTCTTACTTTGGTACGCCGAGGAAGCGAGTCGAGTTTATGGCGAGATCATCCCTTCTTCAAAGAAGAATAAACGTTTGTGGGTAGTCCCGAAACCGGTAGGGGTAGTTGCCGCCATAACCCCATGGAACTTCCCTGCTGCTATGGTAACTAGAAAAGTAGCACCAGCTCTTGCGGCAGGGTGTACAGTCGTCTTGAAGCCTGCTGAACAGACACCATTAAGTGCTATTGAAATCGTCAAAATCTTTGAAGAAGCGGGCCTTCCTCAGGGAGTGTTGAACCTCTTAATAGGAGAGCCTGACCAAATTGGTAAGGAGATTATGGATAGTTCAGATATAAAGGTGTTAACTTTCACAGGGTCAACAGAAGTTGGAAAACATTTGATGGAGGCCGGTGCTAAAACGGTGAAGAAAATGTCTTTGGAATTGGGGGGGCATGCGCCGTTGCTGGTTTTTGAAGATGCGGACTTAGATTTAGCTGTTGATCAGGCAATCGCAAGTAAATATCGAAACAGTGGACAAACGTGTATTTGTACAAACCGTATCTATGTACACTCGAGTGTTGAAGAACCATTTATAGAAAAGTTGAAAGCAAAAGTGGAAGCGCTTCAAATAGGGATGGGATCGGACGAAAATGTCGAAGTCGGTCCATTAATCAATGGAGAAGGGTTGGCAAAGGTTGAAAGCCAGGTCCATGATGCCGTCTCAAAAGGGGCAGAAGTGAAAACGGGTGGGAAACAATGGAAAGGTTCTGGAGGCTATTTCTATGAACCTACTGTTCTCGCGAATGTAACGAATGATATGACGATCATGTCCCAAGAAACATTCGGACCGGTTGTCCCTGTGCTGACTTTTGACCATGAGGAGGAGGCGATTGAGGCTGCGAATAATACGGATTATGGATTGGCTGCTTTTCTATTTACTAAAGACCTGGACAATGCCATTACGGTTATGGAAAAACTTGATTATGGAATTATTGGTATTAATGACGTCTTCCCTGGTACAGCTGAAGCACCATTTGGGGGTATTAAGGAATCCGGTTTAGGAAGAGAAGGGGGACATGAGGGGATCAAAGAATTTATTGAAATGAAATATGTATCCATTGCTGTAGCAAATAGGAAGTGACGAGGTGCGCCTTCATGAAATTCCCTGAAATGATCAAGGTTCAGCAATGTTTTGCAAATGAAAAAATCGATGATGTTTCTTCTCACTTAAGGAAAGAATTATTTCTGCATTTGCCCTCAGTAAAACCCGCTGACTCCATAGCCATTACGGTTGGAAGTCGAGGTATTACGAACCGTGTAGAGATTGTAAAGACATTAGTAGATTATCTGAAAGAAATTGGAGCACATCCATTTATTATAGGTGCGATGGGCAGCCATGGTGGTGGTACGGAGGAAGGCCAGATGGATGTGCTTCATAGTCTAGGGTTTAATGAGGGTTCAATTGGCTGCCCCATCCGGACTTCCTCTAAAGTGATTGAAGTTGGAGAAACTAAAAACGGTTTTAAGCTTTTCTGTGATGAACAATCCTGGGAATCAGATGGTATTATCGTGTTGAATCGTGTGAAACTTCATACAGCCTTCAAGGGCAAAAATGAAAGTGGTTTACTGAAAATGATCACGGTAGGTCTTGGTAAGGCAAAAGGAGCTAACCAGTTACATCGGCAAGGCCCGGCTAATATGTCTGAAACAGTTCAAGAAGTAGGGGCAGGGTTCTTGGAAACAGGAAAAGTCCTGGCTGGGATAGCAATTGTAGAAAACAGCTTCGATGATACAGCTTATCTAGAAGTCCTTTCACCAAATCAAATAGTGTCAAGAGAAAAAGAGTTATTACTTAAATCAAAGGAATATTTTCCTATGCTTCCTGTCAAGGATTTAGATTTATTAGTCGTTCACATGATGGGGAAAAACTACAGTGGCACAGGCATGGATACGAATGTGTTAGGGCGTACGAAAATACTCGGTGTACCTGAACCCGAATCCCCTTGTTTTAGCAGAATTGCAGTCTTGGACTTGGATCATGCTTCCCACGGGAACGCTACGGGTATTGGGTTAGCAGATTTGACGACAGAACGTTTGTTTCAAAAAATAGACAGAAAAAAGACTTATTTAAACTGTATTACCAGCACATATGTTCAGCGTGCGATGATCCCGATGATATTAGAAAATGAAATGGAAGTAGTAGAAACGGCGGTGGAAAGTCTAGCTGTCGAAGATCCAACTCAATTACGAGTTGCCTTTATAGAGAATACACTGAATTTAGAAACCCTTTATATTTCTGAAAATGTTTTACATGAAATAAAAGACCAAGTAGAGGTTCTGACCAGACCTGAACCTTTATCTTTTAATGAGCAGGGAGAAATTAGCTTTTTTCAAAACAGGAAGGTGATCATAGATGAGTAATTCTCACACCTCTTATGGGGATGCTGGTTTCAGCCAATTTATTCAAAGTGCTTTCCAACGTCATTTAGGTCATGGATTGGAAGATTTTGAGAAACCAGTGATTGGTATATGTAATACGTACAGTGAAATTAATCGTTGTCATAGTCATATCAAGCCTATGGTAGACGCTATTAAGCGGGGAGTACTCATGGCTGGTGGGACTCCCCTTGAATTTCCGACCATTTCTATTGGGGAAATGTTTACAAGTCCTACAACAATGCTTTATCGGAATTTAGTTGCGATGGATACAGAAGAAATGATAAATGCGCAGCCGATTGATGGGGTGGTGCTGATTGGTGGCTGTGACAAAATGGCGCCAGCTCAGTTAATGGGAGCTGCAAGCGCGAATAAACCTGCCATCCTCTTTACAGGCGGCCCTATGAATAATGGAGAGCATAAAGGGAAGGCTCTTGGAGCTTGCTCGGATTGCCGTTTCTTTTGGCAAGAATATAAAGCCGGCACGGTTGAAGAGGATGAAATCGATCAAATCAACGAACGCCTCGCCCCTACAGCTGGTCATTGTATGGTGATGGGCTCGGCAAGTACTATCGCCGCTTGCTCTGAAGCTCTTGGAATGATGATGCCTGGAGGAGCAGCTACACCAGCAACAGCGAACGCACGGTTACACCAAGCGCAAGAGACAGGAAAGGCAATTGTAAGTCTGGTAGAAAAGAATATTCGTCCATCAGATATTATGACAAGAGAAGCATTTGAGAATGCAATCAGAACTTTAATGGCCATAGGCGGGTCGACCAACGCTGTGATTCATTTAATTGCGATAGCCAGAAGAAACGGTATCCGGTTAGATATGCAGGATTTTGAGGATTATAGTTGTACTACACCGTTTCTCGCAAATTTAAGGCCGGCAGGAAAATATCAGATGCAAGAATTATATTATGCAGGGGGGATCCCGGCTGTTTTGAAAGAACTTTCGCCACTTCTCCACTTAGATACTTTGACTGTTACTGGAGAGACACTTAGTGAAAACCTTGCTGGAATAGAGGTGGAGGAAAATTACAAAGATGTTATTCGTTCCTTATCTCTCCCGTTACATAAAGATGGAGGCATTGCCGTCATAAGAGGGAATATTGCACCCGATGGAGCGATCATAAAACCGAAAGCAGCATCTGAACACCTTCTGAACCACAAAGGTAAGGCAGTTGTATTCACTTCTTTGAAAGATATGGAAGAAAGGTTGAATGATCCTGACTTGGATGTAACACCTGACAGTGTGCTTGTTTTACAGAATGGGGGGCCAGTGGGTGCGCCAGGAATGCCGGAAGCTGGAATGATCCCGATTCCGGATAAATTACTCAAGCAAGGTGTCAGGGATATGGTCAGGTTGTCTGATTGCCGGATGAGTGGTACTGCATTCGGTACTGTATTGTTACATGTAGCCCCAGAAGCAGCTGTTGGTGGTCCAATCGGTTTAATCAAGGAAGGAGATTGGATAGAGCTTAACGTACCTGAGAGAAAGATAGAATTGCTTGTTTCACCCGAAGAGATTAGTCGAAGGCAATATGAATGGAGGCCGCCTGCTTTTACCGACTATAATAGGGGGTATCCTCTGTTATATCGTCAACATGTACTTCAAGCAAATGAAGGCTGCGATTTTGATTTTTTACTACCTGTTTCAGAAGAGGGAGAAGAAAATGAAAAACTATCAGCTTCTCACCAATCACACCAATGAAACTCAGATGATTAGTAGAATATAAGTTCCTTAGAAGGGGAGAAAAAGATAGAACTTGGCTTTCTGGAGTAGATGTCCTAAAGCTGAAAAAGGACTTCGGTAGGTGTTTGCGGAATGTGGCGATCTGTGTGAATGAGATGAGTGTTTTTTTAGCAATGTAAGAAGGTTAACTTGTTCAGCCTTTCTGCCAAATACCAATAAATAAGGGTAACGAGGGATGTCTCGTTACCCTTATTTTTTATGATGGGTGGCAATACTTTCATTACAAAGGACCGCACAAGAGTCCCAACCTTAATGAGTATGAAAGCGGATGAGTCTCCTATTATCCTCATCAACGCAGCCCGATTTCCCTACAGCTTCCGAACTTTGAAGTTCGTTTGCAGCACCGGCCAATTTTGCGGAAAAGCAGTACCGAGCACCCAGTAACTGCCTCCTCTCAAACCGTAAATCTTCATCGTATCGTACTTCGCTTGAATGCTGCGGGCATCTTCAAACCAGACCTCGTGCTGTTGACCGCTTTCGTCGGTGTAGCGGAAGTAGGGGGATTGATATTCCTGATCATATTCAATCGGGACTCCGTACCTTGCTGCTAAAGCAACGGCTTCCTGTGGACTGACGGTGCGCGCGAAAGTTCCATCGACCCAGGGGATCTTCCAGTCGCGTCCATACAACGGTATGCCCATCAATATTTTATCCCGAGGGATGACCGTGACGGCATAATCGAGCACTTCCCGGACCTTATTGATGGGAGCGATCGCCCAGGGTTCCCCACCTGCCCATCCCCACTCATACGTCATGATCACGACAAAATCGACAATTTCTCCGTGTGCCTGATAATCGTGAGCTTCATACAGTAAGCCCTGTTGATCTGCGGTGATTTTCGGGGCAAGGGCTGTCGATACAAGCAGACCTTCTGGCTTGAAGCGTTCGACTACTTTTCTGAGAAAAGCATTATAATTTTCGCGATCTTCTGGGTAGACATATTCAAAATCAAAGTTCACACCCTCATAACCTTTGGTTTGGATAATTTCCAGAAGATTTGTGATCAAAGTGTCCTGTAAATCTGGACTTCTTAAAATCGTTGCAGCTAAATCGGAATCGAAGCTGTTGTTCGCAAAGTTCGTCACGACAAGTAATGGCGCGATGTTTTGAGCTTCTGCGGCATCGAGTAAGGCTGTGTCTTGCATATCCGTCAAAGTTCCGTCTGCTCTGATCGCATACATGAATGGGGTGAGGTATGTGAAATGCTCTCCAAGTGCAATCACTTCCTGTGCTCCTTGGGGTGTCGTCTGTGTCGTATACGCATTGATTTCTGTCGAGGGTCTTGCTGCGGCGGGGATCCTAAGTGGTGTCCCGACATTGATGAGCGCAGGATTCGAAATGTTGTTCGCCTGCACGATTTGGCTCACTGTGACACCATTGCGGTTGGCGATGCCCCATAGATTGTCACCAGGCTGCACGACATACGTGAAATAAGGAAGAATCAACATTTCGCCAATATATAAAAGGGATGGGTCAGCGATGTTGTTCATTTCCGCTAGCTCGCCTGTCGTGACGCCGAACCTTTGTGCAATCGACCACAGCGTATCCCCCTTCTGGATGACATACTCTTTATTCGTTTCAGGAATGACAAGCGCCTGCCCGATGACGACGACATTAGGGTTGGATAGCTGATTTACGAGAATGATCTGATTGATGTTGGAACCATAGTATTGAGCGATCTGCCATAGAGACTCTCCCTGTTGTACGACATGAATTCTCATAGGGTCTCTCCTTCATTTTTATAACGTTTATATATAGAAGGTATGTACAGGAAACTTGTCCTATTTTACTGCTGTGATGGTGAAGAGGTAGTTTTGCAAAAGCAGCAGGGGAAAATTCAGCTTAATAAATTGCGGGAGTGGAATGAAAAATTTTAATGGAGAGGACGGTTACTTGGAGAAAAAAGGTTTCAAAGCGAGATGCAGGGACGCGATTTTTGTATAAAAAAAGAAGTTGGGACAAAAACGATAACTGCTACTGGAAAAGGCGAACGATAGAGTAGAATGGACCAAATGGAGCGTAGGTAACATACGTAGACTCCCTGCGGGGACAGCGCGAGAAGCCCTCGGAAGAAAGTGGTCTTTGCTTCTGAGGAGACTGAGGCCGTGCCCGATGAAGGTGAAATATGTTGAGGCTACTGAAGAACTGCAACTTTCTGAGTTATGCATCAAAGAAAGGCCGGACAGGACGATTTTATCGTTCAACTCGGCTTCTTTACTTCGATGAGACATATAAAAATCAATGAAAATCACTTTTTTTAGATAGGCCTCGTTGATTCCACGATGAGCGTTCGGTGGTGACGCCTGCGGGAAAAGCACGAGTCGAAGATCCACTTGGTCAAGTGATCTTTTTGACCAAGTTAGCTGAGGCCGTGCCCGCGGCAAGCATCCACCGACAAGCGATTCGTGAGAAGCAACAAAAAATGTTAACAGCTCCACTAGATTGAAAAGGGTTTTTCAGTAGCCCCAAGGATGTTGCCGGAGCGGCGTATGCATTTTTTGCTTCATAAAGAAAACCCGAACGACTTGTTCGGGTTTTCTAGTGGAAAAATTATTTTATTCCAGCGTCTTCTTGATTAGATATATTCTTAAGAACTTTTAACCCAGTGGGCGGCTTCATTGCTTGAAGGAGACGGTGGGAACTGTTCTCCTTTTTCCAGTTTGATTTCTGTATTATCATTTGCGGTTGAACCACCACTGACGAGACTTTCTACCTTGAATGTTCCATTTTCTTCTGCTTTTTCACCAGTTTTGTAAGTCTTTTTGTTAGCCATTGTAACTCCACCTCCAAATGAAATTTAGAAAGGATTCATCCTTTGCTATGTTTAGTGTGTTACCGTTTATTTTTGCCCCTAAACGCAAATTACATAATTTAACTTTTTGTTATGATAATGTAATATTAAAAGGGACCAGAATGAAAAGTGGCCGTTAATAAACATAAGAACAAAAATGAATGAACCAGTCCTTTAAGGTTCCAGTGGGACCACAGGGATTATTTACAAGAGTTTTACCAGGTTTATTATAAATTTCCACTTTAAACTGTTATAATTAAATATAGTGATAATAACTATTATTTGTATGAAATGAAGGGGTCAATGTTATGAGTAAAATCAAAAAGGCAATCATCCCTGCTGCTGGGCTAGGCACAAGGTTTTTGCCTGCTACAAAAGCAATGCCGAAAGAAATGCTTCCGATCGTGGACAAGCCTACGATCCAGTACATCGTCGAAGAGGCGATTGAATCTGGAATCGAGGATATCATCATCGTAACCGGTAAAGGGAAACGTGCGATTGAAGACCATTTTGACAAAAACTATGAACTGGAAGATAACCTTGTAAGCAAAGAGAAATTCGACATGCTGGAAAAAGTGAATGAAACGTCCAATGTCGACATTCACTATATCCGCCAGAAGGAGCCGAAAGGATTGGGCCATGCTGTATGGTGTGCGCGTAAATTCATCGGTGATGAACCATTTGCCGTGCTATTGGGCGATGATATCATCCGTGCCGAGGAACCTGGTCTGAAGCAATTGATCAACCAATTTGAAAAGACGCGTTCTTCTGTCATCGGTGTCCAGCAAGTGCCTGACGATCAAACCCATCGTTATGGAATCATCGATCCAGAAAACCAGGAGGATCGCCTGTATCAAGTGAAGACATTCGTCGAAAAACCGCCACAAGGTCAAGAACCATCGAACCTTGCTATTATGGGTCGTTACATTTTGACGCCTGAAATCATGATGTTCCTCGACAAACAGGAAAAAGGGGCCGGCGGAGAAGTTCAGTTGACCGATGCGATTCAGAAGCTGAACGGAATCCAGCGCGTGTTCGCTTATGACTTTGACGGTGCTCGCTATGATGTGGGTGAAAAATTAGGCTTCATTCAAACGACGATTGAAATCGCCTTGGAACGTCCGGATCTTAAAGATGATGTGATGGATATTCTGAAAGGTTTAGTGGCAAAAAACGAACAAGTGAAGAAATAATGCGAAAAATAGTTAAGGCAGTACCTGATAATCAGGGCTGTCTTTTTTTGTGGGCGATGGTTTAGTGTTCGCTTATGAAAAGTTCATTCCTTTCCTTTGGAATCGAGTTTTCCATTAAAAAAGACTCTTTACGTGTTCAAGTTTTAATCAGCTTTATGTTAATATACAGTGGTGTTAAATATTTCTGGGGGATTGAATTATGGAAAGGTTAGAAGAATTACAGAGAAATCTTGTGAGTGAATTTGAAGACAAATTAGAACGGGAACTCACTATAGAAGAAAGAGAATTCTTACACTGGCTAGCAAAGGAACAAGCAGAGGAAGAGAGATAAAGTTTTTTATTATAGGAGTAGGATCAGGCATGAATAAACTTTCAAATGAGGCACTGCTCTCAGCATACTATGCAGCTAAGAAGCAAAACTTGGATCCAGAGTTCATATCGATTATTGAAGAAGAAATAAAAGTCAGGAAGTTGCATGTGATCTATGGTGATGGCGAAAAAAGTCAAATAGAGTAGGATGTCTTCAGTTGAGTAAGAGTCACCTTCATGGTGGCTCTTTTTTAGGATGGCATATCGTCGATCAGAGGCATTCTTAGATTCGCTCTGTAAAAAAACGAACGGATGCAGGAACAGGAAGCGAACCTCTCGATGCTGCTTGTCCCCCAAATAGCAGATTCTTGTAAAAATTAGGTTAAGACATACAATAATTTTGATAAGGTGATAAAATAATAGAAGAAACATCAAGAATTTACATAAAAAATCCAACTGGAAAGGGAAGATGTGAGAGTGAAAAAGAATCAGAAACAATGGTGGCTTCGCTCGGCCCTTGGACTCGGTTTGGCAGCCTCTGTGGTATTGCCATCGACAGTGATGGCGGAAACGAATGAGGATGTCGTAGATTTACGGTTGATGGAAACGACGGATCTGCACAGCCATGTGATGAATTATGATTACTTTTCCGGACAGCAGGATGACACGGTCGGTCTCGTCAATACAGCGGCATTGATCAACAGTGCAAGGGATGAAGCTTCGAACTCTATGCTATTTGATAATGGCGATTTGATCCAAGGGAACCCGATGGCTGATTATGTTGTCGATCAGGAAGTTCTTGATGAGGAAGGGAATGTCCATCCTGTCTATCAAGCGATGAATCTATTGGACTACGATGCGGGGAACTACGGAAACCATGAGTTCAACTATGGACTGGATTTTCTCGATCAGGCGATTTCCGGATCTGAGTTCTCTTATGTGAACGCAAATGTTTATAAAGCGGGTGCAGAGGATGAAAACTATTTCGATCCCTATGTGATCCTTGATCGAGAGGTTGTCGACCAGGACGGGGAGACCCACACGATCAAAGTAGGAGTAATCGGTTTTGTCCCACCACAAATCATGACATGGGATAAAGACAATCTTGAAGGTCATGTTACGACTCGTGACTTGAAAGAAACGGCAGAAAAATTCATTCCGCAAATGAAAGATGATGGGGCAGATGTGATTGTCGGAATCGCTCACTCCGGCCTTGGTTCGACTGAGGAATACGTGGAGAGGGCGGAAAACCAGACCTATCAATTATCGACGGTCGATGGTTTCGATGCTTTGCTTTTCGGTCACTCTCACCAAACTTTCCCAAGTCAGGACTATGCTTCTCTTGATGGCAAGCATAACATTGATTTGAGTACAGGGACGATTAACGGTGTGCCGACGACCCAGGCTGGATTCTGGGGTTCTGATTTAGGAATCATCGATTTACAGCTGGAAAAAACAGCAGGTGAATGGGATGTCGTTGATGGACAATCGGAAGCGCGTCCAATCTATGATTCTGAAACAGGCGAACCACTGGTAGAGCCGGATCAGAAGATTGTCGATGCCGTAAAAGAGGATCATGAAGGGACGCAGGAATATGTAGCCACTCCTGTCGGCGAGACGGAAGCGCCGTTATACAGCTATTTTTCCCAAGTTCTAGATGACCCGACGGTCCAAATCGTCAATGATGCCCAGAAGAGTTATATTGAAAAATATATTCAAGGAACGGAACTTGAAGGATTGCCTGTACTTTCTGCTGCCGCCCCCTTCAAAGCTGGACGCGACGGTGTCGGTGACTACACTGACATTCCTGAGGGCGGTTTAGCGATCAAAGACACGACGTCCCTCTACAAGTACCCGAACACGGTAAGGGCGACGAAGATCAACGGGGCTCAAGTCATCGAATGGCTCGAGTGGAGTGCGGGACAATTCAACCAGATTGATACAGCTACAGAAGAAGCGCAACAGCTTGTCAAAGAAAATACAAGTACAGAGCCAGGGTTCCCGAGCTACAACTTTGATGTCATTGACGGAGTCACGTATGAAATCGATGTGACAGAACCTGCCCGTTACAACAATGATGGTGACAAAATCAATGATAGCCACCGTATCGTCAATGTGGAATTCAATGGCGAACCTATCGATCTTGAGCAGGACTTCCTGGTAGCGACGAACAACTATCGGGCAGCTTCCAAATTTGCTAATCCTGATGGAGATAATGTTGTGATTGAATCTCCTGATGAAAACCGCCAAGTTCTCGTCAATTATATCCGTGAAAATGGCACGATCAATCCACAGGCAGATGGCAACTGGTCTTTTGCTCCGATAGAAGATGATGTCACATTGACATTCCGCTCTTCTCCAGAAGGCCAGCAATATGCACAACAGGAAGAGAATATCACTTACCTTGAAACACAATCAGATGGGTTCGCTCAATACGCTGTTGAATTGACAGCTTCAGAACCATCCGTATCCTTCCCGGATGTGCCTGAAAACTATTGGGCTGCTAATGAGATTTATGCACTGGCTGAAGACGGGGTCATTAAAGGTTATCCAAATGGAAACTTCGGACCAGAGGATAAATTGACTCGTGTTCAGTTTGCGATGCTGCTGACAAGAGAGCTAGGACTGACGGCAGAAGGAGAAAATCCTTTTGAAGACGTGCCTGAAAGATACCAGGAAGCAGTCACAGCTGCCTTCGAAAATGGAATCGTCAACGGGGTATCCTCTGATCGCTTCGATCCTGATGCTTTGATCAACCGCGAACAGATGGCCGCAATGGTCGTCCGTGCTTTTGAATTCAAAGACGGCGAAGAATACGATCCGTCCGGTGAACTCCCATTTGAAGATCAAAACCAAATCCGCATCGGGTTTGTAGATGAGGTTACGGCCGCTTATGAGCTCGACCTCATGATCGGTGTGCCAGGAAACAAATTTGCACCAAAAGGAACAGCAAGCCGGGCAGAAGCGGCTACGGTTGTGCATCGTTTGAGATAAATGATCAGAAGAGGGAGAACTTTTTAATGTTCTTCCTCTTTTTTTGTTAACAGAAAGATCACTATAAATATGATAGACTACCAATATATGTTAGGAGGGGGATTATGAATAAGAAACGCATAGCTTTGATCGTCTTAGTGGCTGGCCTGGCGATTTATGCAGGAACATTACATATGAAACTCAATTCGTACCATCAATTTGTAGAAGATGAGGAATTTACACCTGCCTCGATTATGCTTGAGGAAGAATTTATTTTATATAATTTGAATCCAATCATTGAGGAATCGATTGAAAAAGAAAAACTCAGCCGAAAAAATTTATCCAACTTACTATATACCTTTAGGAATGTAAGAGGCCATATTATAAGTTTAGCCGATATGGCTGAGCGGCTGGAGGGGGAGGAAGTCAATAGGAATCATCTCTTTGAACAACTCTCTGAAATCATTTATACCATGGAAAGAATGAAGAATGAAAACAATGGAAGTGTAGAGCTGAATGAAGAACAAATCAATTTTCTTGAAGACGTTATGAACCTGAATGATGAAATGTACAGTGTATTCAAAGAGTATGAATCCGTTTCGAATGAGGAGCGGAAGAATTTCGACCGTGATTACTGGATCGATTACATAAAAGGTATAGTACGGGAGACGAGAGGAATTGTTGTGAGAAAAGTTTTTGACTAAACAGGGAGGTAATTCATGAGAAAATTCCTGACACTGCTGGCTTTACTAGTGATTATCGGATGCTCCGAGAACAGTGAACCTACAGACGAATCTCAAGAAGATAACCAGGCGGATAACTCTTCAGGTCTCCCACATAAAATCGGGGAGCCGAACGACAAGGTTCAGCCTCCTGACCGTGCTCAGTGGACAGCTGAAGATATTTACGAACAGACAGAATATGAGCCATATACAGGGAAGTTCTTCAAAGGCCTTTTTGCTCACAACACCTTTTTCATGGTAGAGCCTGGAGCAGATGTCGGTTCTCATGAATCCTTTCCAGACGAGAAGGTCCGCGTCCAGCTTGTGGAGCGAAAGAGAAATTTGGAAAAGGTGGAAATGGTGAAAGAAAAGGTCTATCAAGATGGGGAAAAACTGGCCGTCCAGCTTCCGGATCAAACCGGTGTCCTTTATACGTTCAGCCAGGAAGTTCTAGGGGAAGATGATCAGGTGCTCGATACCGATGCCGTCGTCTACTACGTCCCGCCGGAAGAAATGAACGCAAGGATGTATGTCGATAAGCTCAAGTTTTCCCAAGATGACACCATGGAAGTGCATATAGAAATTTGGGGCCCGACAATTCTCGAGTTCGGGACGCCTTATAACTTGCAGCAGTACACGAGCAATCGTTGGAATGATGTACTCGGGGATGATAAGGCTTTCACATCAATCGGCTACACGCTTCAATCGGATGAAACCCGCACCCAGAAGATAGATTTAAGCAGACTGGAATTGAGTCCAGGAAAGTACAGGGTCATTAAATCATTTGATGCTCAAAATACGGAGGTGGAAGCGGTTTTGAGTGTGGAGTTTGAGATTGAGTAGTATTAAAGAAGTGCCTGTCCTCAGCTTCGTTAGCTGGGGGTTGACACTTCTTTTGTTTGGCTCGATTATGAAGGCTTTTGGACAGATTGTTAGTTGCTTTGGCATGATTCTGCTTGAAGTTGGACTGATTATGAGGCGGTTGGAAAAATTAATGCGTGGAGCGGCCGGATTATCGCTCCTTTTGGACAGAAAAACCTGCCATCTTGAATCCGCTGGAAACATACCGATATTAAAGAAAAGAGATCTTGAGGGAGCTGTAGAAGCGTGCAAAAGTATGAGCTGTTTAAAAAAGTCAATAAAAGTGTCGAGGAAATGGATTTGGTCACAGCCAGAACATATATGGAAGAAAACTTCGAGGCACTTGATGAAAACAAGCATCAATTAAACCGCAATGCCCGGGAGCTGCTCAAGTTTTTTGCGGAGAAAAGAGAAAAAGGAGAGAAGCCGCTCACTCGCCAGGAACTCTCTGATTTGAATTCGATGAATATCTATTCGACCAGATTTGATGTGCGGGGGCTGAAGCTGCTGATCAAGGATAAGGAAAGCTTGTTGATGAAAAAGGAAGCACTTGGTTACTTGAATTCAGATGCGAAAACATTGTTGGCGGGGATGGGTGCGATTGAGAAAGGGTAATCCCAGGAGTTGGGACCGGCTGTTCCTGAGTTTCGCTTGATTAAAGGTGAGTTTGGACAGATTCTCCGTAAGTTTGGATGGATTCACAATGAAACCGGACAGATTCACCAGTAACCTGGAAAGATTTTTGTCTGGTTTGGACAGAATAACACTCAGTTCAGCCAGAAAACCTTTCCGAATAGAAAAAAGCCCGTTCTCCAGAATGAAGAACGGGCTTTTCCTATACTGAGGATCGTTTTTCGCATGAATGTCAAAGAAAGGATTTAGGATAACGTTGCTTGTTGATTTTCCGTACCCTCATTTTTGTTACGGATCCACTGGACAACTGTGATGAGACAGAAAATGCCCACTCCGATCAAGGATATGATGAAGTTCGGGTAAACGAGCAACAGTCCGCCTGCGAATAAGGCGAATCGCTCCAGCCAGCTGACTTTTGTTACATAATAACCGATCATAGCTGAACTGATGGCGGCCATCCCTAAGAGTGCGGTGACCACACTGATCGAGACGTTTACCGCATTTGCATCTCCTTGCAACAGCAGGATAGGGTTGGTCACGAAAACGTATGGGATGATGAAAGCGGCAATCGCCAATTTGACAGCTGTCACCCCTGCTTTCATCGGATTTGCCTTCGCGATCCCGGCCCCGGCGTACGCGGCTAAACAGACGGGCGGCGTAATATCTGCGACGATGCCGAAATAGAACACGAACATATGGACAGCAATGACAGGCACATCAAATGCGAGCAAGGCAGGAGCTGCCATCGTTGCAGTTACGACATAGTTGGCTGTCGTCGGCAGTCCCATGCCGAGAATGATACAGGCGATCATCGTGAAGAACATGACAAGGAAGAATTGACCTTGAGCAAGGTCGATGATTCCACCGGCAATCTTTGGTCCAAGACCGGTTATTGTCACGGTTCCTGCGATTATACCGGCGGTCGCACAGGCGGCGATGACCGGGAGTGCGACACGAGCGCCTTCTTCGAGTAGCTTGATGATCCCTTTTAGTGACATCCGGGTTTCTTGTCGGAAGAAACTGATGACAAAGGCGGTTGCGATTGCGAATAAGGCCGCATAAGTCGGTGTACGTCCAGACAGCAAGAAGCCGATAATAATGACAAGCGGAAGAAAGAGATCGAGCCGTTTCAACAGCTTGTTCGTTTTCGGCAGTTCTTCTTTTGTAAGCCCGCGAATGTTTTGTTTCCGTGCTTCAAAGTGGGTTCCCAAGAAAACGCCCGAAAAATATAATAGGGCTGGGATGATGGCAATGACAATGATTTCGTTATATGGGATGCCGGTGTAGGAAGCCATGATAAAGGCGGCTGCTCCCATAATCGGCGGCATCAGTTGACCTCCTGTTGAGGCAGAAGCTTCTGAAGCTGCCGCGAAATGCGGTTTGAAGCCAGCATTTTTCATCATCGGAATCGTGAATGACCCTGATCCGACTGTGTTGGCTACAGAACTTCCGCTGACCATCCCTTGCAGTCCACTTGCTGCAACGGCTGCCTTCGCTGTTCCACCTGTATAACGGCCGGTCAGCCGGAGGGCGAGGTCATTGAAAAATTGTCCGATATTCGTTTTGACTAAAATGACCCCGAAAAAGAGGAACAAGAAAATGTAAGTGGATGAAATTTGAATCGGGATTCCAAAAATTGCGCTTGAACTGAAAAACATTTTGGTGGCTAAAGACGGCCAGTCAAAACCGGCATGACCGATGATCGGAATGAAATTGCCGAATAATCCATAAAGCAGTGCCACCATTGCAATAATGACAATAGGCAGGCCGACCACTCGTCTTGTTGCTTCTAGTAAAAGTATGATTCCAGCTGTTGCTACAATCTGATCCATGTAAGTAAAACCGAAAATGATCGCTTCATTGATCAATCGTTCATAATTTTGAATGATATAAAAGTTCGTGTAGAGCGCCAGGGCAGCTAAAATGACGTCATACCAGGGAATTCCCCGTTTTGATGAAGAGGAAGGTTTGAACGGATAGAGCAGGTACACTAAGCACAAGGCTGCACCAAGGTGGATCGCCCCCTGCATCAGGGATACATAAGCCCCGCGGTAAGCGGTGTACAATTGAAAAATCGTAAGTGCGCTTCCTAGAATGAGTGTCAGCCATCCCCAGGCCCCCAAATTCGTGCGGAATGTACTTTCTTTATCATATTTCGCCATAAGCTCCTGCTTGTCTACTTCTTTGTTATCTTGTGTCGCCACTGATTCTACCTCCGTTTCACACACTTGATCATCAGTGAAAGAACCGGACAATAATCCTGCCCGGTTCTCATTGAGATCATTTATTCAAGGATGCCTTCTTCTTCAAAGTATTTCTTAGTACCAGGGTGAAGAGGAAGGTCTTGAGCGCCAGTGAGTGCACTGTCACTTGTTATGAGCTTCGCTTGAGCGATAGACATTTCACCGGAATTCTCATAAAGTGTCTTCGTAAGCTCGTACGCTAAATCTTCGCTGACTTGGCTGGTGGATCCTAATAGAAGGGCCATCGCCGTAATCGTTTGGACAGGTTCATCCTGCCACTCATATGTGCCAGGCTCGACAGTATAAGCTTCATACTGGCTGTCTGCAACGACTTTCTCGAGTGCTTCACCTTCAATATTCAAGAACTTCACTTCGCCTGTGGCTGCATCCAGCTCGTCTGTTGTAGAAGATGGAACACCTACAACTGCAAAGGAAGCATCAATCGTATTATTTTGCAGTTTACTTTTCGCGTCACCGAAGCCTTCTTCGTATGCCTCATAGTCTCCTTCTTCAATTCCATAAGCGGAAAGGACCATTTCAGCCGCTTCGCGTGTCGCCCCGCCAGGAGGACCTACAGCTACACGTTTCCCTTTCAAATCTTCGATAGATTCGATTCCTGTAGAATCAAGGGTCACTACTTGAAGAGCTTCAGGATAAAGTGATCCAATCACCCCGACATTCCCGACGTCTTTGCCTTCGAATTCGCCAGCACCTTCAACCGCATTAAGCATCGTGGTATTTTGCGCAATGCCCAGTTGGAAGTCTCCGGACTGGATTTTCGCAATGTTTTCCACAGAAGCTCCGGATTCAACGGAACTGACATCGAAACCTTCGACTTCAATCATATCTTTCCACAGGTTGGCCATCTCGCCGCCAAGTGGATAATAGACACCTCCGACACTACCTGTGCCCATCGTAAGGTTCGTCATCTCTTCTCCTTCACCGCCACCGCCTTCGCTGTCGCCGTTGGAAGAATTGTTGGTACCGCTTTCCCCACAAGCACTAAGTAACATGCTTACAGCCAGCAGGATGACAAAAGTAAATAATGAATATTTTTTCAAAAAGATTACCCCCTAGTAATAGATTTGGAAATTGATAGGAATGGGCTTTTAAGCGTCATTCCCATTCAAATCAAATTAACTCCTTACATCTACATGATTTTACCTTGTTTCAGGGGTTATTACAAGAATATTTCAATAATTGAAAGCGTTTGTGCGCTGTCTGGGTGCTTTGTATTTTGGGGGGGTGTTTGAGACGTTGCGCTAATAAAAATGCTCTCAAGCTGAAGAATTCTGAGTTGCACCGATAAAAATTCTTCTGACGCCGGTAAAAGGGTCCTACCGCCGTTTTACAGCTATCTAAAAGGTAAATCAGCGTCTATAATGTTTAAGTCACATTTGACTTAAGGCAACCCTGTATTGTTTTATTGAGATATCAGAAAATTTACTAAAATCAAAATTATAGAAAAGGAGGCGGAAATCATGGCCGATATGAAAAGCATCCAGTCTTTTATCGAGGACAACCGTGAAGACTACATAGCATTGTTGAAAAGGATGGTGCAAGAGCCGAGTAAAGCAGGTGAGGAAGCAGGAGTTCAAAGCATAGTGGCTGATCGTCTATCTTCTAAAGGATTTGAAGTGGATCGTTGGGAGCTTGATTATAAGTTGTTATCCGAACATGAAGCCTTTTGTGCTTCTCGAGCTGATTTTGATGGTAGTGAGAATGTTGTGGGTGTTTTGAAAGGAGAAGGGAATGGAAAGTCTATTTTGTTGAATGGCCATATCGATGTGGTTCCTGAAGGTGAAAGGGAGCAATGGAGGTTTGATCCATACTCCGGAAAAGTGGAAGATGGGAAGCTTTATGGACGTGGGGCGACTGATATGAAAGGTGGGAATCTGGCTGCATTGCTTGCGATTGAAGCGATTCAGGGAGCTGGTATCAAGTTGAAGGGTGATGTGATCTTTCAAAGTGTCGTCGAGGAAGAGAGTGGCGGTTCTGGGACACTTGCGGCGATTGAACGGGGCTATCGTGCGGATGCGGCGCTCATTCCCGAGCCGACGAATATGCGAATTTTTCCTAAGCAGCAAGGCTCCATGTGGTTCAAAGTCCATATCTATGGAAAGTCCGCTCATGGAGGTACCCGTTATGAAGGTATGAGTGCGATTCAAAAAGCCGCCATTGTTCATGAAGCCATTCTTGATTTAGAGAGGGAAAGAAACGAACCTCTTGATAGCCCGCTTTATCAAGGGAACCCAATTCCTGTGCCGATCAATATCGGGAAAATCGCAGGGGGGAATTGGCCTTCATCCGTCCCAGACCAAGTCACTATGGAGGGGCGAATGGGGGTAGCCCCAGGTGAATCATTAAATGACGCTAAGCGGGAATTCGAGGCACGTTTGGCGAAGCTTTACGAGGCAGATGAATGGTTTGCAGAGGCGCCTGTAGAAGTGGAATGGTTCGGTGCACGTTGGCTACCGGGAGAAATTGATGATGACCATCCTTTCTTGAAGACTTTGAAGGAAAGCTATCAATCTCAGGTTGGTGAACAGCCGGTTATCAAAGCTTCTCCATGGGGGACGGATGGTGGATTATTAACGGCTTTGGCCGGTATCCCGACTGTTGTTTTCGGTCCAGGGGAAACGAATATGGCTCATTTCCCGAACGAGTATATTGAATTGGAAAGTATTTTTGAGACCGCTTCAATCATAGCGGAGACGGTGTTGGAATGGTGTGAAGCAGCGAGTGTGGAGGAGTGAAATTCAAATGAATGTTGATGTTCTCATTCTATCTATTCAGTCGTCCTTCCTCGATTTATGCGGGTGACATTTTTTGCGTTGGCTGGCTGCCGACGATGGTGGCAGGTCTTGAGTGGAAACCTATGAACAGTAAAGCCGCCATTGGGATTATGATTTTTGGAGCTTCTTTTTCATTCAAATTGGTTTATAAGGAGAGATGGGTATGAAAGTAGAAAGGCTGAAGCGGAGGTTTGACGAAATGGCTCAGATCGGGGCGACGGAGCGAGGAGGTGTCCATCGCCTGGCATTGAGTGATCTGGATCGTGAGGCAAGGGATCTTTGGACCCACTGGTCGGAAGAGGCAGGATTTAAAGTGAGGGTCGACGACTTCGGCAATATGTTTGCCCGCTTAGAGGGGAATTTTCCAGAAAAAAAACCGATTGTCCTGGGTTCTCATTTAGATAGTGTACCTAAGGGAGGAAAATTCGATGGCACGCTGGGTGTGCTCGTCGGTTTTGAAATCATAGAATCGTTGCAAGAGAAGGCAGAGGACCTCAGCTGTCCGCTTGAAGTAGCTGTCTTCACTAATGAAGAAGGCGCGCGTTTCCCTACTCCCATGTTAGGGAGCGGGGCGATCACAGGGGTTTTTTCCAAGCAGCATGTGTATGATATGCAGGATGATGATGGCAAGCGTTTTGAAGATGAATTGAAGAGAATCGGCTATCAAGGTGAGGAAAAAAATCGCCTGAAGGAAGTAGAAGCATTTATTGAATTGCATATTGAGCAAGGGCCGCTTCTTGAAGCTAGAGAGAAACCTGTTGGTGTGGTCAAAGGGATTCAAGGATTGTCCTGGCACAGAGTCCAATTCATCGGTGAATCTGATCATGCAGGAACGACGCCTTTGGAGCATAGGAAAGATCCATTGCTGAGTGCTGTCAAAGCCATCAGCCGGATCAACAACTGGATCCATCGTTTAGAGGATGAAACTCTTGTCACCTTCGGAAAATTCGATACGCTCCCTGGCTCCATCAACGTGATTCCAAGCGAAGCGGTTTTCTCATTGGACATCAGGCATCCGGATCATTCCGTATTACTTGATCGAGTCGAAACGGTCAAGCATTTGATACGGGAAGTGGCTCTGGAGGATGATACCCAGAGTCTTTGTGAAGATCTTTCCTTCATGCCGCCCGTAGCCTTTGATGAGTCATTGATCGATACTTTACGGGAAAGTTGCAGAGCAAATGAAATCGACTATTTAGAAATGTTCAGCGGGGCCGGGCATGACGCCATGTATATCGACCGGCTGGGAAAAACAGTGATGATATTCACGCCGAGCCAAGCAGGTAAAAGTCACTGCGAGGAAGAGGAGACCGACTGGGAGGACATTGAAAAAGCATTGAGAGTAATGCATGATAACGTCGCAAGACTTGCGCTTACCCACCAGCCCGCGGCAGATGAATAATTTTTTCTATATCTTTGCTATACTTTTGGAAAGAAAAGGATATAAGTGATGTGATGAAGCGTCCAAATTTTCAAGATAAAAAGGAGCGAGAGCATGCTGAATTATTCAACCTATTTGAATGAATTAAGAGATGAAGCAGGGGAGAATTATCCGCTGATTAATCCCCACACGAGAGAAGAAATCGAAGAAATTCCCGAGTGTACCAATGAGCAAATGGAAACAGCGATCGCAAAGTCGTTAGCGGCCTTTGAAAAACTGAAGACATGGAGTTCTGCCGAGCGTTCGGAGGTTCTCGAGCGAACGGCGCGTATTGTAGAAGAAAATAGTGAAAGGTTCGCTAAAGCGATTGTGAATGAAGCGGGTAAGCCGGTTCGGTTCGCCAAAGGTGAAGTAGCGCGGACGGTGGAGACTTTGAAATTTTCTGCGATTGAAGCACGGAAGCTGGAAGGAGAATCGATCCGACTCGATGCAGCGAATAATGGCGGCGGCAGGGATGCCTACACGATCTACGAGCCGATTGGTGTCATAGGGGCGATCACCCCGTTCAATTTCCCGTTGAATCTAGTCATACATAAAGTGGGTCCAGCCATAGCCGCCGGGAATACGATCGTTGTAAAACCGGCTGAAAAAACTCCTTTATCTTCGCTGTTATTACGTGAAGCCTTCCTGGAAGCAGGACTCCCTGAAGGCGCGTTTCAGGTCATTACCGGCGAGGGGCCACGCCTTGGGAAAGTGCTGATCGATCATGAAGAAGTCGCGAAAATCACCTTTACCGGCAGCCCTGAGGTAGGAAAATTAATTAAATCCCAATCCGGACTGAAGAAAGTGACCCTTGAGCTTGGGAATAATTCTGCTCTATATATTGATGAAAGTCAGCATGAGAGACTTGATGACATAGCACAAAAAGCAGTTGTCGGTGCTTTTTCATATAATGGACAAGTCTGTATAAGTACTCAGCGCATCTATGTCCATGAAGCAGTCGCAGAGGAATTCACCCGTCATTTCATTGAGGCTACATCACAATTGAAATATGGGGATCCATTAGAAGAAAGTACTGATTTATCGGCTCTCATTGATGAAAAATCGCAAAAACGGCTGCTCGAATGGATCGTTGAAGCGAGCCACAACGGAGCTGAAATCGTCCATGGTGGAAAAGCCTGCCAGAACGGGATTGAACCGACAATATTAAAAAGTGTCCAGGCATCTGACAAGGTCTCCTGTCAGGAAGTCTTCGGTCCTGTCGTCATCGTCAACGCAGTAAAGAGTGGTCAAGAGGCGCTGGCTGAAATGAATAACTCGAATTATGGATTGAATGCCGGCATTTTCACGACAGACTTATCCCAGGCGCTGCAGATGAGTCACCAATTAGATGTGGGACAAGTGCTGGTCAATGACATTCCGACCTTGAGATTCGACCACATGCCTTACGGAGGAAGAAAGGATTCGGGGTATGGGTATGAAGGCGTGAAATATGCGGTCCGTGAAATGGTGAAGCGGAAAATGATCAGTTTGAATTATAGTTTTTAATAATCTTGTAGAGTATTCAAGTTGTAAAATTCCAATCTACCCGTTTTTTGCTGCCTGCCTCCCACGCTGTTAAGTTGGAAGATTTTATCGTTCAACTCGGCTACTTTCAATGTACAAGAAAATCACTCTTTTAAGATGAACCACTGTTGATTCCACGATGAGCGTTCGGTGGTGACGCCTGCGGGAACAGCGCGAGCCGAAGATCCACTTGGTCAAGTGACCTTCTTGACCAAGTTAGCTGAGGCCGTGCCCGCGGCAAGCATCCACCGATAAGCGATTCGTGAGAAGCAACAATAAACATTAATAGGAAATTGATCATTGAGGAAAATCACCCACTTATGTTAACTATATAATTTAACGGTTGACCAAATAGACATCTTCCGCTATTCTTCTTACTAGATACATAGAAAAGTAGGTGGAAGATCATGAAACTTCGGACGATGCTTTACGCTTCTTTATTTGCAGCGATTATGGGAGCTTTAGGTTTCTTTCCTCCCATTGTGACCCCATTCACGCCTGTGCCGATAACGGCTCAAACACTTGGTTTGATGTTGGCGGGGTCCATTTTAGGTGCTAAACGCGGTGGATTGAGTATGCTTCTTTTCGTTTTGCTCATTGCGATCGGTGTTCCGCTTCTATCTGGCGGACGTGGAGGTCTTGGTGTATTTTTCGGACCTTCGGGCGGTTATATCATGAGTTATCCAATCGCCGCGTTCATTATCGGGTTTTTAGTCGAACGGTTTTGGAAGAACTTGAAGTTGTGGTACTATCTTGTGTTCAATTTCATCGGCGGCGTAGTGTTTGTTTATGCCTGTGGGGTAACTTACTTGTCGTTCATCACTAATACTCCGTGGCCGGCAGCGGCCTTCGCTGCTCTTGTGTATATCCCTGGGGATGTGGCGAAAATTGCCATCGCCTCAATCCTTGCCCAACAATTGAACCGGGTCTATCCTTTGATGCACAAGAACAGTTCGAACGATTATCAAAAAGCAGCATAGAAGAAAGGCTTGTCTCCCGGACAAGCCTTTTGGTCTATCCAGAGGGGGAATTTCATGGCACTGATCGGAGAAAGAATTCACGAAAAAGCACGGTGTTTTCCGGAAAAAGAAGCGGTTGTCCATGGGAGAACAGTGCTTACATATGAGGAATTGCTATACCAGATGATGACGTTAAAAAGGCAATGCACCTATCAATTAGGTTCCATGAAAGGTAAGAAAATAAGTTTTCTTCTGCCGAACGGACCGGAATGGCTTGTCGTCTTCCTAGCCGTGAGCTCGTCTGGAGGAATAGTGATTCCACTGGATCCGAAGTGGCCCAAATCGCAGCTTGATGATGTTTTGTTAGACGCCGACCCGGATTTGATCATCTACGACAAGGATTTGACGGACCTGTCTGGACGGGATCATGCGTACACATGGGATGAAATCAGCATTTTCCCTGAGCTGGAACTGCCTGCAGAGCAAATAAATGATGACGACATTTTTTACATCGGTTATACCTCTGGGACGACAGGGCGGCCGAAAGGATTCATGAGGGCCCACGCCTCCTGGGCTGATTGCTTTTCGGAAGGGGCAGAAGTTTTTTCATTGAAGCAGGAGGATCGGATTTTTTCTCCTGGACCGCTCGTGCACTCCCATTTCCTTTATGCTTCCATTCAAGCGCTTCACCTTGGTACAACGCTTCATCTTGTTTCTTCTTTTCAAGCAGAAGAGGTGTGGCGCGTGCTGGAAGACAAGGACATTACGGTTTTGTATATTGTCCCGACGATGTTCGAAGCTTTGAAACGGACAGAGATTTCTGGTCATGCTTCTTATTTGAAAACCATGATATCGTCCGGGGCGAAATGGGAGAAACCTTCTAAACGGCAAGCCTCTCAACTTTTCCCTGAAACGGACATTTATGAATTTTTCGGCGCATCGGAACTCAGTTTTGTCAGTGTGCAGACGGTCTCAGGTCGTAATCTTCCTGACGGGGCTATCGGCACACCTTTTCCTCAAGTGGAATGGTCGATTCGCATAGACGCAGGCGATGAAGCGGCCGAGGGGGAAGTCGGGATGTTGTTTGTGAAGAGTCCCTGGATTTTCGAGGGATATTTGAACAGACCCGAGCAAACAGCTGAGATGTTTGATGGAGATTGGGCAACGGTTGGAGACTTGGCTTACAAAAATGAAAGGGGACAAGTCATCCTTAGCGGCCGCAAACAAAATATGATCATCAGTGGCGGGTTGAATATTTATCCGGAAGAAGTGGAGCGGGTGATTCGTGATCATCCAGCGATTGATGAGGTGATCGTCCTTGGCCAGCCTGATAGCTATTGGGGAGAAAAAGTGACCGCAGTTTATACCGGGGATAAATCATTATGCGTGGATCAGCTTGAGCTTTTTTGTAAGCAATGGTTACCGAAATACAAGTGTCCGAAAGAGTGGGTGGCTGTAGCTGATTTCCTATACACCTCCAGCGGAAAAGTGGCGCGGAAACAGATGCTTGATTGGCTTGCTGAAAAGGAGGGATTTCATGGGTGAAGTAGTGCTCGTGGCGGGCAAAAGAACGGCAATTGGAAAAATGGGAGGCGCTTTGTCACATGTGCCCCCTGAAAAACTTGCGAGTACGGTAATCCGGAAGTTGATGGCTGAAACGGAGCTGCCTCCGGAAGAAGTCGATGATGTCATCCTCGGTAATGTCGTCGGTCCTGGTGGAAATATTGCGCGGTTGTCAGCATTAGAAGCAGGACTCCCGGTTACTGTCCCTGGTGTAACTGTCGATCGTCAATGCGGCTCTGGATTAGAAGCGATCATCATGGCAGCGCGGCTCGTGCAATCGGGTGCGGGGGATATCTATTTAGCGGGGGGTGTCGAGAGTACAAGTCTTGCGCCATGGAAAATGGAAAAGCCGGCGTCGATTCATGATCCACGTGGTCCATCATTGTATGGGCGGGCCCGTTTCTCACCGGAAGCGATCGGGGACCCGGAAATGGGTGAGGCGGCGGAGAATGTAGCGGAAATGTATCAAGTGCCGCGTGAAGCTCAAGATGCTTACGCCTATGCCAGCCACCAAAAAGCGGTCGAAGCCAAGCGGAAGGGTTGGTTCCAGGAAGAAACCGTCGAAGCTGATGGGGTCCATGAGGATGAGTGTCCTCGCCCGAATACTTCCATGGAAAAATTGACTTCCCTTTCGCCTGTCTTCCGGGAAGGCGGGACGGTGACGGCTGGGAATGCTTGTCCTATGAATGATGGTGCTTCGGTCGTGTTGGTCATGTCTTATGACAAATGCCTTTCGCTTGGATTGACGCCGATCGTCCGATTTGTCGATTCCACAGTCGCCGGGGTCGACCCGAACTTGCTTGGCATCGGACCCGTTCCGGCAGTAAGAAAGTTGTTAGAACGGCAAAACCGAACCATAGAAGATGTTGATGTCGTCGAATTCAATGAAGCTTTTGCATCTCAAGTGATCGCTTCGTTGAAAGAATTGAGGGTTGATTTTCAAAAGGTGAATCTTGCAGGGGGAGCGCTTGCTTTAGGTCACCCTTATGGAGCCTCAGGTGCCATATTGGTGACCCGGTTGCTGACGGAAATGAAACGCGGAGAGCTGAATTGTGGAATGGCGACTCTCGGCATTGGCGGGGGGATCGGACTTGCCGCTCTTTTCGAAAGGATGGGAAGATGATGGTCGAAGAAAAATGGGTGGACCATACGCTTGAATCTTCATCAATTCTTGTCCATCCCAATGAAATTCCATCATTCGCTGAGGCGATCTTTTTGAAAGATCCAATCTATTATGATGTCGAAGCGGCAAAAGCGCACGGCTATTCGCATATTCCGCTCCCTGCCACGATGCCCGTCACCTTTTGGAAAAAGTTCGACATCCCCTGGTTGGACGGGCTTGGTGGCGTCATCCATGCTAAACAGAGCTTTGAATACAAGACAACCTTAGTGGCTGACAGGGAGTATCAAGCAACCTTATCACTGGATAAGGTCGAAACTAAAGAAAGCTCCCTTGTCATGATGGAATTTTTACATCATACGTTATCCATCTATCATTTGAATGTGCTGCAGTGCAAAGTTTATACCACCCTTATCGTGAAAGGTGGTGAATCGCCATGAATACAGGGGAAGTCCTTACAGGAATAATAATTGAAGAAATCACAGGTGAGATGATCGAGAATTACGCGAAAGCCTCTGGTGACGATAACTCGATTCATCTGGACGATGCCTCAGCTGAAAAAGCAGGATTCCCGCACGCGGTGGCTCACGGGATGTGGTCGATGGGAGTCATTGATGCTTCGATCCACCGGTGGTTCAGGGGAAAACCGCCGATCAAAGAGCTGAGCACTTCTTTTATAAAACCATTGTTCAAAGGGGACAGCCTTTCAATAGAAGGAAAAGTTGCTAAGGAAGAAGCGGGAAAGTTTTTTGTCGATATTAAAGGGTTCAACCAACATCAGACGTGTGTCTTGAAAGCGAAACTGGTCATAGGGGGAAGCGAAGATGACGAACGTAAATGAAGAAACCGTGATCGTAACCGGGTCCACCAAAGGAATCGGGCAGAGTACCGCCATGGCTTTAGCTAAAGAAGGAGCAGCCGTCATAATTAATGGACGTAAGGATGCTGAAGTAGAAAGAGTGGTGGAACAGATTCGGCAGGCGGGAGGCAGGGCAGCAGGAGTCGCCGCCTGTGTCACCGAAGAGGCAACAGGGAGGCGTCTTGTCGAAGCAGCACTTGCGAACTTCGGAAACGTAACAGGTTTGATCAATAACGCAGGGGTAACCAAAGATCGGATGGCCCATCGGATGGAACTTGGGGATTTCCAAGAAGTGCTCGATGTCCATGTCACGGGTGCGTTCATTCCCGCCCAGGCTGTCATCCGGCACTTACGCAGCCAAGAAAAATCCGGCTTCATCCTCAATATGACTTCACTTGCTGGCCTGATCGGCAATGTCGGCCAAGTGAACTACAGCGCAGCGAAGGCTGCCATTCTAGGGATGACCTGGACGCTGGCCAAAGAACTGGAGTCGAAATCGATCCAAGTAAATGCCATCGCCCCAGCTGCCCTCACCGATATGACGAGACCTCATATAGAAAAAGCCCAGCAACAAGCATCCAGTGAAGAGGAAGCGGCTTATTGGAATGTAGGCTCTGCCGAACAAGTCGCTCATTTTCTCATTGATTTCATCAAGAAGCGAGAGATGAATCAGACAGGCGAAACGTATGCGGTGAACGGTGAAGAAATAGGATACTGGCATCCACCCAGCTATGAATTGCTGTAATCGATAGTTGAGGCTGGGACAAAAGAATTTTTCCGCTAGAAAACCCGAACGTAATTCCGTTCGGGTTTTCTTCATGAAGCCATAAATCATACGCCACTCCGGCAACATACTCCGCTTTCCACGGGCACGGACTACGCCTCCTCGGCAAGCAAAGCCCGCTTACTTCCGGGGTCTTCGCCACGTGTTGTTCCCGCAGGATACGCCGATAAAATTGCTATAATGCCGATCTCCCGCCAACTAATTCATGAACGAAGCACATAAAAATCTATTCCTTGCTTGTCACATGCTTCAAGTAATACTCGA
Organism: Halobacillus litoralis; assembly: GCF_004101865.1. Lineage (NCBI taxonomy): Bacteria > Bacillati > Bacillota > Bacilli > Caryophanales > Bacillaceae > Halobacillus > Halobacillus litoralis. Next base: position 3,138,914 of record NZ_CP026118.1, read on the forward strand.
AAACAAGATCGGCAAGCATCATTAGAGAAGATCGTGCGGAGACGTCGTAGCCTTCGTAGGAAACCTTCTGGACTGGTGCGCTGATCGCTTTTTGTACATATTGATTGATGATTCCGTCCAAATTATTGGTAACGGCGACTGTCTGCACGTTCAAGTGATCGAGCTTATCTGCTGCCTTGACGAGGGTTTCTGTGTTCCCGCTTGAGGAGATGAAGATGGCGAGGTCCTTTTTCCCTATCCAGTTACTGATCAAATCGACCATATGGGATTCGTAAATATACGTAGAGGAGCGGTTCATCTGCATCAAACGTTTACTGAGGTATTCGCCGATCATTTTGGTGAGGCCCACGGAGATGATGACGATCCGGTCCGCTTTTTCAATGGCAGAGGCGACCCATTCTAAATCGTCCGGCTGCAGATGGTTCAAACTTTTTTTGATGTCGTCCTGGTAACGTTCGATCGGATTCAAGTTTTCAGGTAAGGAAGTATGTTCGATGCCTTTCAAGAAGTATTTGAATTCGGCATAGCCTTCAAATCCGAGTTTGTGACACAGGCGTATGATCGTTGTTGTACTGACCGTGTTCTCTTCCGCCATTCGTGTCAGGGGCATTTTTTTAGATTCCTCTAAGTGGTGTTCGATATAGTAAAGGACATGTTTTTCGGAATGCGTCAGGTCGGGCAATGAGGTGGCGAATGTCTCCAGTAGTTTTCCCATGATGAAAGCTCCTCTCTTATGAACTGATATGAGTATATCATGAGGAAATGTACAATTGTACATTTCCTGTATAACTACCGTCTTGTAAGCTGTGTTACAACTGTATTAGAGACAAATGAAAACACTTTCACAACTAACGAGAGGGTGAGGGATATGCAACTTGCACAAATGACTGAAAAAGGTCTGGTACGTTTTGACCTCAAAGAGAACAAAAAAGAAGATGTGCTTTGGAAACTATCCGAAGATCTTCAGCAAAAAGGATATGTCACATCGACTGAGGAATTTTATGAAACCGTTTTAGAACGGGAGAAAATATCAGCGACAGGTTTGGAATCAGGACTTGCCATTCCACACGGGAAGTCTTCCGCTGTGAAAAAAGCTGGTTTTGCTGTCGCCCGGTTGGAAAATCCAATCGCGGACTGGGAAAGTATCGACCCGGATAACCAGGTGGAGCTTGTCTTTCTATTGGCGATTCCTGAGGGTGAGGCGGGTTCTACTCACTTGAACCTTTTGGCAGAGTTAAGTACGCGTCTTATGGATAAGGATTATTACAACTCCTTGATGAGTGCAGCGAACCCTGATGAATTTCTCACTGCGTTGGACCACGAAGGTGAACCGGCCAAAGAAGAACCTCCACAAGAATATACGAAAACGGTCTTGGTGATTACCGCTTGTGCGGCCGGGATCGCCCATACCTATATGGCAGCTGAAGCTTTGGAGCAGGCAGGTAAGAAGCTTGGTGTCAAAGTTTATAGTGAGAAGCAGGGAGCGAATGGTTTAGAGGATCCGCATTCAGATGAAATCATCCAGGGAGCGGATGGGATCATTTTTGCAACAGATATTTCACCAAAAGGGAAAGAGCGTTTCAAAGGGCTCCCATATGTGCAAACACGCGTAGCGGCTCCACTTGAGCGCGGTGAAGAACTGATTGAACAAGTATTGAACAATCCAGACGGAACTGTTCAGACGAATGGAGATGAAGAATCTTCATCCCCCAATTCTCAAAATAAACAAGGCGTCCTCGCAGAAATGGGCCAGGCCATCATGACAGGGATTTCCTACATGATACCGGTCATCGTAGCGGCTGGTCTGATGATGGGAATTGCCAAACTGGGAGCGATTCCATTCGGGCTTGTCAATGAAATCAATGACATCAGCTATGCGACATCCGACAATGAACTTTTCAAGATATTGCACTATCTCGATAAATTCGGTTTCATGATATTCCAGTTCATGTATCCGATCTTCGCAGCCTTTACGGCGTATGCTTTGGCTGACCGTGTCGGTATTGTGCCAGGTTTCATCGGGGGTATATTCGCAGCCGGGATCCACTACCGTTTCTGGGGTGTGGAAGATGGCATTCCCTCCGGTTTCTTAGGAGCTTTGATCCTCGGTTTAGCCGCTGGTTACATTGCCAAAACTTTAAATGAAAAAATCAAACTAAGCCGTAATTTGCAGGCGATGAAGCCGATGCTCATTATTCCTGCAATCAGTATTCTTTCGATCTTTTTATTGAACTTTTATATTGTTGATCCTGTCTTCGGTGGGTTGAATGAACTGCTGAGAAACACGATCGAATCTGCGCAAGAGTCTGGCGAAGTCGTGTTATCAACGATCATTGCCGCTGCCACTGCCTTTGATTTAGGTGGACCGATCAACAAAGCGGCCGGTGCCATCGCCATCGGACTTGCCGGTGACCAGATTTTCCCACTGACCGCCCGTGTGCTGGCCATTGTCATCCCGCCAATCGGATTGGGTCTTGCGACTGTATTGGACCGCTTCGTCGTCGGTCGTCGTGTTTTTGATGAAAACCTGCGTATTACCGGGAATACCTCCATTCTACTGGGCTTTATTGCCATAAGTGAAGGAGCGATTCCATTCATGCTTCGCAACCCGTTGATCACGATTCCCATCAACATCATCGGAGCCATTATCGGTTCGGTGACGGCTGTGCTGCTCGGCGCGGTTCAGTGGTATCCACTGCCTGCATTCTGGGGTTGGCCGCTTGTCGACAATTTATGGGCCTACTTGATCGGCTTGTTTGTCGGTACGATGTTCATTGCGCTGACGAACATTTTCATCCGATTCGCTCTGATCAAACGCGGACGCATGCAAATATAAATCATCAGCTGGCCAGCCCCTTCCACCGGGCTGGCTGTATGCTTAAGGAGGACAGCTTTTATGGCTGAAAAACGTGTGTATGTCGTTCCTCATTCCCATTGGGATAGGGAATGGTATTTTACAATAGAAGATTCCAATTTATTATTAGCTGAAAATCTCGATCACTTGATCGACTTACTTGAAACAAACGAAGATTATCATGGCTATATTTTTGATGGTCAAATTTCGATTGTGGATGAATATTTGAAAGTACGACCACAGAACGCAGAAAGGCTGCGGGCCCTTGTCGAAGCAAAACGGATTTTTGTCGGCCCCTGGTACACACAAGCGGATTCACTGCTTGTCCATAAGGAATCACTCGTCCGTAATCTGCTCTATGGGGTGAAAGGCGCGGAAGCGATGGGTCATTCGATGAACATCGGATATTTACCGGATATTTTCGGTCAAAATCAATATTTGCCGTCATTATTCAAAGGGTTCGGTATTGAGTACTCGATTTTGCAGCGTGGGATTTACCTGGATCAACTGGATGAAAACTTGAACTTCACGTGGCAGTCACCAGATGGAGAGCATGTGAAAGCGAACCTCTTAGAACTGGGGTATGGACCGGGGAAATTTTTGAGTGCGGAAGAAGAGTTCCATAAAGAACGCTTACAGCCGATGCTCGACTCTTTATCTGAATTGAACCGTGATACGGACCACTTGCTGCTGCCATCGGGTGGGGATCAGGTGCTCGTCCGCAGTCACTTTCCTGAAACCATCGAACGGCTGAATGAGCAAGATGATCGTTATGAATATATTTTATCCGACTATGAAACATTCATGGAAGATACATGGGACAGGCAAGATTTCGATCACACGGTGGAGGGGGAACTGATTGCGACAGAAGGTTCGCGCATTCATAACACGATCGCCTCCCAAAGGTATGACATTAAAAAATGGAACCATATCGTCGAGCGCAAAATCATCAATCAGCTCGAACCACTAGCTGTCATCGGTTCCACCCTTGGCTTGAAATATCCGCAAGCCTGGCTTGATGAGATGTGGAAAAATCTTTTCGACGTCCACGCCCACGACAGTATTGGTGGTTGCAACTCCGACGATACCAACCGTGATATTGTTCAGCGTCTTGTGAAAATCGACCGGCAGGCGGATGGATTGATGAATTTGTTGAAAAGGCAGATGACCTCAGCTGTTCGTGAGCGTTTGGAGCAAGAGGATATCTTCCTCGTATTCAACACAGCAGCGAAAAAGTATCAAACCTCTGTGAAAACGGTGTTGTTTACCAGGGAAAAGGACTTTTATGTTCGTACACTCGAGGATGGGCTTGTTAATTTCAGCATCATCGATCAAGAATACTTGAGTGGTGGCAAGAAGATTGTCGTCACCGCTGATGGCGATCAGGAAGTAGAAGTGCCCGGCTATTACCGTACAGAAATCCTTTTGGAAACCATGGAAGTGCCGCCGCTTGGTTATTTGACTCTGCAAATCGATGAAAAGGAAGCAGCTATGGACGCATTGGAGGAAACGAAGAAAAATCATATCGAAAATGATCGGTTCCGTGTTGAATGTACGGATGGAAAACTCCTGCTCCGTGAAAAAGGTTCTGATCTTGTCGTAGAAAACTTGATTCAATTTGAAGACACAGGTGATGCAGGCGATTCCTATGATTATTCGCCATTGCCTGGTTCAGGATCGATCATTACGGAAGCTGCGAAATTGAAGGATGTCTACACTTCCGCTTTGGTCGAAAAAATGGTTGTGGAACATTCGGTGACACTCCCTGCTGATCTTGGAGCTCGCAGAGAAGGGCGCCATGATGAAACCTTGACCATTGAAACAGAACTGGAGCTGCGAAACGGGGAAAGCTTCGTTCGCGTCCAACATGAAATCGATAACAGAGTGGACGATCACCGCGTCCGCGTTCTCATTCAGACCCCTGTAGAGCGACCGGACTCCTCCTTCGCCGACCAAGGTTATAGCTTGATCGAACGGGCAACAGAAAATCCACGGATGGACGTATGGCAGGAGCAAGGGTATAAAGAAGCACCAGTACCCATCTATAAGGTTGAACAATTTGCCGGCGTCCAGGGAGAAGAAGGTACTTTCGCTGCCCATACAAAAGGGTTGAAGGAGTACGAAGTATTGAAAGAAGAAGGCAGATTCGCTCTCACATTGTTCCGTAGTGTCGGTTTGCTCGGCCGTGACGATTTACTATGGCGCCCAGGCCGGGCTTCAGGCATCAACAACAAGGTCGTCCGCACACCTGACGCCCAAATGCACGGCAAGATGACCTTTGAATATGCCATCCAAATGAGCTCAAACCAGGTCGAGGTTTCGGAACTCTTTGCAACTGCAGATCTTTTTCAGGAAAGGTATGTCACCTATCAAAATCAATCCCTCAACACATTCGAGGAACGTCTCGATCGGTTTGAGGTTCCACTTCCACTTAAGGGATTGCCTTCGTCCTATTCATTGGCTTCTTTAGAAAGTGACACGGTTTTCACTAGTTCCATCAAAAAAGCCCACGGTGGCGATGGGTATGTCATGCGACTCTTTAACCCTGAAGATACAAAGGCCGTATTCGAACTGAAGGGTGAAGGCTTGACTGATCTTCAATCTGTGAATTTAGCTGAAGAAGTTGTTCCTGTTGAACCGTTCGAAGTGGCTGCGAAAAGCTTCCAAACGATTCGAGTGAGCACGCAAGGAGGGACGAACGCATGAAAAATGAACTGTTAACTAAAATTGAAAAGCACCTGAGAGATATCTATGGAGAAGTTCGGAGCGAAGATCTCCAGCAATTTGAACAGTTGATCGCTGATTGGTCGGAGAAGGAGTCGACGACGCCTTCCGCACCGACAGAGCGGAATGTCTACTTGATCACTTATGGCGACAGTATTTATGAAAAAGGGAAACCGACACTTCCGACATTGAACCAGTTCTTGCAGGAGGAGGTCGGGGGCTCGATTACAGATGTCCACCTGCTCCCGATGTTCCCTTATACTTCGGATGACGGTTTTTCAGTCACCGATTACCGGAGGATTCATTCCGATTTAGGTGAATGGGGAGATATTCGTTCCTTCTCTGAAGATTATCGTCTGATGTTCGATTTCGTTGCCAATCATATGTCTAAATCAAGCGAATGGTTTCAAAAGTATTTACAGGATGATCCCGCCTATACCAACTATTTCATCCCTGAACAGGAAGCGTTTGATACAAATGAAGTCGTGCGTCCGCGGACGTCCCCCTTATTCCATGAGTATCAAGGGGACAATGAGAAGAAGACGGCCTGGACGACCTTCAGTGAAGACCAGGTCGATGTCAACTTCAAGCATCTCCCTGTGTTAGTGGAGATGACAGACATCCTGCTCTCTTATGCTCATCAAGGCGGGACAAGTATCCGGTTGGATGCCATCGGTTTCATATGGAAAGAATCGGGGACGACAAGCATCCATCTGCCGCAGGCTCATGCGATCATCCAGCTATGGAATACGATCATCAATGCATTTCAACCGAACACGCAAATCATTACAGAAACGAACGTTCCTCATAAAGAAAACATCAGCTATTTCGGAAATGGCACTGATGAAGCGAATATGGTCTATCAATTCACCTTGCCCCCGCTTGTTCTCTACAGCTTCATGAAGCATGATGCTGCGAAATTGACCGAATGGGCGAAGACGATCAGTAAGGTTTCAGATCAAGCGACTTATTTCAACTTCCTCGCCAGTCATGACGGTATCGGGATGCGCCCGACGGAAGGGATTTTGGAGGAAGAAGAGAAGGATGAACTCGTTGCGCAAGTGAAGGCGAACGGCGGAGAGGTTTCCTATAAAAATAATCCCGATGGCAGTCAGTCGGTTTACGAACTGAATATCAACTACTCGGAAGCCCTTAAGAATAAGGGAGAAGATGTCACAGAACAAGACGAAATCGATAAAATGCTGGCGGCTCATTCGATTCTACTGTCATTCATCGGTGTCCCTGCCATCTATTATCACTCTTTGCTTGGCTCGAAGAATGATAGAGAAGGCATGCAGAAATCAGGAATTCCGCGCCGGATCAATCGCGAAAAGCTTGAGTTGGAATCGATTCGTGAGCAGCTCCACAATGATTCAAGACGGGCTGGGATTTTTAATGGCCTGAAAAAAATAATCGCCATCCGTCAAGAAGGAGGTGCTTTCTCTCCTTATGCAGAACAAGAAGTAATAGAGATGGATTCGCGTATCTTTGCGTTGAAGCGTCTGAATGTTGAAACAGGCGAGGAAGTCTTTTTTGCCGTGAACACCTCACGCGAAGCGGTCACGATTGACGTTCCTTTTAAAGGGGAAAACCTATTGGAGGATAATACTGTGGAATCAGACGTCACATTACCGAAGTATGGATTCATCTGGCTGAAAAAAGTCTAGATTGGAGGTGGATGCAATGAAAATCGTCATCGCCCCCGATTCTTTCAAAGGCTCTCTGTCGGCAGACCAAGTGAGTCTAGCGATGGAAGAGGGGATACACGCAGCGGTCAAGGGGGCAGAGACCATCCGCATCCCGGTGGCGGATGGCGGGGAAGGAACGATCGATGCCCTTGGCAAATGGGTTTCCCGTGAAGTTCCAGTACAGGTGAAGGGACCGACAGGAGAGAAGGTAGACACATCCTTTGTCGAGCTTCCTTACGAAGGGAAGGTTGTCACTTTCATAGAGTGTGCCAGAAGTACGGGGCTGACCCTTGTACCTTCTGATCAGCGCAAACCCTTCTTGTTGAACTCTTTTGGCCTTGGCGAGCAAATACGTGCAGCGATCGAAAAGGGATCGAGGAACCTGTTCATTTCACTTGGAGGAAGCGCGACCACGGACGGCGGGACAGGTTTACTGCAAGCACTTGGCTATCGTTTTTTTGATGAAAAAGGTGAACGCTTACCAGAAGACCGCAATGTTTTGACTGAGATTGCCGACATGGATGATCGTGATGTCTTACCAGAACTGGAAGACTGTAAACTGACAATCGCCTCTGACGTGACCAACCCTTTCTATGGAGAAAAAGGAGCAGCGCATGTTTACGGCCCTCAAAAAGGCGCGAATCAAGAAGATGTGCTCCTATTGGATCAGGGGTTGGAAAAGTTTGCTGAAGCCGTCCGCGGTTATTCAGGCATCGATCTTCAGGAAATCCCAGGTGCTGGTGCAGCCGGCGGACTTGGAGGGGCGCTTGCGGGGGTTCTCCATGCTACCATGAAATCTGGCTTCCGAGTCGTCGCTGATTTAGTCAAATTAGATGAAATGATCGCAGGGGCAGACCTTGTATTGACAGGGGAAGGAAGCCTTGATGCTCAATCAGCCGATGGGAAAGTGCCTGTTTCGGTCGGGAAAATTGCCGATAAACATGACGTTCCGGCTGTCGCTGTTGCCGGGGCCGTCGAAACGGAGGGGGATTATACCCCTCTCACAGCCGTGTTCTCGATTCAGCCTGGTCCCTGTTCGCTGGAGCAGGCCGTGGAAGCGGAGACGGCTTATAACAATATCGTCCACATCACGAAGCAAGTGGTCCGTTTGAGGAAATAGGGAGTCGGCTGCTTGGGACAGGCAGCCGGCTTTTTTGATGGGCTTGCTGCGCCGCTGATTTTGTCTTTCCGGTATATTTCATTTTCTTCCACCGGTAAATGACAGTTACGCCGATAAAGCAGCAAGTCAAGCTGGTAAATCTGCTATGACGCCGATTCCATTCGATGATCAATTCTCGACTTCGAATTCGGCCGCTAAAGAAAATTCCACTTCGCCATCAGTGATTCTTATTCTTTTAATGACACGATACTTCCCTTCTTCCATTTCAAAATCCTTTAGACTTATGCTTGTCTTGTTTTCATTTCCTGGAAGGACGACGTACTCGAGATCAGGGAAGGCGGAAATTTCATCATGATGCGGATGGATGCTCCATTCTCCGTTTTGATAGACTTGAATCGTGTATCTGGCACCGTAAGAAAGTCTTCTCGGACCCCAGTTCGTCACTTTGTATTCAAGTATATATTCAGCAGAATACACATCTTTATCAAGGGAGAGTTTCGCATTGATTTCTGGTTTTCCAGGTACGTAAACGATTCCTGCTATCGTATCGATGACTTCTCCTGTTTCATCCAGCATTTCTGCACTTACGGAATAAAGCATATTCCGCTCTTCGGGGAGGGTGACGACGAGACCTTTCGCACCTTCCTCGTATATTTTCTCTTCGATTAGAGAAATCTTTTCTAATTCTTTCGTTCTTGAAATCAGTTGTACTCTTACTGTTTTCCCCTCGGGCACCCCTTCTACATAAGTCCCTTGCTCTTCACCTTGTTGATAGATTGAGAAGTTTGAAATCGGGGATACCATAATTCCTTTGAACCCTTCGCCAGTTGCAGGCCCATAGCCAGTTTTTTGGAGGACTTCTTCTTCTGTATATGGTCGTCTTTCTGTGTACATGAAGCGTTCTTTGTCTTGTTCACCGATTTGAGCGGGGATCTTCTGGCTTCCGCTTGAAGCAGGGAAGATATGGCTGACAACATTAGCGGCGACCACAATAAAAATGAACGTCCCTAAAATTGTTATGTTTTTTCCCATCTTTCCCCTCCTCAATTGTTATTACTACTATGCTACCATTATTTGGAAACCTTTGTTTTCCAGAAGGAATTTCGAATATTCATTTGACACCGCTTTCATAAAGTTATATAGTAATAGGCAACAAGTTAAACATGTGACGGAGATTTGGAGACTCACACTATTTTTGCGAACTTTACCCAAAGTTTGCAGTTTAGTGGGGGTCTCTTTTTTTTCGTACAAAAAATGAAAAAAGGAGTGGAGATCATGTCTGAATTTCTTGCGGAATTGATTGGAACGATGATTCTGATTATTTTTGGTGGCGGGGTTGTAGCTGGTGTCGTTTTGAAGGATTCGAAGGCTGAGGGCTCAGGATGGGTAGTCATCACCATCGCTTGGGGACTTGCGGTGACGATGGGCATCTATGCGATTGGCGGCTCTACAGGAGCGCACATCAACCCGGCGGTTACATTGGGGCTGGCGTCGATCGGGGATTTCCCTTGGGCGAAGGTTCCTTTATATATTAGTGCACAAATGATCGGTGCTTTCATTGGTGCAGGGGTCGTTTTTCTCAACTACCTACCGCACTGGCGTAAAACGAAGGACCAGGGAGCGAAAAAGGGAGTCTTCTGTACAGACCCAGCTGTCCGCAGTCCTTTTTCAAACTTGGTGACAGAAATGATCGGCACTTTCGTCTTGATGATGGGGATTTTGTTCATCGGGGCCAATGAATTCACAGAAGGGTTGAATCCGTTGATCGTCGGTGCTTTGATCGTTGCGATCGGGATGTCTCTTGGCGGGACGACCGGCTATGCGATCAACCCTGCACGTGACCTGGCACCGAGAATTGCGCACGCTGTTCTGCCGATTCCGGGTAAAGGCGGTTCTGATTGGGGATATGCCTGGATTCCGGTTGTCGGTCCGATATTAGGTGGAGTCTATGGTGCATTGTTTTATCAAGCGGTCTTCACGCAGGAATTTTCGCTGGCGTTCTGGGCGTTTTCCGCAATCGTTGCTGTCATCTTTGTCGGAGCGGCTAACGCTGAATTGAAAAAAGGGAGAACCATCGGCAATCAAGTAGAGGAAAAAGTAAGCTGATAAACTTTTACTAGAGGAGAGGATTTCTATGACGAAGCAGTATATTCTATCCATCGACCAGGGGACGACGAGTTCACGGGCGATTTTATTCAACAAGGCAGGAAAAATCGTGGAAACCGCACAAAAGGAATTCGAACAATTTTTCCCGAAACCAGGCTGGGTCGAGCACGATGCCAATGAGATTTGGACCTCTGTCCTTGCGTGCATCGCCGAAGTGTTGAGGAAAGCTGATGTCGAACCTGAGCAGATTGCCGGCATCGGGATTACGAACCAACGGGAAACAGCAGTTGTCTGGGACAAGCACACCGGAAAGCCGATTTATCATGCAGTGGTTTGGCAATCACGCCAGACGGAAGACATTTGTAAAGAATTGCGCGCAGCCGGTCACAACGAGTTGTTCCGTGAAAAAACAGGTTTGCTGCTCGATCCGTATTTCTCTGGTACGAAAGTGAAATGGATGCTCGACAATGTAGAAGGGGCCCGCGAGAAAGCGGACAATGGTGACCTTTTATTCGGAACGATCGATACATGGCTTGTCCATAAGCTTTCTGGTGGAAAAACGCATGTAACGGATTACTCCAATGCTTCCCGGACGTTGATGTATAACATCTATGACCTGGAATGGGATGATGAATTACTGGACATTTTAGGTGTTCCGAAGTCGATGCTGCCGGAAGTGAAACCATCCTCGGAAGTGTACGCAAATACCGTTGATTATCATTTCTTCGGCCATGAAGTGCCGATTGCCGGCATCGCTGGCGATCAGCAGGCTGCGCTATTCGGACAAGCTTGTTTTGAAAAAGGGATGGCGAAAAACACGTATGGCACTGGCTGCTTCATGTTGATGAACACAGGGGAAGAAGGCGTCGCTTCTGAGCACGGACTTTTGACAACGCTTGCTTGGGGGATTGATGGGAAAGTCGAATATGCCCTGGAAGGAAGCATCTTTGTTGCCGGTTCCGCGATCCAGTGGCTGCGGGACGGTTTGAAACTGATTGAAAGTGCAGCAGAGTCAGAGGATTATGCAACTAGCATTGATTCAGCGGATGGAGTTTATCTGGTCCCTGCCTTTGTCGGACTCGGGACGCCTTATTGGGATAGTGAGGCAAGAGGGGCCGTCTTCGGTTTGACACGCGGAACCTCAACCGCTCATTTCGTCCGCGCCACTCTTGAATCATTGGCTTACCAGACGAAGGATGTTCTTGATGCGATGATCGCAGATTCCGGCATTGATCTGAAAGCCCTTCGTGTAGATGGCGGGGCCGTGAAAAATAATTTCCTCATGCAGTTCCAAAGTGACATGCTCGGTGTTCCGGTCGAGCGTCCTGTCGTGCAAGAGACAACCGCTCTTGGTGCCGCCTTCCTGGCAGGTCTCGCCGTCGGCTATTGGAAAGATAAAGATGAAATCAAACAACAATCAGAGAACGAGCGCACCTTCACGGTTGAAATGAATGAAAATGAACGGGAAGACTTATATAGCGGCTGGCAAAAAGCGGTGGAGGCGACAAGGAAGTTCAAGTGATTGATAAGCGAGATGAGACAATCATTTGGCTATTTATAGAGTGCTGCGCCGACATTTTTGCTGGTTTGCCGATAGAAATTCGAGTTGCATCCATAAAAATGTCAACTACATCGATATATTCCGTTTTACGCCGGTGAAAATACTGTAACGCCGATATAAGCTCAGGTATGCTGTTTAATAACATAAATGAAATTAGAAAAAGGGAAAGTCAGGCGCTCGCCTGACTTTTTTGGTTATTAAGGCACCACAGTTGCAATGCTCACTGGTTCTATCTAATCATTTTTTCATAATTCATCTAAGAGAGATGCCAGTTTGTTAACAGAAAGTTTAATTTTGTCGAATAGAGTCCGCTCAAACCTCTGGCGGTATGTTACCATATGTAAAAAAGATAACGGTTACATAAGGGAGGGCGAGTAGTTTGAGGGTTTCGCTGCGTACAAAGATACTTGGGCTTGTGCTTTCCTTGCTGATTCTGGTCATCGGTATTCTGGCTGGGGTTTTCGCTTACATGGAAAAAGAAGAAGTGGAAGATCATATGGGGCAGCTGGCTCTCCAGGTTGCGAGTACGGTTTCTTTCATGCCTTCCATAAAACAGGCGTTCGAGACGGAGGATCCTTCTGAAATCATTCAGCCGATTGCGTTGAGTGTCCAGGAGGAATCGGGTGCGGAATTTGTCGTTGTCGGTAATGAGGAAAGCATTCGCTATGCCCACCCGGATGAATGGAAAATCGGAAAAAAGATGGTGGGTGGGGATAATGCGAGAGCGTTGAAAAATGGCGACTATTACATTTCACAAGCGGAAGGGACACTCGGCCCTTCATTACGTGGAAAAGCGCCTATCATCAATGACAGTGGTGAAATCATCGGCATCGTTTCTGTCGGCTTTTTAATCGAAGATATCCGCGCGATCATATGGGATAAGCTGGCGAATGTGTTTTGGATTTCTCTCTTAGTCCTCGTTATTGGTGTGATCGGCAGCTTTCTTTTGGCCCGTAGTATAAGAAAAGATACGTTGGGCCTTGAGCCATACGAAATCACTTCTTTTTATCAAACGCGCGAAGCTATTCTCTCCTCTGTAAAAGAAGGAATCATTTCCATAGATGGAGATGGACGAGTGACGATGATCAATCAGTCGGCAATGGATTTGCTGAATCTCAGGGAAAAGACAGAAGGACGACTGATCAAAGAAGTTTTCCCGAATACGCATATGCTCCAGGTGTTAGAAACGGGGGAATCGACTAAAGATGAAGAAATGATTTTGCAGGATAAAGTCGTCATCGTGAATCGGACACCGATCATCCATGAAGGAGCGGTGACAGGGGTGGTCTCCAGTTTTCGTGATAAGACCGAAGTGAGAGAAATGGTACAGGCTTTGTCTGAGGTGAAGCGTTACTCAGAAGGACTAAGAGCCCAAACTCATGAGTACACGAATAAGATGTATTTGCTATTGGGGATGCTGCAATTAGGCAATTACCAGGAAGCGATGAAGATGATCGAGGAAGAATTTTCGAGTACACAGAAGCATCAGCGAGTCATTTTTGACCGTATTCAGGATGAAACCTTGCAAGCGATTTTGACGGGGAAAATGAGCCGGGCGTCGGAACAGAAAATCGATTTCACCATTCAGGAAGATTCCGAATTACAACAAATCCCCGGGCATATCAATCATGCCGATTTGGTCACTGTCTTAGGGAATATCATCGATAATGCATTCGAAGCAGTCCGGACTCAAGCAGATAAACAGGTGGAATTTTTTGTTACAGATGTCGGTGAAGAGCTGGTTTTTGAAGTGACAGACAATGGTCCAGGGATTCCAGAGAGTAACTACTCGTACTTATTCATAAGAGGTTTTTCCACGAAACAGGGGGAAATGCGCGGCTATGGTTTGGCGAACGTCAAGGAAGTGGTCGATAAGCTGAAGGGGACGATGGAAATTACTGCGGCAGATGAGGGTGGAACCGTCTTTTCCATCTTCATCCCGAAGCATCGAGGGAGGCGAGTGTAATGAAAGTCATGATCAGTGAAGATGATTTTCGTGTAGCGGAAATGCACGCCCAGTTTTTAAGAATGATCGATGGAGTAGAGGTTGTTGGAAAAGCGCTCAATGCAGAGGATACGTTGGACATGCTTGTCGAACATCAGCCGGACTTGCTTTTGCTGGACGTCTATATGCCTGATCAGCTTGGAGTCGATATCCTGCACGAAGTCCGTGAAAAAACACCGCAAGTGGATGTGATCATGATTACGGCCGCAAAGGAAAAAGAGATAGTAGAAAAAGCCTTGAAATACGGTATCGTTGACTACATCATCAAACCGATCACACTGGAACGTTTCCAGCAGACGATCGAGGATTATCAAAAACGGAAAGTATTATTAGCAGAAGCAGAGACTTTCGACCAAACGATGGTGGATGAACTTATGAAAACCCCGCAAGAAGAGGCTGAATCATCCGCTCCCCCTGTACCTAAGGGCATCGATCCGCTGACATTGGAAAAAGTGGAATCGATGCTGAAGCAGGCGAAGGAGGAAGGTTTGACCGCAGAACAAGCCAGTCTTCAAATGGGGGCTTCTAAAACGACAGCACGTCGATACTTGGAATATTTGATCACTATTCGTAAAGGAAAAGCAGAAATGAACTATGGCCGTGTAGGGCGGCCGGAAAGAAAATACTATGTCCGCAATTGAACCAGCCGTCGATAGGGAAACAACTGAAAAGCCCTTTTCAATTTAGAGGAGCATCTTTTTGAGTTATGCATCAATTAAAAAAACCTTGTTGAACGATTTTTTCGTTCAACAAGGTTTTTTATGATTTCGATAAAACATTTCCATGTGCTTCTCTGGGAACTTCTCTTTCATGCCTTCATTCACAGTGTAAATGACCTGGCGTACGGATTTTGAGCAGTGGCACAGAACTTCTTCTGGAGAAGACGGAATATAGCGGTTTTCTTTTATAAATCAAATAAAATCACTCTTTTTCGATGGACCTCGTTGATTCCACGATGAGCGTTCGGTGGTGACGCCTGCGGGAACAGCGCGAGCCGAAGATCCACTTGGTCAAGTGGACTTCTTGACCAAGTTAGCTGAGGCCGTGCCCGCGGCAAGCACCCACCGATAAGCGATTCGTGAGAAGCAACAACAAACTTTTACCTTCAGTTATTTTCGAATCCGCCCGTGAATTTTATGTGGTTAATTACGTTTATTGCATTTAATATCGGTTATTTTGAAAACGGTTACATAATTGTCACAATATTATAAACTAGCATCAACACTTGATAGATTAGCAAAAAAGAGAGGGGCTTATTTGATGAAGCACTTATGGTTATTCGGTTCTATCTTATTGGTTTTGGTATTGGCTGCTTGTGGAGGTTCGTCGGAATCAAGCGGGGATGGAAATGGAGAAGGAGATGGCGAATGGACGCCTGAGAAGAACGTTGAGATTGTCGCTCCTGCTGGCGCTGGTGGCGGCTGGGATACGACAGCGAGATCTGTCGGTAAGATTCTGGAGGAAGAAGAAATTATGGAGCAAAGTGTTGGTGTCGTGAATAAAGAAGGTGGTGGCGGAGCCGTCGGCTGGTCTTACATCAATAGCACGAACAACCCGCATAACATTTTCGTTTCTTCGCCTCCGCTTATTTTTGTACCACTGAATGGGCAATCTGATTTGTCTCATGATGATTTCACACCACTTGCGAATATGATTGCTGACTATGGTGCGTTCGCAGTTGCCGAAGACGCAAAATGGGAGAACCTGAATGAATTGTTTGAAGACATGAAGAAAGATCCGTCCAGTGTCACGGTTGTCGGAACATCTTCTCCTGGTTCTATGGACCATATGCAGTTCGTTGCTATCGCTAAAGAAGCTGGTGTAGACATTCAGAAAATCAAATATGTATCGGCTCAAGATGGTGGAGGAATGACGCAGATCCTGAACGGAAGTGCTGACGTTTATTCGACAGGTATTGCCGAAACGGTTGAACAGGTGAAGGCTGACAAAGTCCGTGTACTTGGGATTACTGCTGAAGAAAGACTTGAAGGAGAGGTTTTATCTGAATTCCCTACAGCTAAAGAACAGGGAATTGACGCTACTTTTGTTAACTGGAGAGGGTTCTTCGGTCCAGGAGATATGACAGAAGGACAAGTGAAATATTATGAAGAAAAACTGAAAGAAGTCAGTGATTCAGAAGCTTTTGCTGACATACGTAAAAACTATGGCTGGAACGAGATGTATATGGATAGTGAAGAGTATGGCAAGTTCCTTGATGAACAAAAAGAAGAATTGGGTACTCTGATGGAAGAACTGGGATTGAATCAATAAGGGTGAAAGGGTCTGGTTCCAGGCCCTTTCCTATTTACCACTAAGGTGAAGGTGATACGTGTGCTGAAAACATTGAATCAAAAAATTAGTATTGTGCTGATTTTGTTGGCTGCGGGTTATTTGTATATGAGCTACAACTTGAAAGAGTACTCCTATGTGCCGGTGGATTCAGATTTTCTGCCTAAGGTGCTTGGTTATTTATTGATTGTGCTCGCTGTGTTTTTATTTTTTGATAAGTCATCAGAAACAGAAGAAGAAAAGGAGAAGAGGCAGGTTCCAAGAAGTGAAATTCTTGTATTGCTTGCGGTCGGAGGCATGATTTTTCTTTATATTTTCTTATTAGAGATCATTGGATTTGTGCTCAGCTCCGTATTGTTCGTCTTTTGCTGCTCTTTATTTTTGGGATATCGCAAGCACAAAATCAATGCGATGGTGGCGGTCATTTTTCCACTCGTCATGTATTTATCGTTCAATTATCTTTTGCAAATTAGTTTACCTCAAGGGATATTACCATTTTAGAAGGTGTGAGTTATTATGGGTGCAGGTTTGATGGAAGGGTTTCAAGTTGCCTTTAGCTGGCAAGGAATATTATTTGTTCTTATTGGTGTAGTAGCGGGAACGTTGATCGGGATGATGCCGGGTTTGGGACCGATCAGTGCGATTGCCATCATGATTCCGATCACATATGGAATGGATCCCTCTTCTGCACTTGTTATGATGGCTGGTGTTTATTATGGTGCTGTCTTCGGTGGATCGACCTCCTCCATTTTGTTGAATGCACCTGGGATATCAGGGACAGTTGCGACATCGTTTGACGGTTACCCCATGGCTCAGCGGGGCGAGGCAGGGAAAGCATTAGCGATTGCCGCGATTTCCTCCTTTGTCGGGGGAACGGTTTCAGTTGTACTGCTGATGCTTTTCGCTCCTGCTCTGGCGCAAGTGGCCGTATCTTTCGGTCCTGCCCAATATTTTGCGCTTATGTTCTTAGGTTTGACGGCCATCTCCAGTTTATCTGATGGATCGACAAATAAAGCTTTGATCACGGCTACGATGGGGTTCATGGTTGCGACCATCGGAATTGATGGCCAAACAGGGACGACCCGTTTTACATTCGGGAATGCCAATTTACTGGAAGGAATCGATTTCTTAGTCATCGCTCTCGGTTTGTTCGCATTGGCAGAGATCTGTCACCTTGTCATCAAAAGGAAAGACACCTCTCTTCAGAACCAGGGTGATATCGGAAGTCTGAAACTGACGAAGCAAGATTTCAAAGAAATGAGAGGACCGATGACGAGACAGTCTTTTCTCGGATTTATTTTAGGCGTGCTCCCAGGAGCAGGGGCGACCATCGCTTCGTTCATCGGCTATATTTCAGAAAAGAGAATAGCTAAACGACCGGAAGAATTCGGAAAAGGCTCGATCAAAGGATTGTCTGCTCCCGAAACAGCTAACAACGCTGCAACAAGTGGTGCTTTCGTGCCTTTGCTAAGCCTGGGAATTCCGGGGTCTGGGACGACAGCAGTCATGCTTGGAGCCTTCCTTGTCTTAGGCATCCAGCCAGGTCCATTGTTGATGGCTGACAGACCTGAAGTTTTCTGGGGAATCATTGCCAGCATGTATATCGGGAACATTTTCTTGCTGATTTTGAATCTGCCATTGATTCCTTACATTGCAAAAATCCTGAAAATCGCCCGTCCAATGCTCATCTCTCTCGTGGCGATTTTCAGTTTGATCGGTGTTTATGCCATCAGCTTCAGCACATTTGATTTATATCTATTGTTGATCTTCGGTGTGCTTGGTTACTTGATGAGGTTGTTCAGTTTTCCAGCTGCCCCTTTCATTCTTGCCTTCATTCTAGGTGGAATGATGGAGCAGTCTTTCCGACAAACGATGACAGCTTCTGGAGGGGACATGATGGCACTGATTTCCGATCCGGTTTCGATCAGCTTATATATCGTAAGTCTGTTGTCCTTCGCGGTGCCGCTGATCCGTAACCGTAAGAGTGCGAGACAGGTGTAAGCGGATTTGTAATAAAAGCTCTTGCACCGATACAGTAAATCAAAATAAAGCGAGGCTGGGATAAAAGAATTTCCCACTAGAAAACCCGAACGAATTTTTTCGTTCGGGTTTTCTATATGAATCAATTAATGGATATGTTAAGGTTTGTTGCTTCTCACGAATCGCTTGTCGGTGGATGCTTGCCGCGGGCACGGCCTCAGCTAACTTGGTCAAGAAGAACACTTGACCAAATGGATCTTCGGCTCGCGCTGTTCCCGCAGGCGTCACCACCGAACGCTCCTGGTGGAAGCAACGAGGCTTATCTAAATAGGGTGTTTTTCTTTGATTAAGAAATCACACGGAAGATCGTCCCGAGTCTGAATGGGAGTATATGGCACCAAGACCACTGAGAAGCCTTTTCTAATCCAGAGGGGCTATTATCGTTTGTTGTTGCTTCTCACGAATCGCTTGTCGGTGGATGCTTGCCGCGGGCACGGCCTCAGCTAACTTGGTCAAGAAGATCATTTGACCAAGTGGATCTTCGGCTCGCGCTGTTCCCGCAGGCGTCACCACCGACCGCTCCTCGTGGAAGCAACGAGGCCAATCTGAAAAGAGTGATTTTCTTTGATTAAGAAATCACACGGAAGATCGTCCCGAGTCTGAATGGGACTATATGGAACCGAGACCACTGAGAAGTCTTTTCTAATCCAGAGGGGCTATTATCGTTTGTTGTTGCTTCACACGAATCGCTTGTCGGTGGATGCTTGCCGCTGATCAAGGTGCTTGCACTTTTGGTTGTTAACTAGTAGTTATGTGTTCTTTTTCCAGTGCTTTTTCCCCTGCTCGCAATACTTCAATGATGCGGTCGACATCATACACGCTTCCTTTCCATGTGCCGCCACTTACTTTTTGCAGCTCTGCCCATAGACGAGTATCATCAGGTAAATATTCCGACGGGTGGATATCCTCGTTTTGGCTGCGCTGGGCCAGGATTTCACTTCCTTCTTCTGGTGTGGCTGGCTGGTCTTCGGTGCCGAGAAAATGAAGGTGGCCAGACAGGTTGTGGGTGTCGATATAAACTTCCACTACATCATCGTCTTTCAATTTTCCGATTGGTCCATCTGCTAACCCTTCCGGTCCGATATGTCCGATGCAGGCGCCAGTCGATACACCAGAGAAGCGGGCATCTGTGAGAAGAGTGACGTATTTGCCGTAAGATAAGTGCTTCAATGCGGATGTAAGCTGATAGGTTTCTTCCATACCTGTCCCTAGTGGTCCGCAGCCAGTGACTGCCATGATGTCGCCTTTTTTAATTTCCCCATTTTTGATAGCGGTGATGGCTTTCCTCTCGCTTGTATATACTTTAATTTTTCCTTTGTGATAATATATTCCCTCTGCATCAATCACTTCAGGGTCGATGGAGGTGGATTTTATAACCGCTCCTTCTGGTGCAATGTTGCCGACCGGGAAGGTGATCGTTGAGGTGAGACCTCTTTCTTTGGCACGTTCTGGTGACATGATGACTTCTTCGGCTTTTACTTGGTCAGCGTCAGCCAAACGTTGTTTCATTTTAGCTCGTCGCGGCGAATGCTCCCACCATTCGAGGTTCTCTCGCAATGTTTTGCCAGTTACGGTCATGACATCCATGTGGAGCAAGCCTAGATTCTTGAGATGAAGCATGACTTCAGGTACGCCACCTGCCAGATAGGCTCTTACTGTCGGGTGATGGTCAGGGCCATTCGGGAGAACGCTTACAATTCTAGGTGTCTTCCGGTTCACTTCGATCCAATCTTCTACGGTCGGTATATCACATCCTGCTGCGTGAGCGATTGCCGGTATATGAAGGAGGAGGTTGGTGGATCCACCGAAAGCGGCATGGACGACCATCGCGTTTTCGATCGCTTCATTTGTAACGATATCTTTAGTAGTTAATTTTTGATTGATCATCTCTAAAACGGCCTGGGAGGATTTCCTGCCCATTTCTTTCCATATATCTTGTCCGGATGGGGCCAGGGCTGAATGCGGGATCGACATGCCGAGCGCCTCGCCGACAACCTGGGCTGATGCAGCTGTCCCTAAGAACTGGCATCCCCCTCCTGGTGTCGCACATGCTACACAGCCGAGTTCAGCAGCTTCTTTAAGTGAAAGCTCATCATTGGAGTAACGGGCGCCGATGGTTTGAATTTTTCCGGCATCTTCTCCATATGTAGGGGGGAGCGTCACTCCACCAGGGATGATGACAGTCGGAAGGTCATGCATAGAAGCAAGTGCCATTATCATCGCTGGCAGTCCTTTATCACAAGTGGCAATTCCGACGACGGCTCTTCTTGTCGGCAAGGAGCGGATAAGTCTGCGATAGACCTGTGCGGCATCATTCCGGTATGGAAAAGAATCGAACATTCCTGTCGTCCCTTGTGATCTGCCGTCACATGGATCGCTTACATATGCGGCAAAAGGAACCCCTTTAGCTTTATGGACTTCCATTGCTGCTTCTTTCATGAGCATATCAACTTCCCAGTGCCCCGTATGATACCCAAGAGCAACCGGGTCGCCATTGCTGTCTTTCATCCCTCCCTGCGTACTAAGCATCAGGACTTGTTTTTCATTCAATTTATTCGGCTGCCATCCCATCCCGACATTTTGAGATAAACCGAACAGATTCCCACTCGGAGAATTTCGGAGCATCTCGTCTGTAAGGGGAAGAGTTCCTCCAGGGCCAGGGGCTTTCGTTTCTATTAAATCGATGTCCGTTTCTGTGAATTCCATGAGATTTTCTTTATGATTGCTCAAAAATAGCACTCCTTTCAATAAAATGAAAACGCTTATTTATTAAATGATTATGAATTTTCTAAACAAAATTGTCAACTATGTAGAACCTGGTTTTATAATATAAAACGTTATATTGCAAAGAGATTTCAAAATATTCTTGATATCTTACAAACTATGAGGTATTATGACGTTAATTAGTTCGTGCAATGGACAAACTTAGTTTTGGATTTTATTTTAGGAGGTGGATCTGCAGAAAGGGGTAGAATAAGGCTTGTTTTTTTACATGATAATGAAAACGCTAACAAAAAGGGGAGAGGTTCTATGTTAAAACCGAAAATATGGTTGATGGCGATTGCTGTATTGATTTTTGCGGCAGGGTGTCAGGACAGTGAGAGTGCTTCTAACGGGGATTCCGGAGGTGGCGATTCTGAAACATTGACACTCTGGCATATTGAAACAGGTAAATCTGAAGTGGCACTCGAGGATGCGGTCAAGCGTTTCGAGGAAAGTCATGAAGGCGTCAACGTCGAGGTTGTCAGACAGGAAAATGACCCTTATAAAACGAAACTTTCTGTCGCTATGGGCGGAGGTACACCACCAGATGTCTTCCACTCCTGGGGTGGCGGCTGGTTAGAGAAATTCGTAAATGCCGGCCAGGTGAAGGATATTTCAGAAAATATCGATACATCACAATACTTGCCTGCAGCACTTTCACCTGCTGAATTCGATGGCAAGAACTACGGTGCCCCTTTAGCTATGGATATCGTACCCGTCTGGTATAACAAAGAGATGTTCGAAGAGTACGGGCTTGAGGAGCCGGAAACTTATGACGAGCTGCTGGAAATCGTAGAAACATTGAAGTCCAATGACATTGTTCCATTTTCATTAGCCAACCAATCGAAATGGCCTGGTTCTTTCTATTACATGTATTTTGCTGAAAGATTCGGAGGCCCTGAACTTTTCAACGAAGCGTACAATCGTGAAGGCAGAGGCTTTGATGATGAAGCTTATATCAAAGCAGGAGAGAAAATCCAGGAGCTTGCTGAGATGGAAGCATTCCCGGATGGGTTCAACGGGATGAATTTTGATACAGGTCAATCGAGACAACTCCTTTATGCTGAACAGGCAGGAATGATTGTTCAGGGGAACTGGATGCTTGGGACGACAAGAAATGATATGCCTGAGTTTGAAGAGAAACTTGGATTCTTCTTGTTCCCGACCATTGAAGGTGGACAGGGATCGAACAAGGATATCGTCGGTGGTGTAAGTCCAGTCTTCTCTGTATCTGAGAAAAGTGAAAAGCAAGAGCTGGCAGCAGAGCTTGTCAATGAGTTGACGAACAAAGAAACAGCACAGCAGTTGGCAAATACAGATGGGGCCATCTCTGCAGTCAAGGGCGTAGAGTACGATGATGAATATGTCCAGCAAATCAGCACAGTGCTGGAAGAAGCAGAATACATGCAGACATTCTATGACCAGACCCTTCCGCCGGAATTAGCTGAAGTCCACTTGGATACGACTCAGGCGTTGTTCGGTTTATCCATGACACCTGAAGAGGCGGCCAAGGAAGTCGAGGCAAAAGCAAAAGAAGTTCTAGAATAGAAACAGGAAAACTACATCAGGTGCACAGCTGCTTGGTGTAGTTTTCATATCCAACATGAGTGAGGTGAGAGGCT